>JBBQXQ010000053.1:0-21990 GCA_038209515.1 Gemmatimonadales bacterium
ACCCGGGGATCGCGCTGCTGGGCCCACACGGCGCCGCTGCCGTGCTCGGCGTCCACCCGCATGGTGCGGAACTTGTAGATCGTGAAGGGCCGCCCGCCGAGATCGCGCTCGCGCCGGTGGTTCTGGCCTCCGACCACGGGCTGACGCCGATCCAGACCGATCCGCTCCTGGGTGTAGAGCACCGACCCCCGGGAGGTGAGGCGCACCAGAAGCGCGATGAGAAACATGACCGGCAGCGTGATGATGGTAGCGATCAGCGCAAGCAACAAGTTCACTGCCCGCCGCGGCCACTCCTCTGCGCTCTGCGTGTCACTCCTATCGCCCGCGCTGCCCCAATCCCGATAACGGGGACGCACGAGTGACGGCTCAAAGACACCCGTCACTGCGGGAAGCGATGGATTGCTGCTACGTGCCCCGGACATGCCGATTCCCATAATTCGGACTAACCTTTAGGATGAAGGCAGCATTCTACAAAATGGCAGCATTCCTACAACAAGAAAGGACCCTCTCCCAACGGCGGCACCTGGGCGATCACTCGCGGCAGATGGAGCACCTTAATACACGCTGAAAAAGTTCCCTGTGATGCGACTCACTCTCACTCGCCAGCAGGTCCGCGATCAACGTTAGGTACGGGAGCGGCGCTCTGCAGGCGGGCGAGCCTCCGTCAGGAGGGGGTCCGGGGCCTCACCCAGGCCGAAGCTGGCCAAGCGTTGGCTGAATTCGGAAAGCTCCACCGGACGCTCCGCCGTATCCGACAACGTGGGATTATTCACGCCATTTGCCGGCTGATCAGGGCTGAGTTCTTCGCATGGCGGAGTCATTTCGGGCAGCGGTTCTATGGCCATGCGTCAGATTGCTTCCAGTAGAGTTGGCGGAACGTCGGGATTAAGAAACGCTCTGCTTCAAGGATGGAGCCGTAAATTCGACCGGTGGCACCGGCCGCTGCCCGGACCGCCTCGCACCATGCAAGCCTCTAGATTGGAGTAAGTTATGCTTCAGCGTCAGGGCTAAGCCCAACCTCGGACGCGAGAGAGGCGTTGCTGCGGAACCACAGCGACCACGGCTGAATTGCCACAACCTGCACGGTGTCAAGTAGCGTGGCATTCCAGCATCCAAACTGTGGCGCACTTCCACCGATCAGAGCACCCCGGCCTCGGCCAGGCGTACCCCAAAGTAATGTGTCATACGTTGTTACCAGTTTTGTGTGAAGGCGCACGAGTCCTGCAAGTCAGCGGGGAAACTCCCGTCATCTGCTCCTCATCCCTTGGCTAGAGACGCATGGCAAACCGAGACAAGGCTCACTCCGCCCCTCTCGTCCTCATCGCCAACGATCAGGAGTGGTCGGCCCGATCGCTGGAGAGCATCCTCGAACCCAGCGGCTATTCGGTCGTCCGAGCCTACACCGGTCAGCAGGCCTTGGAGCGAGCCCGGACCGCGCAACCCGACCTGATCATCCTTGACGCTCAGATGTCCGACGTCCACGGGTTCGAGGTCTGTCGCCTGCTGCGAAGTGACCCCCGATTCAGCGCGACAACTCCCATCATCATCACGACGTCAGGACCTTCAGGCCGCACCCAGCGGCTGGAGGCGTACCGTGCGGGTGCCTGGGAGTTCCTGGGCCAGCCGCTCGACGGCGAGGCACTTCTCCTCAAGCTAGCCACCTTCCTCCAGTGCAAACTCGAAGTGGATAGCCTGCGGGACGAGAGCCTGCTCGATCCCGGTACCGGCCTGTACAACATGCGCGGGCTGGCCCGGCGAGCGCACGAAATCGGTGCGGACGCATTCCGCCGGCGCGACGCGCTTGCCTGCGTGGTTTTTTCCCCCGAGGCGGAAGGGGCCGGGCCGGACGAGGCACTCGATGAGGAAGTTCAGCGCATTGCCGAGCAGGTGGGCCAGCTGTTCAAGCGCACCGGCCGCTCCTCCGACGCGATCGGCAGGCTTGGTCAATCGGAGTTCGCCGTGATCGCTCCAGCCACGTCCAGCGAGGGCGCCCTGCGTCTGATTCAGCGCCTGGGCGGGACGATCGAATCATCTCCCATTCCGGTGCGCGGGGGCGAACGGAATCTCAAGGTACGGGCCGGCTACTGCGCGGTACCCGACTTCGCCGAGTCCCCCGTCGACGCGGTAGAGCTCCTCCTCAGGGCCACCACCGCGTTGCGCGACCTGAAGCGCGATGGCGACTCGGAGCAAGTCCGGGCTTTCGACCCGGCACCGCTCTCCTACCCCAGCTAAGACTGGCGCCACAGGTGTAGGGCAGAACCCACGAAACGGCACCCACTTACGGCCTCCGTATGTTGCTGCAACCCATCACATGCTTGACTTCCGCCCCACTATGTGGTAAAAACGTTACTCCTGCTGTCTCTCCGGGGAACCACGCAGTCCGCCCGGATGCCGGTTTCAGAGTCGCCCATTCACCCGGCTCAGCCGAGCCGGGTCTGAGTTAAACCGACCGCGCCGCGGTCTCCCCTTGGAGCTGCAGGAATGGTCAATCCCCTGGTCCAGACGGAGCGGAAGCCACCTTCCGCATCCGACAGCAGTGCCCGCGATCCTCTGTCCATTCCCAGTGAAGTCAAAGCCAGCATCCGAGTGCTGGTGGTAGACGATGAGCGCACTCTGCGGGAGAGTTGCGCCAGCGTCCTCCAGATGGACGGGTACAACGTGACGCTGATCGGCCGGGGGGAAGAGGCGCTCGAGACGGTCCGGCGCCGGAAGTTCGACATCATCCTGGTCGACCTGTACATGTCCCAGGTCTCCGGCCTCCAGATCCTTCAGGCCACGCTGGAGGCCTACAAGGACACCATCGTCGTGGTCATGACCGGAAATCCCAGCGTCACCAGCAGCATCGAAGCCCTCCGCGCGGGCGCCTGGGACTACCTCCCGAAGCCGTTCTCTGCCACCCATCTGCAGGTGCTCATCGGACGGGCCTCCCACGCGGTGATGATGTCTCGTGAGGCTCAGGATCTCCGGGTTCAGCTGATGAAGCAGATCGGCCATAGCGACAAGATCACGCTGATCGGCATTTCTCCCTTATTTCGGAAGGCCGTTGACCTGGCCCGGAAGGTGGCGGCTACAGACGCGTCCGTGTTCATCAGCGGCGAGAGCGGAACCGGCAAGGAAGTGATCGCCCAGTTCATTCATCAGAACAGCCGTCGCGCTAGCCGGGCGCTGGTGCCGATCAACTGCGCGGCGCTGCCTGAGCCGCTGCTGGAGTCCGAGATGTTCGGCCACCGGAAAGGAGCGTTCACCGGTGCCGACCGTGACAAGCCTGGACTGCTGGAGATGGCGAACGGGGGAACTCTGTTCCTCGATGAGCTGACCGAGATGACCATGCCGCTTCAGGCCAAGCTCCTTCGGGTCATCCAGGACGGTGTGGTGCGGCGGGTTGGCAGCGAGCAGCAGGACGCGGTGGTCGACGTGCGCTTCATCTCGGCCACCAACCGGGAGCCGCAGGAGGCGGTCGACGAAGGCCTTCTGCGGGGGGACCTGTTCTATCGTTTGCGTGTCGTCCCCATCAAGCTGCCGCCGCTTAGAAAGCGGCCCGAGGATATCCCCATACTGGCCAATCACTTCCTGACGCACTACTGGCAGCGGCACCGGCAGATGGGCGACCGGCAGCCCCGCCTCACTGATGCCAGCATCGGCTTCTTGCGTTCCAGGCCCTGGCGGGGCAACGTTCGAGAGTTACAAAACGTGATCGAGCACGTCGCGGTGTTGGCCGAGCCGGATCAGATGATCCAGCCGAACGACATCCCTGTCTATGACGACAGCTCCGAATGGCCGGCGGAGAACGTGGCCACCCCGGGCATCATGGACGAGGCGTACCATCCTGCCAAGGATCGCGTGGTGGTCCAGTTCGAGAAGGAATACCTGACTCGGCTGATCAGCCGGGCCGGGGGCAACATGTCCAAGGCCGCACGCCTCGCGAGCATCGACCGGACGACCCTGTACCGGCTGATGGACAAGCACGAGTTCCAGCGAGACGATACCCCCGGATCCATGGCCTGATGCCCGAGATGGTTCTTTCTGCCTCGAGTAGCGGAGAGCGCCGCCGAATTGTACCGGACCCGGCCCCCCGGCTGGCCTGGGATCCGGCGGGACCCACCGCGGCTTCGGTTGCACCGGCCCTCTGGGATGCGTTACGGGAATCGGTCCTCTGGGCCGAGACCGAGTGGGAGCGAGTGGTCGAGCACGCGGCCGGGGTCGAGGAGGCCATCGCGCATCTCGCCCAGCTCTCCGCCGCCATCCGCCAGGAAGCCGCCGGTGTGCCCGCCAACACCGGCTCGATTCCCCGCAATGCCCTTTCCCGTCGTCTTCTGGGCCTCATTCGTACTGCGTTTCTGGATCGGGTGCGCCGGTTGCCGCCACCTGATCCGGTCCAGCTTCTGACCGTGCTACGTGCCATCGAGATCGTCGGTCAGCACCTGGACGCCGACTGGTCCCAGCACTTCACTGACCGGCTCTCGTCACCCGACGGCCTGGAGCTGGTCGTGGAGGTTGCCCACGACCTCCGCTCGCCGCTCACCTCAATCCTGTTTCTCGCCGAGACGCTTCAGCGGGGCCGCAGCGGCCCGGTCACCCCGATCCAGGAACGCCAGCTCGGTCTGATCTACAGCGCCGCGTTCGGCCTGAGCTCGGTGGCGAGTGACGTGATCGAGCTGGCGCGCGGGGGCGACCGGCTGGTCGATCTGGATCCGATACCCTTCTCCGTGAGTGACATCCTGGAGTCGGTGCGCGACATCGTCCAGCCGATCGCGGAGGAGAAGAACCTCACGGTGCGGCTCACCGCGCCTGAGGCCGACTTCAGGATCGGGCACCCGGTGGCGCTCAGCCGGGTTCTGCTCAATCTCACCACCAACGCCCTCAAGTTCACGGCGGAGGGCTTCGTCGAGGTCACCGCAGTTCCCCGGACGGCGCGCTGCCTCGAGTTCTCGGTGCGAGACACCGGCCGGGGCATCCCGCCGCAGTCCATGGCGACGCTCTTCGAGCCGTTCCGCCGCCGGCAGAAACCCGGTGAGTACACCTTCTCGGGCTCGGGCCTGGGATTGTCCATTTGCCGCAAGCTGGTTGAGGCCATGGGCTCGGTGATGCAGGTCGAAACCGCTCCGGGCTACGGCACCCGCTTCTACTTCGTGCTCGATCTCCCCCTGGCGGGCGAGCAGCAGTTCGGCTGAGCCCCTTCCAACGCCTGAACCAACCCGATAAATTCTTGTCGCTAGCCGTTATCCGAGGATGGCAGGGAGTATGGCGCGCGTCGGCGACCCGGCCGGCAGCGGGCTTTCCTGGTGACGCTGGCACGACCACAGCTCGCTCCACACTCGACAGCCGCACACACGTTGCGCTGGTGATGGAGCGGAGCCAGACTCCGCGCTAGCTGCGACTCGATGCAGTCGCCCTGCGCCCCCACATAAAGGTTCCCGATCTCGTGGGCCCCCTCGACGTCCTGCCGATCACCGGGTCCGGCCAGGCGTACCAGGGCACACGGGGCCGGTGGACCCGGAACCGAGCGCTACGTGAACAAACCGCTGATTCGGCCAGGCCGACATCTCAGCCAACCCCCGGTCCATGCTCCACACGCCGCCCTGCTCATCGACTTCGACAATGTCACCCTCGGCATCCAGAAGGATCTGACCAAAGAACTTCGCACTCTCCTCAACAGCGACATCATCAAGGGCAAGGTGGCTGTCCAGCGAGCCTACGCCGACTGGCGGCGCTACCCGCAGTACATCGTTCCACTCTCCGAATCGTCGATCGATCTCATCTTCGCGCCGGCCTTCGGCTCCAGCAAGAAGAACGCAACCGACATTCGCCTTGCCATCGATGCCATTGAGCTGGTGTTCACCCGGCCGGAGATCGGGACGTTCATCCTCCTCTCGGGCGACAGTGACTTCTCGACCATGGTCATCAAGCTCAAGGAGTACGGCAAATACGTGATCGGTGTCGGGATCCGGGAGTCGGCGAGCGATCTGCTGATCCAGAACTGCGATGAGTACTACTCGTACAACGACCTGGCCGGGCTCACCAAGGAAGTCGATACGCCATCCACCCAGCGGGATCCCTGGGAGCTGGCCGCAGAGGCCGTGGCCCAGATGACTCGCAATGGGGACGTGATGCGGTCCGACCGGCTCAAGCAGGTCATGCAGCAGATCGATCCCAATTTCGACGAGCGCAATGCGGGGTTCAACCGGTTCAGCAAGTTCGTGATCGAAGCGGGTCAGAAGGGCGTCGTCAAGATCACGAAGCTCGACAATGGGCAGTACGAGGTGTCTCCCGGGTCGGCGGCGCCGGCGGTTTCGGCGCCCGCACCACGGTCGAGGGCGCCGGCCGAGGCTCGGGACGGGCGCGAAGAGAGTCCGCGTCGGGGACGCAGCCGCCGTGGCCGGGGCGGCCGCGATCGGGCCGGCGTGCGCGACGGTGCCGGACCCAGAGCGCGGTCGAGCCTCGGCCCGCGCGAGGGCGCCCCCCAGCGTGGCCCAGCTCGAGAGGAGCGCACGACGACGGGAGCGCTCACGCTCGCTCGTGCGTTTCAGCTGATGTCGGAGGCGCTCTCCGAGTTCCGCGCTCCCGTGGGACACGAAGCACTCCGGCTCCGCATGGTGGCCATGCATGGGCGCGAGGACCCCCTGCTCGATGCTGCCCGCTTCCCCCGATTGCTCCGCCAGGCCAACGACGCTGAAGTGGCCGATGTGCGCAAGGTGGGAGACGACGACTACGAGATCTCGTCCCAAAGGCTCCCCAGTAGGCCGTTGCCGCAGTTCGCCGTGCCGCGTGAAGAGGGTGCCCCACCGGCTGGGTCGGAGGACGCACGGAGCGAGGCGGCAGCCCCGCCCGAGATGGCGCCATCCGGCAACCGGGACAACGGTCAGCGACTCGGGGTCCGGTTCCGCCGCGGCTCCCGGGGCCCGCTGAGGCCCGGAGAGATTCCTCTCATCGGCATGGTCCAGATCGAGCCCCCGGAACCGCCACCAAGCGAAGCTGCTCCCGAGCCGGTGGCGGAAGCAAAGCGTCCCCGTGCCCGGCGGCCGCCGCGGAAGCGAGCCGCCGCTGTGCCGGCAGCCGATCCAGCTGAGACTCCAGAAGGCGGTGAGTCGCCTCCTGCCAAGCGACCCCGAACACGAAGCAGGAAAAAGGCGGAATGACTCAGGTGAGACGGGCAGCTACGCTGCCCGTCGCGTTTTTCAGGCGCCCGACTGAAGTTGTGGCGCAGGATCTGTTGGGAATGGTGGTGGTCTCGACCGCGGGGGACCAGCTCACGACCGCGCGGATCGTGGAGACCGAAGCGTATCTCGGTTACGACGATCCGGCGTCCCACGGCTATCTGCACCGGCGTAATGCGCGCAATCAGGCGCTCTTTGGGCCGCCGGGTTCCTGGTACGTCTACCTGTCCTATGGAATGCATTGGTGCGCCAACCTGGTCTGTCAGAAAACCGGATTGGCCAGTGCGGTGCTGCTCCGAGCCTTGGAGCCGCTGGAGGGCCTGGACGTCATGCGGCGGCGCCGGGGGCCGGTGCCGGATCGAGAGCTCTGCTCCGGGCCGGGAAAGCTCTGCCAGGCGCTCGGCATTACGCGGGACCTGGACAGCAGAAGAATCGCTGAGAGCGAGGTGGTGGTGCACCGGGCAAGGTCGAACGAGGAGAACACGATCGCGGTGACGTCGAGGATCGGAATAACCAAGGCAGCCGACTGGCCCCTCAGGTTCGTCGTTGCCGGATCACCGTGGCTTTCCCGAAAAACAACGGGCGGAGGGTCGCAATGACCGTCCGCCCGCGCCGTATCTGGCTTCCCGCGCTGCTTCAATAGCCGCCGCTGGTTGCCCTCTCCTTCGCGTTCCCCAGGCTAAAGCGGAGACCGCCGCTGAGCGTGTGATTCGCGCCCACGGTCCATTCACCGAAGTCGACCCGTTTCTGCAGGGTTTTACCAGTCTGGTCGCGCCGGGTGACGGTGGTGATCTGGTGAAATCCGTGCTTCGTGGTCACCTGCCACTGGCCAAACGCACTGAGCGGTCCCAGGCGGAACTCCAACCCCGCCAGGCCGGCCAGAAATCCCGCGCTGCTGAGCGCGTTCTCGACACGTCCGCCGGCGAAGGGGCCCTCAGAGTTACTTGTGGTATGGGCAATACCGACGCCAAGACCAACGTACGGCTGAATGTTCGGAATGCGGACCGGGTAGGCCACCAGCATGGCGGAGTAGCGGCGAATACCCTTGAAGTTCCAGATCTCCTGTCCGGCTGAGGTCACGTTGTCTAAGCTGTCGCGGATCTCCCAGAAGGTCCCGGTGGTCTGGGTCGATCCAAAGCCCTGATCGACCGAAAGCAGAAGGCCGGTCCGCCGGGCGGTAATGAGAATGTGACCGCCAGCCATTGGCAAGAACTCGCGCCCCGTAATCGGCGAGCGGAAGGACTGGATTCCGCCTTGTCCGCCGACGTACCATTGGAACTTGCCGCTCCCCGGCTGCTGAGCCGTGAGCTGGGCCGCCCCAAGGCAAAGGGCCAGCACCGCGACCGGGATGCTTAGGGTGACCTTGCGCATCAGACTGCCTCCGTAGGGTGTCGCACCAGGGCCTTCCTGGCGCTTACCGGGCGCTACCACGCACGGTACGTCAAAATGCGGGAACTCATGCTGGAAAGCGCGGGAGGGGAGTGGAATCGGAGCCCGCGGGCCCCTCTTACCATTCTGGCCAGCAAGGACTTACCGCTTCCCAGCTGGACCTCCCATGCCCGTCGGAAGAGTGGCAAGTGCAAAGAGTGGGCCGACCCAGATGAACGGCGGAAACACGGTCAATAATCCAGAGTCAAAAGTATGGAGATCAGACCCTAGACCTTTGACCCTAGACCCTCGACGTGTTTCAAATAATCCGCAGCTGACGGCCAACCTTACGAAACGCGGCGAGGGCCTGATCGAGGTCTGCCCGGGTGTGGGCAGCGGATATCTGGCAACGAACCCGCGCTTGACCTTGGGGGACCACGGGGTACCCGAAGCCGGTCACGAAGACGCCTTCGGCCAACAGCAGATCGCTCATCCGAATCGCCGCAGCCGTCTCCCCTAGAATGACCGGGATGATCGGGGTCTCACCGGGCAGCGGCTTGAACCCGAGCCCCAGCAGCTGCTCACGGAAATACTGTGCGTTGTCCCGCAAAGTTGCGACGCGCTCCGGATGCGCCTCCAGGTACTCGATGCTGGCGAGAGCGCTGGCGGCCACGGTGGGTGGGAGCGCGTTCGAGAAGAGCTGCGGACGGGCGCGCTGCGTCAGGTAGTCACAGACCGCAGCTGATGCGGCGACGAACCCGCCTGCCGCGCCGCCGAGTGCCTTACCCAGGGTGGAGGTGATAATGTCAACCTCGCCGGCCACCCCCAAATGCTCGGCAGTGCCACGCCCGTTTTGTCCCAGCACGCCGGTCCCGTGGGAATCATCGACTACCAGCACCGCCTCGTGCTTGCGGCAGAGCTGGAGAAGGTCGGGCAGCGGGGCAATCGCGCCCTCCATCGAGAACACGCCATCGGTGATCACCATCTTCACCCGGCGATCCCGCGCGGCAGCCAGCTTGGCGTCGAGGTCGGCCAGATCGGCGTGGCGGTATACCGCACTCTGACACTTCGTAATGGCCTTTGCCAGTCGAACCGCGTCGATGATCGACGCATGGTTCACCTGGTCGCTGATGACGATGTCCTGCTCGCCGAGCAGGGTGGCGGGCACGGACTCGTTCGCATTCCACGCGCTTACGAAGCTGAGCGAGGTGGGCGTTCCCACCAGGCGGGCGCAGGCCGCCTCGAGCTCCCGGTGAATGGTGAAGGTGCCACAGATGAATCGCACGGAGGCCGTGCCTGCCCCGAAACGATCCAGTGCTTCCTTGCCGGCGCGGACCACTGCCGGCTCATTGGAAAGCCCCAGGTAGTTGTTGGAGGAGAGGATGATGACCTCACCCCTCCCTTCCATCCGGACCCGGGCAGCCTGAGGACTGTCCAGAAAGTTAAGCCGCTTATACGTGCCGTCCTTGATGAACTGCTCCAGCTCGGGCTCGATGCGGCGCTCTAACGGATTGCTCATGGCCCGACCTCCAGGATCACCTTTCCCGCCTGTCCGTCCTTGATCACCTGAATCGCGTCGGCGATCTGCTCCAGCGGGAACCGATGGGTGATCACTGGGCGCGGATCCACCTGGCCTGCCCGAAGGAAGCGGAGCATCTGGTGCCAGGTTTGATACATCTTCCTGCCGGTGACGCCGTACAACGTGAGGCCCTTGAAGATGATGTCCCGGGCGAAATCCACCTCCGTGGTTCGGCTCGGCGTGCCTAGAAGATTCACCCGCCCACCCATTCGAGCCGCGGCGAATGCCTGGGCATGCCCGCTGGGGTGACCGCTCATCTCACAGACCAGGTCTACGCCGTCGCCACCGGTCAGCTCCCGGACCCGGGCCACGACGTCGTCGTGCTTGGGGTTCAGGGTGATCTGGGCGCCCATGGCCCGGGCGAGCTCGAGCCGCTTCGGATTCAAGTCACTGGCGATCACCAGGGAGGCACCGGCAGCACGCGCCACCCCGATCGCGAAGCACCCAATGGGACCGCAGCCCAGCACCAGGACGGTGCTCCCCGGCACCTCGGCCTCGAGCACGGTGTGCACCGCGTTGCCCATGGGGTCCATGATGGCGCCGATCTCGGTGGGGATGCCGTCGAGCTTCATGACGTTCGAGGCGGGCATGACGATGTAATCGGCGAAGGCGCCGTCGCGGTCTACGCCGATGATCTGGGTCCGGCGACACAGATGAGCGGCTCCGAGGCGGCATTGGAGGCAGTGGCCGCAGACGATGTGGCCCTCCGCCGTGACCAGGTCGCCGACCGCGAGCAGTCCGGTGGCGCCGGCCTCCGAGCCGAGCTGGGTGATCTCCCCGGCGAACTCATGGCCCACGATGACCGGTGGCTTGAGGCGCTTGCTGGCCCAGCTATCCCACTCCCAGATGTGGAGGTCGGTGCCGCAGACGCCCGCGTGGTGAACCCGGATCAGCGCCTCGCTGGGCCCGCAGGCGGGCACCGGTACTTCCCGCAGAACGATGCCTGGTCCGGCGGTCTCTTTCACCAGCGCGCGCATGAGGACTCGGGGTTAGGACGCGGGGAATATAAGGGAGGACGGAGGGGACGGAGATGGCGGAGAAGACGGAAAGGTGAATGCCAAGAAAAGGGCGGTGAGGTAGTCTCATCCTCTCCGCCCTCTCCGCCCTCTCCGCCTCATCCGCCCTCTCCGCCTTAGTCGGCGAAGACGGGCTCCCGGACCGGCTCCACCTTCACCGCGCTGATCTTGAATTCCGCGATTTTCGCGTAAGGATCGAGGCGGGGATTGGTGAGGAGGTTGGCGGCGGCTTCGCGGAAGTGGAACGGGATAAAAATCTGTCCCCGCGCCTGACGTTCCGACACCCGCGTCCCGATCAGCATCGAGCCGCGCCGTGAGGTGACCCGAACGGTATCGCCGTCGGCCAGCCCCATCTCGATGGCGTCAAGCGGATTGATCTCGACCACGGGTGTGGGCTCGCGCGAATCGAGCCCGGTGGAGCGGCGGCTCATGGTGCCGGTGTGCCAGTGGTACATCTGGCGCCCGGTGTTCATCACGAAGGGATAATCATCGTCCGGCAGCTCCTCGGGCGCGACGTACTCGACCGGAACGAACAGCGCCCGGCCATCCGCCGTCGGGAAGGCATCGCCGAACAGAAAGGCGGTTCCCTTGGATTGTAGCGTGAGAACCGGATATTGGAGACCGCTGCCCTTGAGCGCCGCGTAGGTGACGCCCTGCCATGAGGGGGTCACCGAGGCAATCTCCCGCATCACCTCCTCGGGTCCGCTCCATGTCGTCTCGAGGCCCAGCCGGTTGCTCAGCTCCATGAGGATGTCGAGATCGCGACGAGCCAGCCCCGGCGGATCGAGGGCGGCCTCGGTGAGCTGGATCCGCCGTTCGGTGTTCACGTAGGTGCCGGCCTTCTCGGCGAACGACGATCCCGGGATCACGACATCGGCCCAGCGGGCAGTCTCGGTCAGAAACAGGTCCTGGACCGCGAGAAACTCCAGACTGCGCACCCAATCCTCGGCGTGCGCGATATTGGGATCCGAGATCACGGGATTTTCGCCCATGATATAGAGCCCACGGATTGGGCTGTCGTCCCCGGTCATCTCGGTGACCATCATCCCGTCCTGGAGCGAGAGCGATTCCTCGGGCACTCCCCATGCTCGGGCATACTCCGCTCGGTTGGCCGGCTGCCCCACGGGGCGATAGTCGGTGTAGGCGAACGGTATCGCGCCCACGTCGCTGGCGCCTTGGACATTGTTCTGTCCCCGGATCGGCATCATCTGGGCGCCCCACTTGCCGATCATCCCGCACGCGAGCAGCAGGTTGAGGAGACTGGCCACGATGTCCGTGCCGGTGGCGTGCTGGGTCAGCCCCATTGCCCACAGCGTGGAGGTCCGGGGACCCCTGGCATACAGCTCGGCGGCACGCCGGATCAAATCGCGAGGGATGCCGGTGATCTTCTCCCCGATCTCGAGCGTGTAGGGCCGTACCGCAGCCTCGACCTTGGCGAACTCGCGGGTGCGATCCCGGATGAACTCGGGATCGGTGAGTCCAGCATCGATGATGTGGCGCAGCATGGTATTGAATAGCGCCACGTCGGAGCCGGGATACATCTGGAGGTGGACATCCGCCAGCTCGGCGAGCTCCACCTTGCGCACGTCGGCCACGATGAGCTTGGCGCCTCGCGCAACGGCTCGCTTGATGAGCGCGCCGAATACCGGGTGCGATTCGGTGGTGTTCGCCCCGGCGATGAAGATCACGTCTGTGGCCTCCTCGATCTCCCGCATCGAGCCCGAGGCCGCGGCCGTGTTGAGCGCGCGGTTCATCGCTGCCACCGAAGTCGAGTGACACAGCCTGGTACAGTGGTCCACGTTATTGGTGCGGAACGCGCCTCGAACCATGCGCATGAACGCGTAGTTATCCTCGTTGGTGCACTTGGCCGAGGAGAGCGCCCCAAGAGCGCGGGGACCCTGCTCATCCCGGATGTGGAGGATCTGCTGGGCGGTCAGGCTGAGGGCTTCCTCCCAGGTGGCCTCGCGGAAGGCGCTGTACCAGCCCGCCGGCGTCGCCACGCGATCGCGCACGTCGTCCTCCTCCAGCTGGGGCACGCCGGTGAGGGGTGGCTTTCCAACCTGACGGAGCGGGGGCCGCGGCTTCTTGCGGTTGCCCTTCTCCTCGATCGTGAGCCACGGGCCCTCGCGACGCCTGGGCCATTCGCCGGTCCAGGTCCACTGCCCGTCCTGGCACATCCAGCCCTTCCGGATGAGCGGGACGGTGAGCCGATCCCGATGCAGGGCGAAGTCATACCCGAAGCGGCCTTTTACGCAGGTCGAGCCCTGGTTTGGCGTGGCCTCCTCGATCCAGGGGGAGGTCACGCGCATCAAGGTGTCACCCTTCACGTGCAGATCCAGTTGACATCCCACCGCGCAGTAGGGGCACACCGAGCGGGCGATCTTGTCCGGAGCGCGAAGCGCCTCCGAGCCGAAGAGCTGCCGGGGAATGAACTCGAAGATGGCACCGGTGGGACAGACCCGGACACACTCGCCACACCAGGTGCAACCCGCGTGATCCGGATCGCCGTCGCCACCCACGATGATCTGGGCATGCTCGCCCCGCATGCCGACGTCGAGCACACCGACCTCCTGGATGTCCTCGCAGGCGCGAACGCAGCGGGTGCACAGGATGCAGGTGCTCATATCGTGCTGGATCATCACATCGCCGGGGCGCTCGTCGCCGGTGCGAAGCGGCAGATCGTGATGGGTACGAACGGGCACATCGTACTGCACCACGTAGCGCTCGAATTCGTTTCGCGGATCTGCCCGGCCACCATTCGCCAGGTGCTCGCCGGGGTAACGCTCCAGCAGGAAGTCGAGCACGCCCCGCCGGTTATCGACCGCAGCCGGCGATTCGGTTTCCACGACCATGCCGTCGGCGGCCGGGGCCGCGCAGGCTGGGATCAGCTTGTTCTGACCCTGCACGGACACGAGGCAGATCCGGCAGTTGCCCACGATGGGCAGCTTGGGATACCAGCACAGGGTGGGGATATCGACGCCGGCCGTTCTGGCGGCTTCGAGGATCGTCTCGCCGGGTTGGAAGGAAACGGATTTGCCGTTGAGGGTCAGCGTTGGCATCGGGATCCGGTCAGGGGAGAAGTCGGCAATTCGAGTTTAGACGGGAAAATGGTGCGGGGCAAGGGATTGGAAATACAAACACCCCCGAGCCGGAGTTCGGGGGCGTTTCGGCGCGCCGCACGCCCGACTGCCGTGCGGGGCCTACTACGCGGCGTGCTCGGCGGGGACCCGCTGATGCCAGTGCAACTCCCTGGTGTCGTCATCATCGGTGGCCCACAGATAGGCCCAGAACCGGACCGGTTTGGGCTTCGGTGCGCCGCTCCTGATCACGATGCCCAGCGGCTCCGACTGGGCGATGAGGGGAATGCTGGTCACGGGCTCGCTCCTGACTAAAGGGAAAGGCGTGCTTCCCCCTGGAAGAGCACCGTTCGTGCCGCCCCTTGAGGCGCGCCAACACTCGGGCAGACAACGGTTTACAGGATGGTATGGGGTGGCCCGTGTCGGTCCGACTCGGGAGCCAAGAGATCACGTCGTGTCCGGCGGACACATGGGTTTGCAGAAGATCAGCCCCCGGGCTCCTCTCGAGTCGGCGCGACGGCGCCGCTTGAGCTCCTCCTCCTGAGTCCATCCCCCGTACATGCCTCGCAGCGCGTCAGGTGCCAGAGCTGGACAGCTCGGCAGGATCACGTGGACACCCTGGGGACGGCTGCGCTCCTGAAGGTCGTGAATGAGCCTTGCGCGGTCCCGGGCGGACAAATCGACCAGGCCCTCCGGGTCGAGCACCACGATGTCGAAGCCGGCCAGGAAGCTCATGAATGCAGGCAGCGGCTGGTCGAGCTGGGTCACGAAACTCTCGAAGACACTGGAAAGGGCTTCCTCCGCCATCTTCGATTCTACCCGTTCGACACAGCCCAGATCGTCCGCCAGAAACGTGACGGCGGCATCGTGCGCCGCCAGCAAGAAGGTCATCGGGGCCGCGTGAGTCCCGATCACCAGCGCGGTGTCTTCCGGCTCGATGCGGGGCAGCAGTGTGGTGAGCGGGCAATTGGGCTCGACGCCCCAGTGGGTGGGGGTGCGCTGAGCGGCCCGGAGTCGGAGGAACTGCTGTCGCCAGCGGCGGTACGGCCGGAGGGAGAGGCGCTTCATGATGAGCCGGTCCACCGACTCGAGCATCAGCACCTCGGTGAGAACGAACTGCCCCTCGGACGTGGCCTGCAGCTCCGAGGCCGCCTCGTCGCCCAGCCGGAGCAGCTCATCCCGGCCGATGGAGTTCTTGTAGCCCTCGATCCGCTGAAGGATGTACTCGTGGTAGTGCTGCTTGTCGGAGTACGGCGATCGTCGCCGTCGGTGGGCCTGGCGAACTTCCGCGGCAGTCAGCATGGCTCGACGTGCACCGTCACTTCATCGAGGTGGAGACTGTCGCGCAGTCTGCCCTCGACCTGGTCGGCGATCCGGTGGGCGCTGGCGACATCGGCCCCTCCATCTACCGCGATCGTGAGCTCGGCAAAGCGCCGGTCGCCGCCGTGCCGTGACCGGATGGCGTAGGCGGACATCACCCCGTCCACGCCTTCGGCGACCCGCTGGATGGTCGTCTGGTCGAAGGCGCGCTCGTCTACCAGGCTCGGGATGGCTCGGCGCAGGATCTGGTAGCCTGCGCGGCCCACCAGCACTGCCACGATGAGAGCGAGCGCCGGGTCAGCCCAGGCAAGGCCGGCGCGGGCCAGCGCCAGGCCGCCGAGCACCCCGAGGGTGATGAAGACATCGGTTCTAGTGTGGAGCGCATCGGCGAGAAGAAGGTCGCTCCGGAGCCGGCGAGCGGCTCGGGTCTCGAACCAGACGACGCCGAGGTTCACCGCCAGGGTGAAGACGAGGAATCCGAGGGCGGTGCTCGAGACGTTCAGGGGTGGGGCACCCGACATGAGGCGGGCCACAGCCCCGCGGACGAGCTCGAAGATCGAGAGCGCCAGCAACAGGGCGATGAGCAGGGCACCGAGCGTCTCGAACTTGGCATGGCCATACGGGTGATCCTCGTCGGGCGCCTTGGCAGCTAGCCGCACCACGAAAATGCCGATGAGATTATTGGCCGCGTCGACTGATGACTGGAGCGCATCGCCGAAGACGGCCAGCGAATTGGTATCGAGCCCGACGGTAAACTTGACGACCACGACGACGATATTGGCGACGAGGATGCCGCCAAGCACCCGGCGTACTCCGGACGATTTTTCCCGTGAGTCTACTACGCTGGGCATGGTGGAAGTTGGGAAGTCGAGAGTCGAAAGTCTAGGCTCTAGACGGCTCTCAGAACCGCGCCCTTCAGATACCCCGTCTCCGGAATCGTGAGGACTTCGGGATGGTCTTCGCCCTGGCCCAGAGTGCGATCCATCACGATACGCCGGCCGCTGTCACCGGCGGCTTCGGCCAGCATGCCGAGGAATTGGGGCAGGTGCACGTGAAACGAGCAGGAGGCGGTCAGGAGAACGCCGCCCGGCGCGAGGATCCGCATCGCCCGCAGGTTGATCTCGCGATAACCCCGGAGAGCGGCAGGCACCGAGGCCTTGGACTTGGCGAATGCCGGCGGGTCGAGCACAATGGCATTGAAGCGCTCCCGCGACCTCTCGAACTCGCGCAGGCTTTCGAAGACGTCGGCTGCGCGCCACTCGATGTTGCCAAGGCCGTTGAGGGAGGCGTTGGCGGCGCCGCGCTCCAGCGCCGCGGCGCTGGCGTCGAGGGCGAGCACGCTGGCCGACCGGCGCGCCAGGTGCATGGCAAACGATCCGTGGTAAGCGAAACAGTCGAGTGCCCGCCCGCCAGGAGGCACCAGCGCGCCAGCGAGCAGCCGGTTCGGGCGCTGATCGAGGAAAGCGCCGGTCTTCTGCCCCTCCCACGGCGCCGCCAGGTAACGCACTGGCCCCTCTCGTACCTCGACCTCCCTCGGCACGGAGCCGTAGCCCAGCACCGACCCTAGCGCAAGACCCTCGCGGGCGCGCACCGGGGTATCGTTGCGCAGCAGGACACCCTCCGGCTCCAGCGACTCGACCAGTGCCCTGACGATGGTATCCCGCATGGTCTCGAGGCCGGCCGACAGAATCTGGACCACGAGCCAGCGATCGTACCGGTCCACCACGAGCGAAGGAATGGCGTCACCCTCGCCATGAACCACCCGGTATGCCGTCGCATCGATGCGGCTCCGCCGCACCGCGCTGGCGGCCAGACGCTCCCGCCACCAGCTCGCGTCGACCGGACGATCGCTCCGCTCCAGCAGCCTCAACCGGATCTCCGAGCCGGGCGAGTACAGTGCCTGTCCGATAAAACGCCCCCGCTGGTCCTTCACCTCCACCAGGCCGGGGGCATTGGGTCCGTTCAGCACTTCGCTGCGGTGGATCCAGGGGTGTCCCCGAATCCAGCGTTCGGCGCCGCGGGGAGTGACCCGAACGGTGGTCACGCCCGGTCAGGCCGGAGGACCGTGGCCCCGCGCAGATAGCAGTGCTTGATTTCCGCCCGGCTGCGGCGGGTATAGGCGTGCACCAGGAGGCGGATGCACTTCGGGAGGGATCCCGGCACGGGGATCTCGGTGGCGTGGAGCAACGCCACGATGTTCCAGCCGAACTCCTCGGCGGCCCGCGCCGGGAAAGCGGCATCCAGGTCTCTCGTCACCGTAAAGAGAGCGCTCACGATGTCGTCGGGCTGAAGCTCGTTGGCCTCGATCAGCGTGCGCAGCAGCTCGTCGGTGGCCGCAAGGATCTCGTCAGCATCGTTGCGAGCCACGGTAGTGGCTCCGCGAATTCCGTGGAGGCGTCCGGGGGGCGTCATGGCAGATAATGTAGCGGCACTCCTACGGCTGATGCTGGTGACCGACGACCGCCTGGTCCAGGGACGCGACCTGATTGCACTCGCGCTCGCCGCCGAGCGAGGGGGTGTTACCTCGGTGCAGCTCCGGCTGAAGCAGCCGGAAGCGCGCGAGCTGGCTCAACTGGTTCGCGGGTTGATGCAGGCACTCACGGTACCGGTGCTGGTGAACGACCGGCCCGACGTCGCCTTGGCCACGGGCGCGGCGGGAATTCACCTCGGCCCGGACGACATGCCGGTGGAGCTAGTCCGGCGGATCGCGCCGCCGGGGTTCATTATCGGGGCCTCAGTGGGGAGTGACGCCGAGGCGGGGAAGGCCAGTGCAGCCGATTACTGGGGAATCGGGCCCTGGCGAGACACCGCGACGAAGGGCGACGCCGGCACCGGACTCGGCACGCAGGGGTTCCAGCGGCTGGTTGCACTCGCCAAGGGCAAGCCGTGCATTGCCGTCGGTGGGGTGGGGCCGGAGGACGTGCCGATTGTGATAGCTGCCGGAGGAGGCGGAGTGGCGGTGGTATCGGGGATTCTCGGGGTGGACGACGTCGAGGCTGCGGCCCGGGCCTACGTTACTACCCCGTCTTCCTCAGCTTCCTGATTGCCCTTAGGTGCTCGCCATAGGTACGGGAGAAGATGTGGCGGCCGTCGGGACCGGCCACGAAATACAGGTAGTGGACGTCGGCTGGATATAGGGCAGCCTCGAGACTCCGCCGACCCGGCGAGTTCACCGGGCCGGGTGGGAGTCCGGGGTTCAGATAGGTGTTGTAGGGTGACTTGATCTGATAGTCCTTCTGGAAGAGACGCGTCTTACGCCTGCCGCGCTTGAGGCTGATGGCATACTGAACCGTGGGATCGGCCTGCAGCGCCATCCCAATCCGGAGCCGGTTTCGATATACGCCGGCGATGACCTCGCGCTCGTCATCCGCCTTGGCCTCACCCTCCACGATAGACGCCAGCGTCACCAGCGCCAGCCGGCTCATCTTCAACGAATCGAGCCGCGCGTCCCACTCGGGCTTCCACTCGGATTTGAATCCTTCGGCCATGTAGCGGATCAGCTCAGCGGCGTTGATGTCGGCTGGCAGGAGGTATGTCTCCGGGCGGAGGAATCCCTCGAAGGAGGCGACCGGTCTTCCGAGCAGCGCCGTCGCAGTCTTGCCATCGCGCGCCGCGGTGACAAACGAGTCCGCGGGAATCCCCAAGCGCGTGGCCGCGAGCTCCGCTACGTCGAGAATGGTCAGCCCCTCCGGCACGGTGAATCGGAGAGCGGCCTTCTTGCCATGCGCCAGCATGCCGAGAACCGTCCAAGGTGAGGTCCCGGCGGGGAACTCGTACACGCCGGCATGCACCGAACGGTCCACTCCCCGCAGCCGGGCCATGAGCTTGAACCACCGTGGGTTCGTTATGACGCCATGAGCCTTGAGGCTATCGGTAACGGCACCGAACGACGCTCCTGGCGGCAGGATGACGCGGGCGCTTTGGGCAGAGGAGCCGCAGGCTGTGACGGAGAGGGCGGAGAAGGCGGAGAGGGCGGAAAGGAATGATCGAACAGTTTTCCCTCGCCGGGGCAGCGATCGGGTCAGGTTCACAACTCGGTCCCCTCCGCCTTTTCCGCCCTCTCCGCCCTATTCTTCCGCGTGTCCAGGAAGTGCTGGAGCAGAACCGACGCGGCCAAGGCATCCACCTCTCGTTTGCGGCCGCGGGGGGAGCCGCCTTGTTCCCAGATGGCAGCGAGGGCCCGGGCGGTGCTCAAGCGCTCGTCCCAGAGCTCGATCGGCAGACCGGTCCGCCTGGCGATCGTGGCGGCCATCTGCCGCGCGGCGGAAGCACTCTCCTCTTCGGTGCCCTCAGGGGACAGCGGAAGGCCCACGACGATCCCGACTGGCTGGTGCAGCGAGGTGAGCTCGAGCAGCCGGGGCATGGGTAGACGCTTCCCGGCTCGGCGCACCAGGGTGTCGAGCGGGGAGGCGAGGGTCTGGGTTTCATCGCTGAGGGCCAGACCGATACGGATCTCGCCCCAGTCGACTCCCAGAATGCGACCGGTTTCGGGAAGCAGTGCTACTGCGCCATCGTTGCGAAGAACTCCTTGTTGTTCTTCGTGCGCTTCATGCGCTCGAGCAGGAATTCGATCGACTCGACCGGCGGCATGTCGGCCAGGAAGTTCCGCAGCAGGTACACCCGGTTGAGCTCGTCCTTGTCCATCAAGAGCTCTTCCTTGCGGGTGGAAGTCCGCTGGATGTCGATGGCGGGATAGATCCGCCGGTCGGCGAGTCGGCGGTCGAGCACCAGCTCCGAGTTGCCGGTACCCTTGAATTCTTCGAAGATGACCTCGTCCATCCTGCTGCCGGTGTCGATCAGGGCGGTGGCGATGATGCTGAGGCTGCCGCCCTTGTCGATGTTGCGCGCGGCACCGAAGAACCGCTTCGGCTTCTGCAGGGCGTTGGCGTCCACGCCGCCGGAGAGAATCTTGCCCGAGTGCGGCACCACGACGTTATGGGCCCGGGCCAAACGGGTGATCGAATCGAGCAAGATGACGACGTCCCGGCCATGCTCCACCAGTCGCTTGGACTTCTCGATGACCATGTCGGCCACCTGCACGTGCCGGTCGGCGGGCTCGTCGAAGGTGGACGAAATGACCTCCGCCTTGACGTTCTCCTCCATGTCCGTCACTTCCTCGGGCCGCTCGTCGATCAGCAGCACGATGAGGACGATCTCCGGGTGATTCTCGCTGATGGCGTTGGCCAGCTTCTGCATCAGGATGGTCTTGCCGGCCTTGGGCGGGGCCACGATCAGCGCCCGCTGGCCCTTGCCGATCGGCGAGAGGAGGTCCACCACCCGCATCGACAGGTCGCCGTTCTTCCGCTCCAATCGGATTCGCGCATCGGGATAACGGGGTCGCAGGTTGTCGAAGGCGATCCGGTGCTTGGTCTTTTCCGGCTCCTCGAAGTTGACCTGCTCAACCTTCAGCAGGGCCAGGTAGCGCTCACCCTCCTTGGGAGGGCGAACCTGGCCCATGACCGTGTCGCCGGTGCGGAGGTCGAACCGCTTGATCTGGCTGGGCGAGACGTAGATATCGTCCGGACCGTAGAGGTAGTTCCAGTCCTGGCTGCGGAGAAAGCCGTATCCCTCCGGGAGAATCTCCAGCACTCCCTCACCCCGGATAACCGTGTCCGAATCGAGCAGCGATTGCTCGATCCGGAAAATCAGGTCCTGTTTCCGGAGGCCCGAATAGTTGGTGATGTTCAATTGCTCTGCGAGCGTGTGCAGCTCGGCAACCGACTTCTGCTTTAGCTCAGCGATATCCACGGAGGGACTCCAAGCCGGATAGACCAGTCAGATGGCTGGCTGGGGTGGGGGATTGTAAGAGTGCAAGACCGAGTGAGGTGGACTGTTTATGTGGTGGGCCCGAGGGCGCCGAAAAGTGCAAGACCAAGACGGTGTGATACGGGGAGTTTCCGGCCAACAAGAAGCTCCGTAAAGTAGACGTCGCCGCGAATCCAGTCAAGAGGTTGTGCGTTCCTCACCTACCGGGGCCCTGCCGGCTCTATTGCATAAGCCCCGGGTAGGTACAATGTTTGATCAACTCCGTATCACTGCGGAGGTTGCCCCCTTCACCCATGGATTCGTGACCTCCTGTCCCCGGGCCCTATGAACGAATCCGAGCGGCTGAGCATGCTGCGGCACGACCTGTCCAACCCGCTGTCAGCCCTCCTCGCCGAGACCCAGCTCCTCCTCCTGAATGAGTCCAAAATTGATGCCGAGACGCTCCAGGGCCTGCGTGAGATCGAGGCCCTCGCGATTCGGATGCGGACCATGTTGCGCGAGCTCTAGGCAGGCACCTGCCCGGTGAGGCACAACACATCGCGAACTCATTCAACCGTTTCGCCAAGTGGACCGCACGAACCGCAGGGCATCCCGGCACCTTTGGGGTCGCGGTTGAGGTCAGTGTGATCTGGGCCATCACCCGGCCCAATCTTCGGTTTCAGCGATAGCTGGCAGCTCGTGATCAACACTGGTACAACCATCGTGACCTT
>JBBQXQ010000054.1:0-21843 GCA_038209515.1 Gemmatimonadales bacterium
AAGCTGCTCTGGGCGCTCAAGACCAAGCGGATCCGCCGGGCACGTATCCTGTTGCTCGGAGTAGTGCGGGAACATCAGGGCAAAGGGATCGACGCCATGCTCTACCATTGGATCTGGACCAAATCCGGGGAGCGCGGCATCTACTGGGGCGAAGCGGGATGGATCCTGGAGGACAACCCGGCGATGAATGCCGGCCTCGAAAAGATGACCTTCCGAGTCTATAAGACGTATCGGCTTTACGACCGCAAGGTATGAGGGCCCTGGTGACCGGCGCCACCGGCTTCGTCGGCAGCCACGTGGTCGAGGCGCTCCAGAATAGCTCCATCGAGGTAACAGCGCTCGCCCGATCAGACTCAAAGGCTGCGGACCTTGCCCAGCGTGGAGTACGGGTGGTACGCGGAGACTTGCACGACATTGCCGGCCTCGAGCGCGCCGCTGGGGACCAGGATGTCGTATACCACGTGGCAGGGGTGGTAGCCGCGCGCGACGAGGCCGAGTTTCTTCGCTCCAATCGGGACGGCGCACGCAACGTGCTCACCGCCGCGGAGCGCCAGGGCAGACCCCGCTTCGTGTTGGTGTCGTCCCTCGCGGCCGCCGGTCCGGCTCCGCGTGGCGCGCCGCTGTCGGGGACCGAGCCTCCACACCCGGTGACGGCGTACGGTCGCAGCAAGCTCGCGGCCGAGCAAATCGTGCGGAGCTCCTCCCTGCCCTGGTCCATCGTTCGGCCGCCCATCGTGTACGGTCCCCGAGACCGCGAAGTCCTCAAGCTGTTTCGCCTTGCCAGGCTCGGGTTGGCGCCGGTCTTTGGCGATGGGAGCCAGGAGCTTTCGGCGGTTCACGCCGCCGACCTCGCCCAGGCGCTACTGGCGGTCACGAAGGTTCCGACGACCATCGGCGGGACATATCACGCATGTCACCCTCAGGTTTTTACCAGCGGTGACCTGGGGCAAGCGGTGGGTGCCGCGATGGGGCGGTCGGTCATACATCTCAGAGTGCCGCAGGCTGTCGGACGGGCGCTCCTCGCCGTCACCGAAACCTCGGCCCGGCTTACCCGGCAGGTCACGATCCTCACGACCGACAAAGCGAACGAGTTCTTCCAGCCGGCCTGGACCGGAGACCCCTCTCCACTGACGCGCGATTCCGGCTGGCGCGCCCAGTACGACCTGTCCAGCGGCCTCGCCGACACCTATCGGTGGTATCGAAAGGCCGGGTGGCTGTAGCCGTGAGCGTGGCGACTCGGGACCGCGGGGGGGCCCGGAGTAGTTTACTCCGGGCGGTAGACCTGCTGCTGCTCGCCTACCTGGGTGTGGTTTCCGTCGTTGCCGCAGTGCGGGCCTGGAGCCAGTCGGCGTGCTGGTGGCTGCTGCTGGCCCACGCACTCTTCGTGGTGCTCCTTTTCCTGGTGACCCGCCCCGGCCTGGGGCCGGTCGGCCGCACAATCCGAGAGCTCTACCCTCTCTTTCTATTACCGGGACTGTACAGCGAGCTCGACGTTCTCAACGCCCCGGGCTTGCCGGTCCACGACGCGCTGGTACGCCACTGGGAGCTGCTCGTCTTCGGAGGGCAAATCAGCCGCGACTGGTGGCAGGCCGCGCCGAGCGCATTCTGGTCCACGGTGTTTCACGCCGCTTACCTGTCGTATTACCTGATCCTCTCCGCACCCGCCCTCTACTTTGCCTGGAAGGGCGACCTGGCCGCAGTGCGGCGTTTCGTGCTCGTCGTCATGGCGACGTTCGTCATATGCTATCTCTGCTTCATCTTCTTCCCGGTGGCTGGGCCCTATTACGAGTTCGCCCGCCCGTCCGGCTGGTTCATCCAGAATCTGCCGGCTCGCCTGGCATATGAGGCGCTCGCCACCGGTAGCTCATATGGCGCGGCATTCCCGTCGTCTCACGTGGCGGCCGCTCTGGCGGCAACCCTGGCAGCGATGCGGGCCTCCCGCCGTCTCGGACTGGTTCTCCTGATACCTACCGGTCTGCTGACGATCGGGGTGGTGTACTGCCAGATGCACTATGGCGTGGACGCCCTGGCCGGGCTGGCGGTGGGCGGGCTGGTGACCTGGCTGGTGGGGGAAAGAGGTGAGAGGTGAGCAGGCTTCTCACCTCTCACCTCTCACGTCTTACTGTCACGGTGTTCCCGCTCAGGCTCTTACTTTACCGTGACCTTCCCCCTCATGGCCAGCGCGAGGTGCGGAAGACAATAGATATGGTAGTCGCCCTTCGGGGCACCGGCGAAGCTTACCTCGTAGACGGCATCGGGCTCGGTCAGGAGTGGACCCTGGAGTGGTGCCATCTGATCCGGCATGTTCTTCGTGAGTACGTCGGCGGCGCCTTTAGGAACGCTGTCAGGCCAGAACGACACGTTGTGCGGGCCGCCGCTCTTGTTGTGATAGCGAACCACGTCGCCCGACTGAATCGTCAGGTTATCGGGGTCGTACTTGTACTTGGATCCATCGAGGACCATGCTCACATCGTGGGTCTTGCCCGTCGCGGCTTGCGCCGCCGCCGGTGTCGGGGCCGCCGCCGCCGGGGTGCCCACTGAGTCCCCCCCGGCTGCCGGCTGTTCAGTCTTCTTCTCGCCGCCGCAGGCCGCCACAATCACGGCCAACCCCGCCACCATCGAAGTCATCCTCATTGTCGCGCTCCGCCTCCGAACATGAAGTTTCCGACCTTGTGAACCCTTTCACAACTATAAGCGCGGGGTTAACAAACGGTAGTGGTATTTCGGGCGGTGCCGGACCCACGGGGCATCGTTAGTTTAAGTCAGAACCGGTTCCTTCTCCCTGGGTACGCATGGAATCCACAGTCCAAACGAAACGCCGGCCCAAGCCTCCCGTGGCGCCCCCTTGTCACGCTCTAGGCTCGCAGTGCCGGGGGGTGCCGGTCGTCCTTCGCGTGGGCGCTCTCGAGGAGGGGAACGCCTCGCTGGATCACGAGTCCACCTGGCTCATCGGTCACACTCAGCACATCAGCTTCTATGATATCTGGGAAGATGAGGGTGAGCTTTACGTCGATGCCACGCTGCACGTTCCCTGCCGTTTCTTGCAGCAGGATGGGAGCGCCGCCCGCTGTGCGGCCTACGGCTTCACTGGACCCGCGCCACGCGGGCCAGTCCGACGGGAGCAACCTCGCCAGCTGGGCCGGGACCAGTTTCTCATCGTCGAAAACCGGCGGACCGCCGTCCGGGCACTCCCGCCTCCACCCCGTAGTCTTCCGGTTCTCGCCGCGGCCAACCCGTGTGCTCTGGCCTCGTGCCGAACCGCGGACAATACCCGCGGGGCGGCGTGTTGTCGCGACCTCCAGATCGAGATCATGTGTACCAAGCAGCAACGCAGGCTGGAGGCCCTGGTGCGTTCTCGCCGTTCGCCGTATCTCTGCAAGGTGGAACGGGCGGGCGATTTCTCCATCGAGGCAGAGATCATTTCCACCTGCGCCTATCTGGACGATGATGGAATCGGCTGCACCCTGCATGGGCGGCAACGGGCGGATGGCCGGCCCGCAAAGCCGGACCTCTGCAGCGAGTGGCCGGAGAAGAAGCAGGGACTGCATCCCGGGTGCGTCTTCTCCCGGCGCGGCATGCGCCTGGGGTAAGCGGACCAGGGCTGTGCAAGTTCCTGGAATTGGGCCGTCCTCTTGGACGACCCCGCCGAATAGTACCGGCCTACCTGCGGGCTCTGAGGAGAGTGAGTGACGGACGAGCTCGAACAGCTTTACCAGACCACCTATACGGCAGTCGTGCGTTTCCTCTACCGCAAGGTATGGGACGCGGAGCGTGCCGAGGATCTGGCCCAGGAGGTGTTTGTAAGGGCCCTGACCCATCGGCCCGAGAAGCCCCGGGCGTGGGTGTTCGCGGTAGCAGCCAACCTGGCGAGGGACGAAGCTCGCGCGGCGGTACGGCGCAAGCGGCACCTCACCCTGCTCAAGGCCGACCCGGTTGCGCAACCGACCGTGGAACCGGCTGCCGATGTTCTGGTGGAGCACGACGAGCGGGTAGCCTCAGTCCACCAAGCCCTGAGCACGCTGACGCCGCGGGATCGGGAGATTCTCCTCTTGTGGGACGCCGGCCTCAGCTACCCCGAGATCGCGACCCAAACCGGTTTGGCTCTGGGCGCCGTCGGCACGACGCTGGCCCGGGCCCGGCGCCGCCTGGTCGACGCGCATGACCGGCAGCACACCATCGAAGGGAACCATGCGGCACATTCCTGAGGACGAGCTGCACGCCTATCTCGACCAGGGTCTGAGCCGGTCGCAGTGCGTGGAGATCGAGAGTCACCTGGCCGCCTGCCCCTCGTGTCAGGCAGCCCGAGACGGGATCGCCGCGCTGCGGGACCGGACCACGGCGCTCCTGTCCAAGCTCGCCCCCCCTCGTGCCTTCCCTCCCGAATTCGAGTCGCTCCGCCACCGTGCCGCCAGCCAGGTTTCCGCCCGCCGGCGGCGGGCGCATCTAGCCGCCTGGGCGGCGAGTCTGGTGGCCGCCGTGGGATTGGGCTGGACGGCCAGCTTCCTCCTGCGGCCGCATGAGCCTGTCGCGCGGCTGGCGGCTGGGCAAGTCGCGACGCTGCCGGTTTCGACCCGCCCTCCCGCGGCCGACTACCATCCTACCCGCCGGGACACGACCACGATTCAGCCATATAGGCGCCGGCCGGCCGTCAGGCCCGTTGCCGTCAAATCGGCGGCCGCGCTTCCCCCCGTCATCCCGCCGCCGGCGCTCGAGCTCTCCTCGATCGACATTCCGCGCTCGGATGTGGGATTCGAGCTGGACGGCATGTGGCGCACCATGTCGTGGGCGGGTGCGCAGGCCGAAGCGGGCGACCAGCTGCCCCATATCGACGGCTTGCCGGTGGTTCAGGTCCAGGTTCAAACCAGCGAGCAGGGTAAGCAGCCGCTGATGGTGGTGGCCCAACAGCTCGCATCGGGTGAGGTCATCCGCACGATCGAAGGCCCGACCAGCGACGTCTCCCACCTCCTGGCTCGTCGGGCGATGTCGGACCCGGTGCCGACGATCACTCCGCGCGATTCGGTCCCCAGCGACAGCGATCACACCGACCGCACCATGGCCATGCAACGTGGCGATCGGATGCTCGTGATCACCGGCGCCCTGCCTTCGGACAGCCTGCTCGCCATGATTCGCCGGTTGAATGCGGAGATGCGGAGCAAGTGAGCTAGGAGCTAGGAGCTAGGAGCTAGGAGCTTCAGCGATACCAAACGACCCTCCGGTTATGCACCAGAGGGTCGTTTGCTGTTCGTGATCGGCCGCCGTCCCGACTCCAAGCTCCCAGCTCCCAGCTCCCAGCTACCTCGGTTTGCTCCGCCTTTCGAGAAGCTCGGCCGACACATAGTCTCGCGGCCCTTCCTCGTGATCAAACTCCGAAGCTATGAACGTGTGACCCCGCTCGCGGTCCAGCGTGATCTCGGCCAGCCGGGGAGAGAGCATGGGGAAGGTGCGGCCGAACAACCCATAGGAGAGCAGGAACAACCCCGCAAACGCCAGGGTCGGACCGAGCTCGGGTAGCCCGAACGTAGGGCCTGGCAGCACGGTGATAGACGGCATGACGAGCAGGTACCGCTCGAGCCAGAGTGCCGTGAGGCTCACGCTCGCAAAGAAGCCGAGCGTGACCCGCGACTTCTTGGGAGCTACGCCGAGGAGGCCAAAGAATGGGATGATAAACATGCCGATGCCGACGGCCTTGGCCACCGGAAGCCAGTGCCCCCAGAGGCGCGCGAAGACGAATCCGGTCTCTTCCGGCATGTTGCCGTACCAGATCACCAGGAACTGGGCCCACATCAGGTAGGTCCAGAAGACACTGAACCCGAAGCAGAGCTTGCCGAGATCGTGGCGCTGCTTGGGCGAGACCAGGTCCGAGATCCCCAAGTGGACGGATCCGTAGATCATCAACAGCGCCAGGAGCATATGAGCGCCGAGAAACGCTCCCATGAAGATGAAGCCGCCCAGCAGATTGGAGAACCAGTGCGGCTGCAGCGCCATGATCCCGTCGAACGCCACCAGGGTGAGCACGTACACGTAGATCACTGCGTACTGCGGGGCGAGACGGCGGATCCGCGACTCGTGCTCGAACGCCGCCGAGGCGCTCGGCTGGTACCCCTGTGACCAGCGGTCAAAGAGGGCCCGCCGGCCACCGGAGACCACACCCCGGGTGGCGTACATGTCGGGCACTAGGTCGGCCTTGACCAGCTTCCAGCCCATAATGGAGAGTGCCAGCAATCCCAGTCCAAGCCGGGCGAACATGAAATCGTGGGACAGCCACACCGCCTTTGAGTGCTGCAATCCGGGAAGCGCGGCTTCCATCGCGCCGTAGATCGAGTGATAGCCCGCCGTAAAGATCAACACCAAGCCGATGAGCGACACCGGCAGAAATGCCACCCCCGCCTCGGCGAAGCGGATGATCAATCCCGACCACTTGGCGTTCGTGATCTTCTGTACTGCCGCAAAGGCCACGCTCCCGGCGGCCAGGCCGGTGAAGTAAATCCAGTTGACGTGAAAGAGCTGCCAGGCCCGATCGGCAGCGTCCCCGGCCAACGATTGGACAAAGAGGATCAAGCCGAGAATGCTGAGGCCCGCGCCCACTCCGAGGAATAGGTCGTAGCGTGCGGCCACCGCCCGCTGGATCAATCGCTCACGAAGCGTGGGGCTCATCGTGGCACCGCGGCGGTAGAACCAGTGGCGCTGGGGCCCGGCGGAACCGGGACAGCGGTTCCCCGGGCTGCCGGCGGCACGGGCGCCTGGGCCTGGAGCTTGCGGACATGGTTGACGATGGCCCAACGATCTACCGGGGCGTACACCTTGTCGCCGTAGCGCGGCATGACGCTCCGACCGTAGCGAATGATGCTGTAGATGTAGCCGTCACTGTAGGCTCGCGCTCGGGCGGTCAGGAGGGACGGAGCGCCGATCTGCCGGGATACGGTGCCGTCGGCGTTGCCGGTGGGGCCATGGCAGACGCTGCAGAAATTCTGATACAGGGTGTCGCCGGCCGCTTCGAGCTCCCGCGGAATCGTCGGAGCGCTCGGACCGGCCGAGTGCGCAGCCACTGCACCGATGGCGAACGGGCTCTTCAGCGCATTGGCGGTTGTGGTCTTGCCCGAGATCCACTCGGCCGACCAATCGGGCTCGCCGCCGCTCACCGGGACGCTCCCCTCGGGCGAATATCGCGGCACCTGCTGCGTTTCATAGGGACGGATGTACCGCGCATGGATCATGTGATCGAACCATGGAATCACATGCCAGAGGTCATCGGGCGACGGCAGCCGGTAGTAGTAGAAATCGCAAGCTCCCGAGAAGAGCAACAGCACGGCGACGAGTCCCTTACGCCTCATGGCGCACCTCCACCGCACCAGCAGAACGGAGCAGCTGCTCCACACGTCCAGCCTGATCGGAGGGCGCCGGCACGAAGATGCCGATCTGGTCGTCGCTGAACCGCGGATCATAGGCCGCCCCGGGCTTGCCCATGAGCACCGAGAACAACGCCACCGCCGCCACGGTGCTGAGCGCGCCAAGCAGAATGGTCAGCTCGAATGCGATGACTACGTAGGGGGGAATCGACGCGATCGGCTTTCCCCCGACGAGTACCGGCCAATCGTAGGACATCCAGATCGTCATGCCGAAGCCAGCAGCGCAGCCACTCAAGCCGCCGATCAGGGTGAAGAGCCGCACGGGACTCACCCGTTGGCCCAACGCCTCTTCGATCTCGTGGTTGGGAGCTGGCGTATAGACGGTGAGATCGCGGATCCCCAGCGCGCGGACGGCGCGGATGGCGTCCGCCGCCGCATCCACATGCAAGAACGAAGCGAGGAGTCCGGGCACCCGAACCGGCCGCCGCTTGAGCAGGGCCATCAGTGACCTCCCCGCTTCCGCGGCATCGGGATCATCTCCTTGATCTCCTGGATGGCCACGATCGGAAAGTTCTTGGCGAACAGGAGGAACCACATACCGAACCAGCCGAACGATCCGGCCAGAATCCCCCAGTCGGCCCAGGTCGGGTTGAGCTGTCCCCAGGCCCAGGGGATGTAGTCGTTGCTCAACGAGGAGACGATGATGACGAATCGCTCGAACCACATCCCGATGTTGATGAAGATCGAGATCACGAACAGGGCGGTGATGTTGACCCTGATCTTCCGGAACCACAGCAACTGGGAGACGAACGCGTTACAGATGATCATGGTCCAGCCGGCCCACCACATGGGGCCAAAGGCACGCCGGTAGAACGTGGTCTGCTCGAAGATGTTTCCACTGTACCAGGCGACGAAGTATTCCATCGCATAGGCGTAAAGCAGAATCGAGCCGGTCAGGAGTGTCAGCTTCGCAAGGTTGTCGAAGTGGTAGTCGGTGATCAGGTGCTCGATCCTGAACGCCCGCCGGAGCGGAATGATCAGGGTGAGCACCATCCCGATTCCGGAGTAGATGGCACCGGCAACGAAGTACGGCGCGAAGATCGTCCCGTGCCAGCCCGGCACCAGGCTCACCGCGAAGTCCCAGGACACTACCGAGTGAACCGAGAGGACCAGCGGCGTGGCGAGCGCCGCCAGATAGAGATAGGCTCGGGAGTAGTGCCGCCACTGGTTGTTGGTGCCCCGCCAGCCGACCGAGGTCAGCGAGTAGACCGCCTTCCGCCAGCCGGACACCTTGTCTCGCACCGCCGCCACGTCGGGCAGCAGGCCAAAGACCAAGAAAGTGGTCGATACCGTGAGGTAGGTGGAGATGGCGAACACGTCCCAGAGCAGCGGCGACTTGAAGTTGGGCCAGAGAAACCGCTGGTTGGGATAGGGTAGCAACCAATAAAAGATCCACTGACGCCCGATGTGAATAATCGGGAAGAGGCCGGCGGTCATGACCGCGAACACGGTCATCGCCTCTGTGGACCGATAGACGGCGGTGCGCCATGGAGAGCGGAACAGGAACAGGATGGCGGAGATCAGCGTGCCGGCGTGACCGATACCGATCCAGAAGACGAACGTCGTGATGTATACGCTCCAGAACACCGGCGGGTTGTACCCGGCGTGCCCGAGCCCGTCCTTCACGAGGATGAGAAAGGTAAGAATCCCGACTAAGAGGAGTGATACCGCTCCGAACAGCAGGACCAGGTATCCGCGAGTCGGGGGGCCCAACGTCGCGACAACGTCGCGGGTGATGTCCGAGTGGCTCTGGGTCATACTATGGCCGTCGTGGGCGACCGGATGGGTTACGACAGCCATCGGTTACGCCTCCGCCGGGAGCTGGACCTTGGCCAGGTACGTGATCGCTGACCGAGTATTGAGGTCCTCGAGCACCCGGTAGCCGCGGGGGTCCAGCTGAAGTTGAGCCACCCTGCTGCCGGGATCCGCGGCATTGCCGAACACGATCGCATCTGATGGGCAGGCCTGGGCGCACGCGGTGGTGAACTCGCCGTCGCGGATCTGCCGATCCTCCAGGCGGGCGTCATTCTGCGCCCCCCGGATCCGCTGGATGCAGAAGGTGCACTTCTCCATCACACCTCGGGCTCGTACCGTCACATCGGGATTCAGCTGCAGGTGAAGTGGCGCAGGCCAGGCGGACTCGTTGTACTTGTACCAGTTGAAGTAGCGCACCTTGTACGGACAGTTGTTGGCGCAGTAGCGGGTGCCGACGCAGCGGTTGTAGACCTGGCCGTTGAGCCCATCAGGAGTGTGATAGGCCGCATAGACCGGGCAAACCGGCTCGCAGGGTGCGTTGCTGCAGTGCTGGCACAGCATCGGAATGAAGCGCGCCGCCAGCGGCTCGTTCGGCTCCTCTCCCCCCTCCCAGTAGCGCTCAATCCGGATCCACGTCATCTCGCGGCCCTTGCGGATCTCGCCCTCACCGACTGTGGGGATGTTGTTCTCGGCGTAGCACGCCGTCACACACGCCTGGCAGCCGGTGCACTTTGTCAGATCGATCGCCATGCCCCAACGGAAATGGTCTCCCTGATAGTTGCCGTACTTGGTGGCCTGCTCCTGGCCCTCGCTCCAGCCTTTCAAGGCCTCGAGCTCCTGCTCGGTGTTCACCTCGTGCTTGCCGAGACCCTCGGTGAGATAAGCCTGCTCGATCGTCAGGCCCTTGCGCGCTGCTTCCAGCGAGACCGCTTCGGCGATCCCCCGGCCGAGCTGCCGGGGAACCCCGGCAATCGACGCCAGCTTCCGGTGTTCCCGTGTCCTGGTGATGGTGACCCGGGTGGAGGCATAGGGCAGGAAGTCTCCCCGTGGGGCAGCGAGCAGGTCGAGCGCGTTTTCTCCCCTGCCCTTGGCGTAGGCGCCGTACTCGGTGTGACCGAATCCAAGCGGCATGGCTACCACATCCGAACTCATCCCCGGATAGACGTAGACCGGCGCTTCGATGCTGCCGTGTGGCGACGTGAGCCGAAGCACATCGCCATCTCTCAGATCCATCTTTCGCGCCGTCTCGGGACTCACCTCGACCCAAGAGTGCCAAGTGATCTTGGTAACAGGGTCGGCGTTCTCGAGCAACCAGGGTTTGTTCGCCCCGCGGCCGTCATACAGGTTGTCATGCGGATAGGGAAGGAACACGAACTCCCCATCGCCATCGAACTTGGGCTTGGTGTACGTAATCCGGGCGGCGCCTGGAGCGAGTGTCACCGGCGGTGCGGGACGGCTTTCGACGAAGAGACCGCCCCGCTGGACGGCGCCATGCCAGAACGCGGCAACGTCGCCCTCCCGGCGCTCCGTCGCCAGCGCCTGCCAGCGGGATTGGAGATGAGCCTGATACGAGGGGGCGGTGAACTTCGCCAGCGGACCACCCAGCTTCTTTGCCGTGCGGAGGAGCACGTCGCCGGCCGGCAGCGTGTTGAACACCGGCTCCATCACCGGCTGCATCAGGCTATATACCCCGGCCCGGGGCCGCAGGTCGTCCCATCGCTCCAGGGCGTGGTGCTGAGGCAGCAGGAGATCGCACAAGGCGGTGGTCTCATCCAGGTACATCGAGGTCGAGACCTTAAAGGCTACCTTGCGCAGCCGGTCGGCAAATCCGCTCGTCCTGGGGAGGGCGTATGCCGGATTGGCATCGTGCACCAGCAGCACCGCCACCTCACCGCCATCCATCGCAGCCAGCAGGGTTCCCAACGCACCGTATCCGTCCGGGGTATCGATGTCCGAGCCAAAGTGGACCGTTTCGCCGATGTTACCCGCGACGAAGTTCAGGATGTTCACTGCGGCGCAGACCTCGGTAGCCCCCGCATGCTGGCTGCCGATTCCGCCCGCCACCGCGAGGCCCGGGCGAGCCGCGCCAAATTCACGGGCAAGTCGCTCGATGGTGACGGCCGGAAGGCCGGTCTCCTGGGCCGCCATCTGTGGAGTGAAGTCACTGATAGCGGTCAGCAGTCCAGGGTTTCCGCCCCGGCCCGCCAGCAGCACGTTGGCCATCGCGAGCGCCAGCGCGGCCTCGGAGCCGGGGCGAATGGAGTGCCACTGATCGGCGTTGAGCCCGGTGAGATTCATCCGGGGGGCCACGTACACGAACTTGGCGACGTCGCCTCCGGAGAACCCGTGTGACTGGGCGAACCCGCGCTGGTGCTCCATGGCGCCGGGCCAGGTCTCGAGGAAATCGGCTCCGAACGAGAGGATGTACTTCGCCTTGGCGAAGTCGTGGCCGGGGAGCTGGTCCACACCGAACACCTGTCGGTTGGCCGCGCGGAGCGGCTCCGAGGCGAATGGCTGGTAGCGAACCACCCGTCCTCCCAGCGCGCCGACCCATTCGGTAAGCAGATCGGAGAAGGTTCCCCGTCCCGCGCCGGAGATCGCCGCGACCCGGGTGCCGGCCGTCCCCAGCTTCGCGGCCAGCCTGGCTATGGCGTCGTCCCAGGTGATCTCCCGCCAGCTCCCACTAGCATCGCGCGCCATCGGGCCCTTCAGCCGGCCCGGATTGTAGAGACCCTGCAGCGCCGCTTGTCCCCGGGAGCAAAGCTTGCCCTGATTGATCGGGTGCTCCGGGTTTCCCTCGAGCTTGACCGCGCGTCCTTCGCGGGTGCGCACGTGCACACCGCATCCGGTCGGGCACTCGGTACAGCTGCTCGCGTACCAGGTTGCCACGCCGGGTATCTGATCCTCCGACTGGACCAGGTAGGGAATCAGCTTCTCGACCCGGTTCGTGGAGCAGCCGGAGAGCGCGAGCGCCCCGCCGCCGGATGCGCCCAGCACGGTGAGGAATTTTCGGCGGTCTATGGTGGGCTTGGGTTCTTCAGCCATTCAGACTCCGATTGGTCACGAGTCGAGAGTCACGAGTCGCGACTAGCGACTCCAGACTCGCGACTAATAGTGACATACCGAGCAATCCCGCGACACTTTCCGCTCGACGTGACACGTGATGCAGAAACCCATTCGATCGACGTTGTTGACCTTGAAGACCTGGGGCATCCGCTGCACGTCGCCGTGGCAGGTGGCGCACGCGTTCGGGCCGAGTGCCTTGATGTGACGTTGATGAGGGAAGTGAGCGTGCCGCGGGAGATAGTGCACCCGCACCCATTCGACGGGCTTCTTCTCGGCCCAAGCCTGTCGGAGCTTCTTGATCTCCGCCTGGTGGGAACTAGTCCACCCACCGATAACCAGATGGCAGCCCATGCAGGTCTGGACCGAAGGGATGCCCGGCTCGGGTGATACCGCCACCGAGTAATGGCAGTACTGGCATTGGATCTTGAACTGGCCGGCGTGGATATCGTGGCGAAAGAAGATCGGCTGACGGGGACCACGCAGGTGGCCACTGTCGGAGGCGGCGATGATGGGAGCGGCGATGGAGTCGGCGCGGGACAAGGCTTGTTGCGCGAGAGGAGGCTTTCCACCGAAGACGACGAAGGCGGCGACGCCTCCGGCCGCAACGCCACCGACGACGAATGCCAACTTACGGATCATCATCTCACCGATGAGGAAGTACCCTAAACACACGCCCTCGGCCAACGCGCGCCGAAGTATAGTTTGGACAGTGGATTACACAACCCGATCCGTTTCATATTCCGACTTTTTCAGTCGGCTTCAGCTTCGGAACTGCTGGCGCGTCCACCGTGAAGCCGGGGCGCTCGACGGGGAGCAGGCCGTTCCGCGAGCCACGCGGCCTTCCGCCGGGCCAGGCTCAGGAAGGCATCCACCGCCCGCCGGTCTTCCAGCTCGAGCCAGCACCACTTGACCGGGCCGGTGCGCTGGCCTTCCTCGATCGCCCGCGCCAGCGCCTTGGCCAGCTTCGGCCCCTTGCTCAGACGGCTCTCATCATTCTCGGTCAGCGTGAAGGTGACATCGACGCTCCCTCGCATGAGATGCAGCCAGCACAGCTTCCGATTGCCCATGCCATACTCCCAGGCCCATCGCCACATGGGCCCCATGAAACGGACCTGTTCCGCGACGTCCTCGATGGCGAGCAGGCCGGTGCGCAAGGCGCGGAACCGGAAGGCCAGGGGCGCGGAGAGGTCGGTCAGCGGAGCCGTAGGCACAGGCTCCTCCTCCTCCACAGTGTAGAGATTCGAGCTCCAGTACGCGCTCGACCGTCCCATTACGATCCCCCTGGCGGACGCCGCTCGAGATAGCGGACCACCTCGATACCCATTGCACGCACCAGAGACGCCTCCCTGCCGTCGAGGTCGGCTCGAAACACAATCTCGCGGAACGAGCGCATCACACTTTCCGGACGCCGCGTCTTGAAGAAGTCAATGGCCCAGAGTGCCCGAGTCCAGTCGGCAAAGAGCTCCTCCAGCTGAGCGGCGGTGGCCGGATCCGCCCGGTTGCGAGGTGGCTTCACCGGAAGGACTTCGCCGCCCCGGGCACTCCAGACCTCATACGCCATGATGGCGACCGCCTGGGCCAGGTTGAGCGAGCGGTGCCCCGGGTCGGTCGAGATCGTAACCAGCGCATGGCAGAGATCCAACTCGGCGTTGCTGAGCCCCCGGTCCTCCCTGCCAGCCACGATGGCCACTGGACCGGCGGCCGCCTCTTGCACGAGCACGGCCGCGGCCTCGCGGGGACGCAGCATACGCCGCTTGGCGGCGCGTTCGCGGGCGGTCAGCACCGCGGTGAACACGCAGTCGGCCACGGCGGTCTCGAGCGAATCGAGGATCTCGATCCGGGCAACAAGGTCCGCGGTGTTGTGCGCGATGCCTTCAATGCGGTAGGGGTCGAAGACCTCCGGATTCACGAGCCGCATCCGCTCGATCCCGAAGTTCTTCGCGATGCGCACCGCGCTGGCGATGTTGACGATGTCCTGGGGGTTGACCAAGACCAGAATGGGGCCGCGGGGCAGCCCTGCTTCCATCACCCCTCGCCAAGAAACGACACGTCGTGGCGCTTTGCCTTGAGCGCGGCAAGCATGCCCGACTTCTCAACCGATTTCATGTACGCTTCCTTGGGCTCGACCAGCTTCGCGTCCACCAGCTCCACCAGAGCGTCGTTCAGCGTGACCATTCCGGTCTTCCGGTTGGTTTGCATGATCGACGGGATCTGGAAGGTCTTGCCCTCCCGGATGAGGTTCGACACCGCCGGGATGGTCAGCAGGATCTCCCGGGCGGCCACTCGTCCCCCGCCGATCTTCTTGCAGAGCGTCTGGGCGATGACCCCGCGGAGCGACTCCGAAAGCATCACCCGTACCTGGGACTGACGGTCGGGCGGAAACTGATCGATGATCCGGTCCACGGTAGAGGCGGCGGTGGTGGTGTGCAGGGTCCCGAACACGAGGTGTCCGGTCTCTGCGGTCTCGATAGCGATGGACACCGTTTCGAGGTCGCGCATCTCGCCGACCAGGATGATATCCGGGTCCTCTCGCAGCGCCGCACGCAGTGCGTGCTTGAAGGATCGGGTATGCACGCCGACCTGGCGCTGGGTCACCAGGCACTTCTTGCTGGAATGCACGAACTCGATCGGATCTTCGATGGTGATGATGTGATCGGTGCGGGTGCGGTTGATCAGGTCGACCAGGCTCGCGAGGGTTGTACTCTTGCCCGATCCGGTCGGCCCGGTGACGACCACCAATCCTTTCGTCAGATAACACAGGTTCTGCACCTCACGGCTCAGGCCCATCTCGTCGGCGGACCGGACCGTCGCCGGGATCACCCGGAAGACCGCAATGGGACCATGACGGTCACGACCCGCGTTACAGCGGAACCGAGCCAGGCCATCGACCTCGTAGGCCCAGTCGGTGTCACCGGTCTCGCGGAACTCGCCAAGCTCCTTAGGAGTCATGATGCTGACCAGCATGGCTTCGAGTCGCTCGGGCGGGATTGCCGGCAGGTCCTGCCGGGCCAGCTCGCCATGCAGACGGAGCATCGGGGGAACCCCCGACCGAAGGTGCAGGTCCGACGAGCCCGACTCCACCATGATCCTGAACAGTGTGTCCATGGCCCCGCGAAGCTCGGCGGTGTCTTGGCTCGCGCGGGCGGTGGGCGAGGGCGATGTCGGAGGGAGCGAGGAGGAAGCAGCCGATGGTGAGCCCGCAGATCCCGCTGGGGTCACCGGCCGCAACACCGCAGAACCGTTAGCGCCTCCCTTGAGCTCTACGCGTACTTCGCCAGTTGGCGAGCGGTAGACGAATGGGACCGGTTCGGCGGCGCCAAGCTGCGCAGCCGCATCGCCGGCCGCGATCTCGCGAAGCAGACCCTGGATCTGGGTCTCGGTCAACGGCTCGCGAGTGATCGGGCGGACGGTACCGTTCTGCACCAGCGAGGCCGGCTTGCCGACCACGAGCTGCAGGCCGTCGGCCCGCTGCTCGTGCATTACTTGTATGAGTTTGTCGAGACGTGCCACGTTCGGTCTCAGTCCAGAGGGCGAATCAGGCGGACCAGCGACTTGTTGACATAGCGGGTAAGATCGTCGGTCCAGAGCACAAAGAACTGGCCGGGGCCATTGATGTAATCCAGCGCCCGGGAGCGCGACGGCGGCAGCTCGAAGGTGGCGCGACCCTGATACTTCGTGCCGTCGGCCAACTCAACCTCCAGGGCGACGAGCTTGGCCGCCGACGCCCGGTCCGGGTCGCGCAGCTGGCTCTGGCCCCAGCAGGAGACTGTCGATACCTGGGTCTTGGAGACGAACACCGCTCCGCCTTCCCCCAGCGTGAGCGCGAAGAACGGCTCGGTGCGGTTCAGCATCTCGAGTGGGCTCTCGGGGTCCAAAGGATAGGCGGTGCGCGCCAGGAGGTGCAGATCACCCACCAGCACCCCTCCCTTGGCAAGCACGACTTCGGCCGGCACCCGCTGGGTGGGGCCCCAATCGTTCATCGAGATCTTGGAGACATGAGCCCGAAACTGAACGACCTCCTCCGGCGGCGGCAAGTGCCGGCGGGCGATCAACCTCGAATTTCTACGCCGGCCTCCTGTTCGATCAGCCTGATGGCCTCGACGTGATCAGCGTCTTCTCCTAATGCCGCCCTGGCCGATGAGAGCAACGTGCCAGCCAGATCGAGGACGGACGCGTCCACTCCGGCCTCACGGGCGAACGCGCGAGCGATTCCCACGTCCTTGTCCAGGAGCGCCAGCCGGAAGGTCCGGGGCCAGGACCCGCTGACTACCGAGACCCAGAAATGCGACGGCCATGGGGGCGGCAACCTTTCGACCCGGAGGTTGGGTGAACCGCAGGGGGCAAGTTAGCGGCGGCGCGGAGGCATGGGCCAGCCCTCGACAAACCGTTTCGCGCGAGCCACGATTCGCCATGCTGAGACGCCCGATGTGGTCCCGTGTGGTGCTCGCCGGACTCGGCGCGTGCCTGGTGCTGTTCGTAGTCGGCCCGCTGCTCCGGCTTCTCTGGGAGTCATCGCCGTCGAGCCTGGTCGACGCGCTTCGGGATCAGGAGCTGCGCGCCTCGATTGCGCTTACTGTTCTCACCGCCACGATGGCCACGGTGTTGGCCGCACTCTTTGGCGTCCCTCTGGCTTACCTACTGGCACGGAGGCCATTTCCGGGCCGGCGCATCGTGCAGGGGCTGGTGGATCTTCCCGTCGTCGTTCCCCACCCTGTCGCGGGTATCGCGCTGCTCCTCTTTCTAGGCCGGCGGTCGCCGGTCGGCGGCGCGCTCGCGCAGCTCGGGCTGGAGTTTGTGAGCCATGTGCCTGGCATCATCGCAGCCATGTTATTCGTCTCGGCGCCCATCCTGGTAAGCGGGGCCCGTGAGGCATTCCAGGGGGTCGATCCCCAGCTCGAGCGGGTGGCTCGCACGCTGGGCGACACCGGCTGGTCGGCCTTCCGCCGGGTAACGCTTCCCCTGGCTGCGCGAGGCATCCTTGCGGGATCGATTCTCGCCTGGGCGCGAAGTGTCAGCGAATTCGGCTCGATCGTGATCCTCACCTACAACCCCAAGGTCGCGAGCATCTACATCTTCGACCGGTTCACCGCCTTCGGTCTCCGGGCAGCTGTTCCCGCGGCGGTCATTCTGCTGCTGGTGGCCATAACGGTCTTCGTCGTGGTACGTGTGCTTCAGCCCGAGGAGCGCCGGTGATCCGGCTGGAGAAGCTGCACGTCCGCGTGGGATCGTTCGATCTCCGCGATATCACCCTGGAGGTGCCGACGGGCGGCTATGCCCTCATCATCGGCCCCACCGGCTCGGGAAAGACCACTTTGTTGGAGGCGGTGGCCGGACACGCCCGTCTCCAGTCGGGACGGGTCTTCATGCACGACGACGATGTCACGGACCTGCCGCCGGAGCGTCGCGGGCTGGGATTCGTGTACCAGCAGTACCACCTGTTTCCCCACCTGAGCGTGCGCGACAACATTGCGTACGGGGTAGCCCGGGACGGCCGAGGCTCCCAGAGACGCGTGGAAGAGCTGTCCCAAATGCTTACGATCGAACCGCTGCTCGACCGGCCGGTACGCGGGCTCAGCGGCGGAGAGCAGCAGCGGGTGGCCCTGGCCCGCGCGCTGGCCCCCAAGCCGTCCATCCTGCTTCTGGACGAGCCGTTTGCCGCGGTCGATCCGGCTACGCGACTGGTGCTCCGGCGCGAGCTCCGCGAGCTGCACGAGCGGGAGGGGATCACCACGCTGCAGGTCACTCATGATTTCGACGAGGCGTTGCGCCTGGGCGATCTGGTTGCCGTGCTCTCCGAGGGGCGCATCGCGCAGAGTGGCACGCCCGAGCACGTCTTCCGCTATCCCAACTCGGCATTCGTGGCCCGGTTTGTCGGAACCGGCAACGTTATCGCCGGCACGGTCCAGCGCACCGAGGCCGGCGACCAGGGCGGAGCGTTTCGAGGGCGCTTTCTCGGCGGGCACCTCGCGCTCGATGTGGTAGCGGAACGGGAGGGTCCGATCCACGCGGTCATCCGGCCGGAAGACATCGTGCTCAGTCTGACTCACCATCCCGACTCGGCGCGGAATCATATGGAGGGCCGGGTGGTCCGACTGGAGCGCCTCGGGCCCGTGACGCTGGTGCACCTGGATGTGGGACGGCCATTGATCGCCTCGGTCACGACGGCGTCCGCCGACGAGATGGGGCTTCACCCGGGCATTCCCGTGATCGTAGCATTCAAGGCAACCGCGATCCTCCTGGTGTAAGCTCCACCGATGCCCGCCCGAATTCTCCATGTGGACCTCGACGCCTTCTTCGTCGAAGTGTGCCGACACAATCATCCGGAGCTGCGCGATGTCGAGCTCCTGGTGGTCGGCGGCAGGCGGGACCAGCGAGGTGTAGTTCAATCCGCCTCGTACGCCGCGCGCCGCTTCGGCATCCATGCCGGAATGCCGATCGGGGAAGCGGTCCGGCTGTGTCCAGAGGCTACCTTCTTTCAAGGATCCTTTGGCAACTATAGGAAGGCGTCGCTTGCGGTACGAGCGGTGCTCGAGGACTTCTCCCCCCTCGTGGTCATGAGCTCATTGGATGAGGCCTACCTCGACTTCGGGGGCACCGAACGGCTGCACCCGATTTCACTCCTGCCCGTCGCCGAACAACTGAGAGATCAGGTGAAGAGCACCACCGGACTCGACTGTTCAGTGGGAATCGGACCGAACCGGATGATTGCAAAGCTGGCGTCGGACTGCGCCAAGCCTCGCGGGCTGATGGAAGTTCGGTCTGGGTGGGAAGTCGGATTTCTGGCGGGCCTGCCGCTGCGGGCCATACCCGGGGTGGGGCCGAAGACCGCGGAGCGCTGGGCCGAGCTAGGACTCACCGACGTCCATCAGATCCAGACCTTGACGGAGCAGGCGCTCGAGCGGCTGATCGGTGCCGACGCCCGGCCGCTCAAGCTTCGGGCTCACGGCCAGGGGGGAACCACACTCCGATCCGAGCGCCTGCCCAAATCGGTGAGCCGGGAGACTACGTTGTCGCGGGACTTACGGGATCCGGATCAATTGGAGCGGATCCTCGCGTTGCTCACCGCACGTGTGGCAGCGCAGCTCCGCGATGAGCAAATCGTCGCCAGAGCGGTGACGATGAAACTCCGGCACGACGACTTTCGGACGGTGACCCGGCGGCGAACGCTGGAGACGGCCACTGATCTCGACGCCGAGATCTACCTCGCGGCGCGATCGCTCTTCCGGGACGCGTTCGAGGAAGTGCGCAGACGGGATCGTGGAGTCCGTCTCATCGGGGTCGCTGCCACTAACCTCGGCACGGCCGCCGAGGAGGACCTGTTCGAGCCGCCCGAGCGGAGCCGGCTTCGCCAGCTCACCGAGGCAGTGGACAAAGTGCGCGGCAAGTTCGGCTTTGACGCAGTGACCCCCGGATCCATTTTCGAGCTCCGCCGGCGGCGACTCAAGGACTAAGTCCTGTCTTCTCCTCGTAGATCCCTTCCGTACCACGCAGTTGGAGTGGGCAAGGGCTCTCCGGCAGGCTCCGCGACAACCTCACCGCCACCCCCCTGGGAGCCTGCCTTCGAATCCATACCCACTCCAACTGCTCCATCCTGCTCAACGAGCGCGCATGGTTGGGGCGGCCAGCGGTACTGAGCCGAGTCCTGAAGGCTGAGCGCAAGAGGTACGGCGGGGGGAAGTCGGCGCTCGAAGCCGGAAGGACTGGGCCCAGCGCCGCTAACCGGAACGGGTGGGGTTACCGCAGATCTTGGGCGTCGAATCGAAGACCAATGGCGCCGTCTGGCGTGACAACGCTGGCTCCGAGATCTCGAAACGTGGCGCTTCGGCCATTGCCGGCGGTCGCGCGGACCGTGCTGTTCTGAAAGAGCGGGTAGTACCCAATGAACACCCGTCGCGCCCCGGGCCGCACCGCGCAGCCGCAGTCCAATGAGCCTTCCAGACCTACGTTGACCGTCACCCGAAGCTGATCCTCGCTGGCATTCGTGATCAGGGGCGCGAAGTAGTCGGCATCCGTGCCTCGAGCGCGGGCGCTACGCCGAATCGTTCCGCTGGGGCCCCGTACCACGACCGATCCCCGCACTTCACTACCCATCGGCCGGCCGTCCGCCGAGAGCGGCCGCACCAACTCCCACAGCGCCACCATCGCCCGACCACGCGGTGTTGCGAGGCGGGCCGTCTCTCCGGGCGCGAGGGTGAGCGGCGTCTGCTGGTCCGCGGCCAGGCGGACGGGTCCGGCGAGCTCATTGGTGAACAGGAGTCTAGGATTGGCGAAGAAGTACCAGGCGGCCGCAGCCGCACCGAGGAGGAGCAAGGCCACCAGGAGAATCGTGCGCCGTCCTCGAACCGGCGGGATGGAGCGCCGGAAGCGAGGCTGTGGCGGATGTTCCGGCGCAACAGGGGGCTGGGACATGGGAGGCTGAAGCTTAACTCGCTGAGACAAAAGGACTAGACTGACCCTGGATTGCTCTGTAACTGTGCCTGTGATTGTGCACATCTTGCACCGCTAACCAGTTCAACCGGATGAACGTTAGGGCTATTTTGCACATTTGACCACCGAATCTTGCATTATTCGCGCATTTCTCTTGACAGCCGCGAACCCGGCTCGTATAATCTGTGGAGTGGCCCACGTTCTCAGGCAAACAGGGGTAGTCATGCGCCATCCAGCCATCGCCGTGCTCTTCCCGCAGCTGCCTAACCCGGCGGCTTTCCGGCGAAACCGGCGCCCACCCCAGATCGAACCGCCTGGACCTAGGCCTGAGTAGATGGCGTGCTCACCCGATGCCCCTGCGTTCGATCTTCCGACGCAGGGGCGTCTTCTTTAACCCGAACCTCGAGACCGCGAGAAAGCCATGGCGACGACTGTTCGACCCACTGCCTCAGCCCGCAAGTCCACGAGCAGTGAAGTTCAGAAAGTGTTGGACCTGATCAAGGCGAAGAACATTCTGGTGGTGGACGTGAAGTTCTGCGACCTCCCCGGGACGTGGCAGCACTTTTCGATTCCAGCCGCCACCCTGGACGAGGCCATGATCCGGGAGGGGCTCGGATTCGATGGGTCGTCCATCCGAGGATTTCAGGCGATCAACGAGAGCGACATGCTCCTGCTCCCCGACGTCTCGACTGCGTTCATGGATCCGGTGCTCTCGGTCCCGACCCTCTCGCTCACTTGCGACATCTACGATCCGGTGACGCTTGAGCCGTATTCCCGGGATCCGAGGTTTATCGCCTTCAAGGCCGAGGAGTATCTCAAGACCACCGGGATCGCCACGACGTCCTATTGGGGACCGGAAGCCGAGTTCTTCATCTTCAACTCGGTCCGGTACGATCAGACCGCCAATGAGGGCTACTACCACGTCGATTCGGACGAAGGGGTGTGGAACTCGGGCCGGAACGGCGTACCCAACCTGGGCCACCGACCCCGGCATAAGGAAGGGTATTTCCCCGTGCCGCCGGTGGACCGGCTGCAGGATGTCCGCTCCAAGATCATGCTCGCGCTGATCGAGGCGGGGGTTCCGGTCGAGGTGCAGCACCACGAGGTGGCGACGGCGGGTCAGGCTGAGATCGACATCCGCTTCGGGTCGCTGGTGCAGACCGCCGACCGGCTCCTGACCTACAAGTAC
>JBBQXQ010000055.1:0-21584 GCA_038209515.1 Gemmatimonadales bacterium
ACCATCTCCAGAATGTTGTTTCGCACCCCCGCGTCGGGCACCAGCTCGGCGTACTCGTGCGCAATTTCCAGATCCACGTACGCGAGCGTCTTCTCGACCTCGTCCACAATCAGACGGAACAGCCGCGACTCGATGAACATCCGGTCCAGCATTGCGGCGCCGCGCTGCCCTCGCACCTGCAGAAAGGTAAGGATACCGCTGCCGACGCCGTACCAGCCCGGCACGAAGTGTCGGTTTTGCGACCAGGCGAATACCCAGGGAATCGCCCGGAGATCGCTGAGCGACCGTGCGCCGAATCGGCGGGCCGGCCGTGAGCCGAGGTTGAGCAGCGAGATCTCTTCCAGCGGGCTGGCCGCCTGGTAGTATGCGAAGAGGTCGGGGTGATCGATCAGCCGGCGGTACGAGGCTTGAGCGGCGCCCGACAGCGCCTCCATCACCTCATCGAACTCGGCGGTGGGCACCAGCGCCTTCTCCCGCTCCGACTTCAGCGAGTGCTCGAGCACGCTGGCGGCCAGGAGCTCGAGCTGATATTGCGCGGTTCCCCGGTTGGCGTACTTGAACGACACCACCTCACCCTGTTCGGTGATGCGCATCCTGCCCTGAATCGATCCGGCCGGCTGAGCCGCGATGGCCCGGCCGGTCGGAGCGCCGCCCCGACTCACCGATCCGCCGCGCCCGTGAAAGAACGCGATGGGTACACCGAGCTCCTTGCCCAGACGGGTGAGCTTGATCTGCGCCTTGCTGAGCTCCCAGTTCGAGGTGAGGAACCCGCCGTCCTTGTTGGAGTCGGAGTAGCCGATCATCACCTCCTGCACCCCGCTCTGGGCGCGGACACTCCGGCGTACGAGAGGAACGGAGAGCAGCTCGCGCATGATGGCCGGCGCGCGCTGCAAGTCCTCGATGGTCTCGAACAGCGGCACGATGGGAAGAGTGCAGCTCTCGATGCCGGCGTCGTCGGCGTAGAGCCCCGCGGTCTTAGCCAGGAGGTAGGCACCGAGCACGTCGCTCACGCTCCGCGTCATGCTGAGCACGAACGCGCCGACGGCCTCCCGATCGATCTCCTCTCGCAGGTCCCGCACCAGCTGAAACATTCCCAGCGTCTCGGCCGACTCGGGAGGCAAGGCTGGGGCCGCGGCTCCCGGCGGAAGCGGCCGGGTCACCTCGCCGGCGATCCACTGCCGCCATGCGTCGGAGCCCGGTTCCGGCACCGCTCCCTCGGCTCGACCGTCCGCCTTTCTCCACAGATCGGTCAGCGCCGCATTCAGCCTGGTCGTGTTCTCCCGCACGTCGAGGCGCACGGTACTGAATCGGAATGACTCGACCTCACGTCGGACCGGCTGGATTAGAGTGGAAGCGAGCGACCGGCTTCCGCCGGCGGCAAGGGCGTCCTCCATCAGCCGCAGGTCGGCAACGAGCGCCTCGGCCGACGGATACCCCGCCGGATTCGGCGCCAGCTCGCCCCGCTCCGCCCCGGTGATCATGACGTCGAGTCTCCGCACCATGCACGCGAGATATTGCCGGAACACCTCACCCGGGTTGCGTGCCGCGATCTCGTCGCCTTCACCGGTGGCGGCGAGCTCCCGCTCGAGCGCGCGGCGGAAGGTGTCGGAGACCGGGACGGCACGTTCGGTAATGCTCAAGGCGCGGACCAGGTCGCCCAGACGGCGGCGATAGCGCCGCAGTCCGGTCAGCCGGTTCTCCAGCAGCGTGCTCCGGGTGACATCGTTGGTGACGAATGGATTCCCGTCCCGATCGCCGCCTACCCAGGAGCCGAACTGAAAAAAGGAAGGCACCTGGAACGACTCGCCCGGGTAGGCGCGCACGAGCGCTCGCTCGAGCTTGTCGAGCAGATCGGGTACGGCTTCGAACAGCGTCTCGTTAAAGAAGTGCAGGCCCCAGAAGACTTCCTGGGGCACGGTGGGTTTGGCCAGACGGAGCTCGCCGGTCATCCACAGCAGTTCGATCTCGTTCTGCAAGCCATCGACCAGTGCCTGCCGCTCCCGCGGTGTCCAGCGAGGTGACTCGAGATCCACCAGCCGGCGGTAGATCCGGCGATGCTTCTCGAGGACCGTGACCCGCTTGGCCTCCGTCGGGTGGGCAGTGATGACCGGCCGGATACGCATGATCTCGAGCAGCGCACGAACTTCACCCGGCGGAATCCCCATCTCGGCGGCGCTGGATACGACCTGCGCGAACGTGCCGCGAACCTGCTCGTAGCCGCGCTCGGCCTCGGTCTGCCTGCGGCGGCGCATGGCAGCGTTCTGCTCCGCGATGCTGAGGAGCTGAAACCAGATCCCCTGCACCTGCAGAGCGCGCGCCAGGAGCTCCGGGCTGAGCTCGGACGCGGGCCGCTCGCCGCGGAGTACCGGCTCCAGCTCGGGCTGCCGCCGCCGCACCAGGTCGAGCAGCAGGCTCGACAGCAGCTCGACAACCTCGTTGGCGTAGGCTGCCGCGCTCGCTGCGGCGGGATCGGTGGACTCGGGGAGCGAGACTGCCGAAAACGGCTCGACTGCGGTGTGGGTCACACGACGCGATCGCGGAGGGGGGTGCCGCTGAAGAAGAGGCGCAGGTTTTCCAGGGCTCGCCTTCCCATCGCGATGCGGGTCTCGGTCGTGGCGCTGCCGAGGTGCGGAAGGAGCACCACGTTTTCCATGGTAAGCAAGGCGGGTGCGATCTGCGGCTCCCGCTCGTACACGTCGAGGCCGGCCCCGGCGATGGTGCCGTCACTGAGGGCCTCGACCAGAGCGGCTTCGTCCACCACATCGCCGCGGGCCGTGTTGATCAGGTAGGCGCCCCGCCGCATACGGGCCAGGCGCTCGCGGTTCATCAGGTGGCGAGTCTCGGGCATTGCCGGGCAGTGGAGCGAGACGAAGTCGGCCTCCTCGAGCACCTCCTCCAGCGTCTGCCTTGGCTCGGCCCCGAGTGCCGCGGCTTCCGACGGGGACGGCGGAAACGGGTCCTGAAAGATCACCCGCATGCCGAAGCCGGCGTGCGCTCGCTTGGCTACCGCCCGAGCGATCCGGCCCATACCGACCAGGCCGAGCACCTTTCCGCTGACCTGAGATCCGAGCATGTGCGTCGGCCGCCAGCCGGTCCAGGCACCGCAGCGGATGTGACGCTCCCCCTCACCCGTTCGCCGGCTCACCATGAGCAGTAACGTCATCGCGATATCGGCTGTCGCCTCGGTGAGCACGTCCGGCGTGTTGGACACGGCCAGGCCGCGGGCCTTGGCCGCCTGGGTATCGATGTGGTTGAACCCGACTCCGAAGTTGGCCAGCAGCCGCGCCCGCAGCGGTTCGGCCGCGAGGACGTCGGCGGTGAGCCGGTCCGTGACGGTACACAGGAGCGCGTCGGCGGTGCGGAGCGCATCCTGAAGTCCGGCCGGGCCGAGCGGACTGTCGTCCCGGTTGAGCCGCACGTCGAAGTCCCGGCTCAACTCCTCTTCCACCGTGCTCGGGAGCCGGCGGGTGACGACCACCGTGGGACGGGCAGTCACTTCGCGGCGACCTTCTTCCGCGAGGAGCGCTTGGCGAGCGCGGCGGCCACGGTGGACCCAAGCTCCGCCGGGCTCGGCGCCACGGTCAGGCCGGCGGTGCGCATGATCTCCGCCTTCTCCGCCGCGGTATCGCCGAACGCAGAGATGATGGCGCCGGCATGGCCCATCCGTCGCCCCTTCGGCGCCGTCAGCCCGGCGACGTAGCCGATGACCGGCTTCGACATGTTCTCCTTCACGAAGAGCGCCGCCTCGGCTTCCTGGGGCCCGCCGATCTCACCGATCATCATGACGGCCTGGGTCTCGGGATCCTCCTCGAACAACCTGAGCATGTCCACGAACGAGCTGCCGTTGATGGGATCGCCCCCAATGCCGACGCTGGTGGTCTGGCCGATGCCGAGCGCGTTCATCTGAGCCGCTGCCTCGTACCCCAAGGTCCCCGACCGGCTCACCACGCCCACGCTTCCGCGCGAGTAGATGTGTCCGGGCATGATGCCCAGCATCGCCTTTCCGGCGCTGATGATCCCCGCGCAGTTCGGGCCGATGAGGGTGGTCCTCCGTTCGCGAGGAAAGCGAAAGAGGTACCGCTTCACCATCATCATGTCCTGGGCCGGGATGCCATCGGTGATGGTGCAGACGAGCCGGATTCCGGCGTTGGCCGCCTCCATGATCGAATCGGCGCAGAACGCCGCGGGAACGAAGATGATGCTCGCCTCGGCTCCGACCTCCCGCACCGCTTCCCGCACCGTGTTGAAGACCGGCCGGTCGAGGTGTTGCGCGCCGCCCTTCCCCGGTGTCACTCCCCCGACCACGTTCGTTCCGTAGGCGATCATTTCCCGGGCGTGGAAGGTTGCCTTCTCGCCAGTGAAGCCCTGGACGATCACCCGGGTACCTTCGTCAATCAGAATGCTCATGAGGCACCGTTTCCAGCTGCGGTGGACTGGGCACGCGAGGACCTCAGCGCGGCCACGACTTTGTCTGCTGCTTCGGACAGCGTCTCGGCGGTGATGATGGGCAGGCCGCTCTCCCGAATGATGCGGCGCCCTTCTTCGACATTGGTGCCGGCCAGCCGGACCACGAGCGGGATCTTCATCTGGATGTCGCGGGCGGCCTGCAGCACCCCCTGCGCCACCCAATCGCACCGATTGATGCCGGCAAAGATGTTTACCAGAATCGCTCCGACCTTCGAGTCGGAGAGCACCAGGCGAAAGGCCGCCGCCACTCGCTCCGGCGACGCGCCACCACCCACGTCGAGGAAGTTGGCGGGCTGGCCACCGGCATGCTTGATCATGTCCATTGTGGCCATGGCGAGCCCCGCACCATTGATGATGCAGCCGATGTCGCCATCGAGCCCGACGTAATTGAGCCCGTGCTCGGCTGCCTGTGCCTCGCGGGGATCCTCCTCCGCGTAGTCTCTGAGCTCGCTGACATTGGGCCGGCGGAACATGGCGTTGTCGTCGAAGGTAATCTTGCAGTCGAGCGCCAGCACCTGGCCGTCCCCCGTCACCACGAGAGGATTGATCTCCACCATCGTCGCATCCAGATCGCGGAAGGCCCGGTAGGCGCCGAGCAGCGTCGTCACTGCACGGCTCACCTGCGCCGGGGCCAGCCGGAGCCCGTAGGCGATCTCCCGCGCCTGGAAGGCGCTCATCCCGATGGCCGGTTCCACCACCTCTCGCAGGATGGAATCCGGCGCGCTCTTGGCGATGTCCTCGATCTCCATGCCTCCCTGCGGGTGCGCCACGATCATGATCCGTTCGGTCTTCCGGTCGAGCACGAGGCCCAGGTACAGCTCACGATCGATGGGAACCGCCGCCTCGACGTACAGCCGGTGAACCACCCGGCCTTCGGGGCCGGTCTGATGGGTCACCAGCCTGTGGCCGAGTAGTCCCTTCGCCGCCTGGCGGACCTCGTCTTCGCTGGAGCAGAGCTTGATGCCGCCTGCCTTGCCGCGAGCACCCGAGTGGATCTGGGCCTTGACCGCCCAGCGTGAGCCGCCGATTTCCGACGCGCGATACACTGCCTGCTCGGGGCTGTAGGCCACGCCACCGCGCGGGATCGCGACGCCGAAGCCGGCAAGCAGTTCTTTGGCTTGGTACTCGTGAATGTCCATAGTCGATCCGGAAAGCGAAGATCAGAGTTGGCAAAAGTCGCGAGTCGCGGGTCGCGAGTCGCGGTCCGGTTACACCATTAGACGCTAACTCGTGACTCGTGACTCATGACTCGTGACTTGCTACCAATCGCCTTATCCATGTCGACGATATTCTGCGCCATTCGTGCCGAGGCCGCATCGATCATCCGTCCGTCGAGCTGGGCGGCGCCACGGCCTTCCCGCGCCGCCTGGTCGAGCGCATCGAGGATGCGACGGGCCCGCTCCACTTCGCGCGGCGGCGGGGTGAAGACGTCATTGGCCAAGGCGATTTGGGAGGGGTGGATGGCCCACTTACCCTCGATGCCGAGGGCTGCTCCCCGGCGGGCCGCGGCAGTGTAGCCGTCCGGATCCTTGAAGTCACCGAAGGGTCCGTCGATGGCCCGGAGTCCATAGGCGCGACAGGCCACCACCATTCTCGAGAGCGCCGCGTGCCATTGGTCGCCCGGGTAGTCTGGATTGAGGCCACCGATGTTGACGGTACGTGCCCGACAACTCGCCGCATAGTCCGCGACGCCGAAGTGCATGGCCTCCAACCGTCGGCTCGATTGGGCGATTGCCTCGACGTTGGCCATCCCCAGCGCCGTCTCGATCAGGACATCGATGCCGATGCGATGAGGTATGCCCTTGGCCTCTTCGATCTGGGTCAGCAGCGCGTCCACCAGGTACACGTCCGCCGGTACGCCGACCTTGGGGATGAGCACCGTATCGAGCCGGTGCCCCGCCTGCTCGACCACGTCCACGACATCGCGGTACATGTAATGAGTATCGATGCCGTTGATGCGGACGCAGATCGTCTTACCTCGCTCGCGCCAGTCGTGCTCCAGCAGCGCCGCGATGACGTTGATCCGCGCCTGCACCTTGTCGCCCGGGGCGACCGCGTCCTCCAGATCGAGGAAGATGTAATCCGCCTCTCCCTCGAGCGCCTTTCGGAACATGGGAGGCTGAGAGCCGGGGACCGCGAGTTCGCTCCGTTGCAGCCGGGCGCGGGCCGGCTCGTAGCGAGTGTGGCTCATCGTCTGGCGCCGACGGTGGCCTTTTCCTTGTTAGCCGACGGGGCCGCCTGAGACTCGGGCGCCCGGGGCGGCAGATCACGCTTCGGCAATGGCGCCGCCGTGCTCCGCCAGTACTCCTGCGCCGCGGCGACACCGCTGCCCGGTGTGACCTTCATCCCGACATCACGCATAGCCATCTCGGCCCCGGCGATGCCCCCGGCCAACATGAGCTCGTTCAGGTCGCCGAGGTGGCCGATCCGGAACAGCTTGCCGGCCATGCGGGCCAGACCGGCGCCCAGCGCCAGGTTATAGCGACGATAGGCCACATCGATCACTTCGGCACCATTGACTCCAGGTGGGACCAGGATGGCGCTCACCGTATCCGAGTTCCATTTCGGGTCCCGGGCACAGAGATCCAGGCCCCACGCCTTGACCGCGCGCCGGGTACCTTCGGCCAGCCGATGGTGGCGGGCGAAGACGTTTTCCAGTCCTTCCTCGAGCAACATGGCGATCGACTCGCGCAGGCCGTACAACATCGGCAGCGACGGGGTGTAGGGGAAATATCCCGTGGCGTTTGCCTTACGCATGTCGCCAAAGTCGAAGAACACGCGGGGGAGCTTCGCCTGGTCATAGAGTGAGAGAGCCTTCTGGCTGGCGCACACGATGCCGAGCCCGGCAGGAAGCATCAAACCCTTTTGCGAGCCGGTGACGGCGAGGTCCACCTTCCACTCGTCCATCCGGAAATCGATGCTGGCGATGGAGCTCACTCCATCGACCATGAGAAGCGCGGGGTGCCTGGCGTCGTCCAGGGCGCGACGCATGCCGGCTACATCACTGGTCACACCGGTGGCGGTCTCATTGTGGGTGAAGAGCACCGCCTTGATCTCGTGTCCCTTGTCCGCGGCCAGCGCCTCCTGGTAACGCTCGAGCGGCGCCCCCTCACCCCACTCGGCGTCGAGGACATCTACCTGAAGTCCGAAACGCTGAGCCATGTCGATCCAGAGATGGCTGAACATGCCGAAGCGCGCGGCCAGCACCCGATCGCCAGGGGAGAGCGTGTTGGCGAGCGATGCCTCCCATGCACCGGTACCGCTGGCGGGAAAGACAAATGCCTGGCCGGAGGTGGTCTTGAAGACTTTCTTGAGCTCTTCAAAAATGGGTGCCGCCAGCGCCGGAAAATCGGAGGACCGGTGATCTTCCATGGGGCGATGCATGGCGCGGAGAACGCGGTCGGGCACATTGGTAGGCCCGGGGACGAAAAGAAAGTTGCGGCCGGCCATGTGGGGACCTCGCGTTTTGAGATTTACTGAAGCCAGTCTAGAGTCTAGGGCCACAGGTCGAGGGTCTAGCCTAGACCCTCGACTCTAAACCCTTCACCTTCACTTGAATGTCCAATTCTTCCCGACCATAACACTTTGTGAACTTTTTCACAAGATACCTGCCTTGAGGCCAAAACCTCTGCCGCCCAGCCGGATACTGCTCGCCGACCTCTACGCTGCGGCCACTGCGGCGGTGGCGCCCGGACCGGCCCTGGCGGCCCGCCTGGATCGGCTGGATCTCGATCCCGGCAGGCGGGTCTGGATCCTTGCCCTGGGTAAGGCCTCGGTCCCCATGGCACAGGCTGCAACCGAGAGCTTGCGGTCTCGGAGGCGAGCCCCGGCAGGAGGACTGGTGGTCGCCCCAGCTCCCAGTGCGAGCCCTCTTCCGTTCCTGCATTGCATTCCAGGCGACCACCCGGAGCCCGGCCCAGGATCGTTTGCAGCAGCCGACGCTCTTGCCGCTGTGGCGGCACAGGTCAGTCCGGAGGACGAGGTCTGGGTCCTCCTGTCCGGTGGGACCACCAGCCTCATCGGTGCGCCCGAGCCCGGGCTTTCCGCCGACGATCTGACCCGCCTGTACTCGCTGCTCCTCGGCTCCGGTCTCGATATCACCGCGATGAACCGGATCCGTAAGCGCTTCTCCCGCTGGGGCGGGGGCAAGCTGGCCCGGGCGCTGGCACCGGCTCGAGTTCGCGCCTACATCGTTTCCGACGTCATCGGCGATGATCTCGCTTCCATCGGCTCGGGTCCTCTTGTCCCCGACCCCACGACTGCCGTCGAGGTGCGGGACCTGCTCCGGCGCGCCGATCTCTGGTCCCGGCTCCCGGAATCGGCTCGAGTTCTGGTGGCGTCAGCGGAAGCGGGAAAAACTGCCGAGACGCCGAAGCCTGGGGACCAGGCTTTTGCGCGCGTGACCCTCGAGTTGGTTGTCAGTAATAGGTTGGCCCTCGAAGCTGCGGCCAGACGTGCGGCTGAGTTGGGCCTCACTCCGGAAGTGGTCGAGACCCCGATCGCCGGGGAGGCGTCGGCGTCCGGTGCGAGTGTAGCCGCCAAGCTTCTCTATAATTGCGCTCGGAAATCGATACCGCAACCAAGCTGCACGATCTGGGGAGGCGAGACGACCGTCACTCTGGGACAGGGTCCGACCGGGCTGGGAGGACGGTCTCAGGAGCTGGCGCTTGCTGCGGCCCGGGTGCTGGACGGCGCTCCCGAGGGAATGGCGTTGCTGGCGGCTGGTACCGATGGTCGAGACGGCCCGACAGACGCAGCGGGCGCGATCGTGGATGGCAACACCTGGTCCGCGATCGGGAGATCCGGGCGGGACCCGGCCTATGACCTGGCCGCCCATGATGCCTACCATGCGCTCGATGCGGCGGGCGTGCTCCTCCGGCCCGGGCTTACGGGAACGAATGTGATGGATGTGGTGATCGGGGTGTGTGGATTTACGGATGAATCGGCAACCTGGGCCGAAAGTCATCGCCGAGGATGACGCTCACGTCCACCCGGCGGAAGGTATCGGTCTCGACCACCACCTTCCCTGCGCCGAGTGCCTGGGCCACGTAGCGCGCCTTATTCGGATCGCCCCGCCGCACGATGACCCGGGTCGACTCCGCCATTGAATCCGCGTTGCCCAGAAACACCACGTCCAGTCCCTGGCGGCGGAGCATCCGGGTGGCCGTGCGAGCAGCGCCCTGCCGGCGGCTCCCGTTCAACACCTCGACCTGCACTCTGCCGGGGGGCGAGGGCACCGCAAACGCATGCGTGGGCCGCGGCTCGGACCGGGGCCAGAGGAAACCGAGAGCCACCGCGAAGATCATGAGGGTCGCAACGAGTGCGAGCTTGCGCCAGTGGCGCCGAGACTGTTCCAGAATCGGACTGTGGGCTCGAGAACGGGCCATCCGGATTGGATTATGTGAGTGAGGCGGGACCGGGCCACCTCTCGGAGCACGCCGCCCGGATCGTCCGGCAAGCGCTCGGCCAGTTCTGCCCGCCGCGTCTGATCGAATACGCGGCCAGGCTCGAGGTAATCGGCGCAATACAGCATCCGGCCAACCATGTCCCACTCGGCCAGACCAAGCGAGTGATACCGGACGGCATCGAGCACTCCACGGTCGGTCTCGCCTTCGGCCTTGGCTCGAGCGGCGCTGGCAGGGCCGTGGCGCAACTCCGGCGGCCCAGCAGTGCCCGAGGCCCACTTCTCGAGCTCGGCTGGAGCCGCATCCCGGAGCGCATCGTGCAGCCAGACCGCTCGGAGCCACCGGTGGCGCTCGGAGTCGGGCACGCCCATCCGCTCGGCCCAATCGGCAGCGAGCTCGGCCACACGTTGGATATGCTCCAGCCGCTCGGGAGTGACCACGGCCCACTGCGGCAGCGTGGGGCGAAGCCCGGGCGGCGTCCGGGGCGGCGTCAACCGGTCCCCTCTCCCAGTGTGATGTTATCGATAAGGCGGCTGCCGCCGACTCGCGCGGCGATTGCCACGACCGTGCCGGCATCGACCATCGCCACCGGAGCGAGCGCCTGGGGTTCGGCGACCGCAATATACTCCACCGTGACTTCGGGCTCTGCGCGCAGCTCCTGCCGCATTCGCTCCTCGATGGCCACGGCCCGACGTTCGCCGTTTTTCCAGGCCCTATGCGCTGCCTGGAGCGCACGGCCCAGCACGACAGCCCGGCGCCGATCTTCCGGTCTCAGATAGGCGTTCCGACTGCTCATCGCAAGTCCGTCGGCTTCCCGTACGGTGGGAACCGCCGCGATCTCGATCGGCCAATCGAGATCGCGCACCATCTGCCGCACCAGCGTGAGCTGCTGGATATCCTTCCGGCCAAAACTGGCGAAATCCGGCTCGACCAGATGAAAGAGCTTGGCGACCACGGTCAGCACCCCGGCGAAGTGCCCCGGTCGCGCCGCGCCTTCCCATCGCTGGGCGCTGGCACCGGGAATGACCCGCACTTCCGATCCCGGCGGATACATCACGTCTACTGAAGGGATGAAGAGCGCGTCCACCCCCCGACCGGAAGCGAGTGCGCGATCGAGAGGCAGGTCTCGGGGATATCGGCCCAGGTCCTCGCCGGGCCCGAATTGCAGCGGGTTCACGAAGATGCTCATAATCACGGCATCGGCCCGCCGCCGGGCCTCGTCTACCAGCGCAAGGTGTCCATCGTGCAGGTACCCCATCGTGGGCACCAAGCCAATCCGCCGCCCGGCAGCGCGCTGGCTGCGGGTCCATGATCGGAGGTCGGGAATTGTGGTGAGCTCGAGCATGGTGAGCTAGGAGCTACTCAAAACTGTGCTCCTTACCCGGATATTTGCCGTCACGAACGTCCGCGGCAAAGCTGCGCACCGCCTCGCGCACCGATTCGCCGAGCTTGGCGTAATGCTTCAGGAACTTCGGGGCGAATTGCTCGTTGAGTCCCAGCATGTCGTGCAGAACGAGCACCTGGCCGTCACACCCCGGCCCTGCGCCGATGCCGATGGTGGGAATCGTGAGCGATTTCGAAATCCTGGCCGCGAGAGGGGCCGGGATCAGTTCCAGCACAATGGCGCAGGCCCCCGCCGCTTCGAGAGCCTTGGCGTCCAGCAGCATCCGGTCGGCTCCCTTATCCTCTCGCCCCTGCACCCGATAACCGCCCAGCGCGTGGACTGACTGTGGGGTCAACCCGAGGTGACCGATCACCGGAATCCCGCGGTCCACCAGGGCGGCCACCGTCTCGGCCATATGGCTGCCGCCCTCGAGCTTGACGCCATGGGCTCCGGTCTGCTGCAGGACCCGCCCGGCGTTGCGGATCGCCTCGGGAATGGAGATCTGATAGGTGAGGAATGGCAGGTCGACGAAGACGAGGGCGCGATGCGATCCGCGGCGTACCGCCGCGGCGTGATAAATCATCTGGTCGAGCGTGGTGCTCAGGGTAGTCTCATGACCTGCCAGCACCTGGTTCAGTGAATCGCCCACGAGCAGTACATCGACGCCGGCTTGTTCGAGCAACCGCGCGAACACCGCGTCGTAGCAGGTGAGCACGACGATTCGCCGGCCGGCGACCTTCATGGTGAGAAGGTCGGTCACCGTCAGGGGCCGCGGGTCAGCGTTCATCGGGATTCAATTCCGCCAGTTCTCGGCGCCAGAAGTCGCGGTTGGGGAGCTCGGGATGAGGAATGATAAGGTCGCTTTCCTTCACCTGCCGGTTGCCGAACCGAACGATATCGAGGTCCAGGGTTCGGGCACCCCACCGTTCGGTCCGCTGCCGGCCCTCCCGGCGCTCGATCGCCTGGCACGCCTGGAGCAGGGCTCCGGGCTCCAGGTCGGTCTCGAGCAGCACCATCTGGTTCAGATAGGATGGTTGGTCCATGCCGGCGAGTGGGGCCGTCTCTTCGATGGCGGAGGCGGCGATCAGCCGGGTTCCGGGTAGCGCCCCCAGTGCTTCCCGGCCGGCCTGGAGATGCGCGGCTCGATCGCCCAGGTTGCTGCCGAGTGCAACGAAGACCCGCTCACGCCTCGACGACAAAGTGGCTCGCGATGCGCTGAAGATCCGACGCGAGGTCGCCGAGCTCACGGATGGCGCGCTCGAGGTCGGCTTGTCCGGCGGAGGCCTCGCCCGCCCGCTTGGCGAGTGTGTCGGTGTCTGCCCGACTCTTGGCCGAGCTGGCGGCGACCTGCTCGATCTGCCCGGTGAGCGTATTCACCGCGTCACGCTGTTGGGCCGCCGTTGCGGCAATCGCCTTCGCATGGCCGCCCGCCTCGCCGGTCGTGCCCACGATGGCATCGAGCGCCCGGGCCGCGTCCGCGCTCAGCTCCTCGACCCCGGCGACCACTTCGCGGCCTCGCGCCATCTGAGCGGACACCGCCGAGACCTGCGTAGTGATCTCGCCGAGCAACCCGCCGGCCTCACGGGCCGCGTGGAGGCTCTGCGCCGCCAGGTCACGTACTTCGGAGGCGACCACCGCGAAGCCACGGCCCTCCCGGCCGGCTCGGGCAGCCTCGATAGCTGCATTCAATGCGATCAGGTTGGTCAGATCGGCGATCTCGCGAATGGTTCCGATGAACCCGGTGATCCGCTGGGTCATCGCGCCGAGGGCGGTCACCCTGTCGGCGCCGGCGGAGACGAACCCCTTCAGCTCCACCAGGCGGGCTATGGCGTCTCCGATGACGACGCGATTGCGGGCGGCCACATCGGCCGCGGTGCCGCTCGCCGCTGCTGCCTGCGCACCCTGGGTCATCATCTGCCGCGACGCGTTCGCCAGCGAGCCGGTGGCTCGGAGGCCACCCGAGGCAAACTTCTCCAACTCCATGGCGCCCTGCCGCATGCCGAGCGACACGTCGGCCAGCGCGCTGGCGGAGCTTCGGAGCGAGTCGGCTACCCGGGCCAGCGTCGCCACCTGCTCGCCGATCTGCCCCACCGTCAGCACCAGCGGCCGGCGCAGCTCGGCGATGTGGATCGCCGTCGCGATCTGACCCGCCAACGTACTCATCGCCAGCAGATCCTTGGCGCCGTACGCATGGCGCTTGTGATGCTCGACCTCCAGGGTGCCCAGGATTTCGTCGCCGAAGCGGATCGGATGGATCGCCAACGTCCGCACACCGTCCGGCAAGTCCCCGAGACGATCGTCGCTCCTCACGTCCCTGACCATCAACGCCTCACCGGTCTGCACCACCTCGTGCCGGAGCGGACCGATGGCGGGGGCTGGAGCGTCCCGCTCATCCCGCCCGGTTGAGGCGCGATAGGCGAGGGACGTCTCGGTCCCGTTCACCCGGTACACCCGGAAGTCGCCCCAATCGAGCAGCCGGTACGCCAGGCGCTCGATCTGGGTGAACGAACCCTGGAGGGTGGAGTTGCTCGCGATGGCCGCCTCCATCAGGTGGACCTTGTTCAGGTCTTCCGCACCGATTGCTTCATCGAGAATCTGTCGGGTCAGCAGACCCAGCACTCCGAGCGCCAGGGCGACGGCCACCCATCCGACCGGGGCGAGCGTGACGAGAGCGGCGACGACGATCGTTACCGCAATGAGCGTGAGCAGATAGGAGCTGATCTCCCATCGCACGATCAGAATCTTCTCGGCGTTCTCCAGTTTCCGCCGGCTGAGCAGACTGAAGTAGAAGAGGGCCTTGGTAATGAAGAAGTAGAGCGAGACGAGGACAGCGGCCGCCGGAAGAAAATCGAGAGTCAGTGCTGTGGTAGAGCCGAGCGAGAGTATCGCGGCATAGGGACCGAAGGCCGCGACGAACCCGATGACTTCCCGTCCGGCATTGATGAACCCGGCCCGCGGCTGCTTCCGAAGCCCGAACACGTCCGCGCCCACCACCGCGACCCAGAGCGCCGCCACCACCGGGGAAGGACCGATCGAGACCGCCCCCACCAGTACGGGAACTGCCGACTGGGTCAGGTAGGAATACTTGCTCAAGCGTACCGGGACGGCTCGTAGCGCAAGGATGCTGACCATCAACACCAGCGTGGATACCGGCTGCTCGATCCAGCGTCGATCGAGAGTCAACACCGCCAGCGTGAGGATCAGCCCACCCACCCCGAGCACCAGAGTGTACCGCTGGAGCAGGCGGGGCATGTTGACCGTCACGCCATCACCCTTTCATCCAGCGCGAGGCGGAGCGAGCCCAGGAACCGCCTGGCGGCACTCACCCCTTCGCGGCCCAGGATATCCACGAGCGCGCTGCCGACCACCACGCCATCAGCCATCCGGGCCACCGTACGTGCCTGCTCCGGCGTCGATATCCCAAAACCAACCGCCACCGGAAGCTGAGTGGCCCGCCGCACCCGCTCGACCGAGCCCGCGAGATCCGGGCCCAGCGACGAGGTAGCACCGGTCACTCCGAGCCGGGCCACCAGGTAGACAAAACCCTGGGCACCCTTCACCGCGAGCGCGAGACGATCGTCTCTCGTGGTGGGCGCAATCAGCCTGATGAGATCGAGGCTACTCCGTTGCACCGCGCCTTCAACCGCCGTATCGCTGCCGGCTGGAAGATCGGTGAGGATCAACCCCGCGACTCCGAGATGTTCGGCATCGGCCAGAAACCGATCGAGACCATAGCGAAGGATAGGGTTGAGGTAGCTGAAGATGACGATGGGAACGCTCAGCTCGGCTCGGACGATGAGCTCGAGCGTTCCGGCCAGCGTCATTCCCTGCCTGAGCGCTTCGAAGGTGGAGCGCTGAATCGTCGGCCCATCGGCTAGCGGGTCGCTGAACGGCACGCCGACTTCGATGATGTCGGAGACCTCGGCCGCCGAGCGAAGCGCTGCTTCGCTCACGTCGATTGTGGGAAAGCCGGCGGTCAGGTAGGGGATGAGAGCTGACCGGCCGCTGGACTTGAGAGCGCTCCAGGCCGGCTCGAGCCGGGACTCAGACAAAGTAGTCGCCAACCGTGATCCCGAAGCGGTCAGGGTTGGTGACCTTTACGATGGACCGCCGGTACGCTCCACTCTCGTCCTTTTCGCTGAGGTTGACTTCGATACCGGGCAATGGCACCGGACCTCCCTCTGCGTCCAGCGCGATGCGTACGACGGGGCGGTTGAGCTGCTGGCGGTCCACGCTGGCACCCGCCACCACCGCCACTTCGAACGTGTCCAGAATAATGCAGGTTCCGATCGGATACACCCCGACGAGGTTGATGAGTGCCTTGACCAGCACCTTGTCCTGACCCCGCTTTGGGTTCTCCCACATCTCCCGCAGCACCTCATCCGGTTCCACCGGAACGGTCTGGTAGACCCGCCGCGTCGTCGCTGCATCGAAGGCATCGGCGACCGAGACGATGCGGGAGAAGATACCAAGCGTCCGGGGTCGCACCGCCTTGGGATACCCCGTGAGATCCATCTTCATGTGATGCTCGTGCGCCACCAGGATGGACCGATAGGGGATCTCCTCGTAGGCTCGCATACTGAAGAGGGTGAGTGCGCCAAACCAGGGGTGTGCCTGGATGACTTTCCATTCATTCTCATCGAGCTTGCCGGCCTTGTTCAGGATCTCTGTGGGTACGCGCGCCTTGCCCACATCGTGGAGCAACGCCGTCATGCCCAAATCGCACAGCTGCACTTTGGAGAGCCCCAGCTTCTTCCCGAGCGCGACGGAGATGATGCAGACGTTCATCGAATGGGTGAAGGTGTACTCGTCGTAATCCCGGATGGCTGTCAGGCCAAGCATCGACGTTTCGTTGTTCAGCACCTGGTCCACGACCAGCTGGACTGCCCGCTTCACCCGCTTCAGGCGCGCTGTGCGCCCCATTCTGACGCTGCCAATGACATCCTTGGTGACGGCGACGCCTTGGGCGTAGACCTGTTTGGCGGCGTGACGCGACTGTTCCGTGCTGCCGCCTTCGGGCAGCGGGCGCTCGAGCTCCAGATGGGCCACCTTCGCCTCTTCCAGGCGATCGTGGAGCTCTTCCAGCTGCTCGTCGGCGGGGCCCCGGTCGGCAAGGCGGAGGAGGACGCTGAGGAAGACCTGCCACTCCCTCTTTTCGATGCCGGGCCTGATCCGGAGGGCCCCGATGTCGAACGCCCGAAACATCGCGAGGATGTGGCTGAAGGACGCGTAGTTGTCGAGCTCGACCCGGAGCCGGGTTGCGTTGACGAAGATGAAGTCCCCGGCCATGCGGATCTCCAGCTCGCCTTCGAGGTCCAGCAGCCTGCGGGCCACGCTGTCCAGATCCTCGAGTGCATTCTGAACCGCCGTATTCTCCAACGGGTACAGCTTAAGGCTCCTGAGTGCGGTGTAAAACGCGAGCAGGAGGCTGCGTCCGCCCTGCCTGAGCTGCCCGTCAGGCGTGGAGCGCCCGTCACTCACATCGGCGGGTTGCGTCACGCTGCCACCTCCCGCAGAGCGCGATTCACCGCATTGCGCACGACCAACTCCTTGTCATCAGTCGCCCGCTGAAGGATGTCGCGGGCTTCAGGGGTCCTGATCCGGCCCAGCGCCATTGCGGCGCATGCCCGAGTGTCCGCCGGCTCCTTCATCCTGAGGAGTCCCCGCTGAAGCAGGATGGCACTGAGTGCCTTCAAGCCGGTTGCGCCCGCGACGGACCCGTACGCCTCGAAGAACGCCATCTTTTCAGTCAGATCCATGTCCTTGGACTTTCCCAGCACGACGGTCTCCACCCGCTTGAGGGCACCTTTGTAGCCCCGGGTTCCCACCACACGCACCGCGGCGATTCGGACCGCCTTGTCCGCATCATCGATCGCCCGGCCCACCAGGCTCATCGCACCCGGAGTTCCGAGCAGACCAAGTGTCTGGATTGTGGCGAGACGGATACCGGGCTTGGCGTGGCCCAGGGTCTCAGCCAGGCCGGCCACTGCCTGGTGGAGGGCCAGGCGACCACACAGGGAGATGATCCCTTCCAACGCCGGCGAGTCGGTCTTCAGAAGCCGGTGCACTTCGGCCGTGTTGTTGCCGGCCAGACGGTCGATGACCTCCTCCAGTGTCTTGCGGAGCGGAGCCGAGGAGAGACTCGGCAGCCAGCCGACCAGGGGCTCCAGAGCCGAAGCTCGCAGCTCCTTGATGACTTCGGCTGCGTGGGTATCGACGCCGAGTCCACTGGCTTCATCGAGCGATTGCAGTAATTGACCCACTGTGGCGGGCTCGCTCAGACTGGAGGTGAACGTACCGAGCCGCTGGATGTGAGCCGGCGTAAATCCCAAGGACTTCTCCTTCAGCTGCTTGGTTTCGCGCAGTACCGCGGCGGCCGCCCTGAAGTCCCGACTGTTGAGGAAGTTGGGGAAGAGCTGTTCGAGGATACTCAGGACCTCGTCGCGCACCTTTTCATCCGAGTTGACCTCCATCAGATCGAACAAGACGTCGAGCGCGCTGGTGCGAACGTCCCGGTGGTACTCGGCCTCGAGCTCGGTCGCCACGTAGCCCATCTCGCTCTCATCGAGGAAGTAGAGCGTCGAGTCGAACTCATCGACGGCCACCACTCCTTCGGGCCGCGCCTGAGCCTCCTGGGCCGCCTGCGCCTTTCGTTCCGCCGGAGTCGACTCGCCGCCGGCAGCGGCTCCCGACGGCTCGGGAGTCGCTCCCCCACCCTCCCCGAATAAGTCCACGAACTGGTGCTGAATGAGCTGGAACTCGTGGGCCCACAGCAGCGTCAGCAGGTCGTCTCCTGCGTCCGTCGCGAGGAAGCGAGCCTGGTTAATGATGGCAAGAAGCCGGGGCAGCTCCTCAGCCTCGGCGCCTTTGTGAATGGTGAGCTCACGCATCCCATCCTTGAACAGGCTCCAGGCCAGGCTCTCGGCCTTGTTCGCCTGCCGGTACACGACCTGATCCTCCCACACCAGTTCGGTCTCGACCACATGGATGAGCAGCTCATCCGTTGCGGCCCAGATCGGCTGGAAGGCCGCGCGCACGTTCTGAATTGCCCGCTGGTAGATGGGGTTGTTCGGCATGTACATCTGGAAGGCGCGGAGCGCCTTCGCCACGGTCTGGATGAGCTCCGATACCTGGGGAGCGGCCAGCAGCTTTTTGGCAGCCTCGGTGGTCACGCGGAGGCTCCGAGAAGATCGGCCACGTGGGCGACGTCCTTATCGCCTCTTCCACTCAGGCAAACCAGTACGGAGGCTTCCCGCGGCCAGGCTCCCCTTGAGCGCTCGACCCAGGCGAGCGCGTGGGCAGGCTCGAGGGCGGGAATGATTCCTTCCAGGCGGCAGAGTGTCTGGAATGCGGCGAGGGCCTCGGCATCGTTCGCAGTGTCGTACTGCACTCGGCCGCTGTCCCGGAGGTAGCTGTGCTCCGGTCCGACCCCGGGATAATCCAGTCCGGCAGACACCGAGTGCGCCGGGGCAACCTGTCCGTCGGCGTCTTGTAGCAGGTAGCTCAGGCTCCCGTGCAGGACGCCCGGCGTACCTGCGGTCAGCGTGGCGCTGTGGTGGCCGGTAGCGATCCCCTTCCCCGCCGCCTCGACCCCCACCAGCCGCACCTCAGGGTCGTCGAGAAAGCCACTGAAGATGCCCATCGCATTCGAGCCCCCGCCGACGCACGCGACCACGGTGTGCGGCAGGTGACCATACCGCGCCAGCATCTGCGCGCGGGCCTCCCGACCGATCACCGACTGGAAGTCGCGCACCATACGCGGGAACGGATCGGGCCCCACGACCGAGCCGATGATGTAGTGCGTGCTGGGCACATTCGTCACCCAATCCCGCAACGCCTCATTGGTCGCGTCCTTCAGCGTGCGGGTTCCCGACTCGACCGGAATCACCGTGGCACCGAGGAGCTCCATGCGATAGACATTGAGCCGTTGCCGCCGCATGTCTTCCGCGCCCATGTATACGACGCATTCGAGGTCGAAGCGGGCGCATACGGTAGCGGTTGCCACCCCGTGCTGACCCGCTCCGGTTTCAGCGATAATCCTCCGCTTTCCCATGCGGCGAGCCAGCAAGGCCTGTCCCAGGGTGTTGTTGATCTTATGGGCCCCGGTGTGATTCAGGTCCTCCCGCTTCAGCACCACGCGGGCGCCGACCAAGTCGCTGAATCGGGGAGCTTCTGAGATGGGCGAAGGCCTGCCGACGAACTCCGCGAGCAGTGCGTCGAGCTCCGCCCAGAACGTGGGATCCGCCTTGGCGGCGTCGTACAATGCGGTCAGCTCGTCGAGCGCTGCAACGAGGGTCTCGGGGACATAGCGGCCGCCATAGGGGCCGAAACGACCTTCCACCGCCCGCTCAGGCGATTGGGCTATGAGCAAACACGGCCTCCACAAATCGAGCGATTTTATCGAGGTCCTTGATACCCGGCAGGCGTTCTACGCCTGAACTTACATCCACGATCTCGGGTCGAACGAGGGCCAGCGCTTCCGAGACCGTCTCGGCAGTCAGTCCTCCCGCGAGCACCATGGGATGCCCGGCGAGCCGGGACCGGGCTTCTCGGGCTACCGCAAGGTCGAGCGGCAAACCAGCGCCACCTCTCACATGCGCGACCTTCGGCTCCACCAGTACTGCGTCGGATTCGTTGGCCGCTTCTCCCAGCAGGTCCAGGTCTGAGGGCGCCGCGATTCGCACGACGCGCCAGACTTCGAGGCCGGCGGCGCGAAGCCGCGCGGCCGATGCGGGAGAATAGGTGCCGTGGAGCTGCGCTCCGCTAAGCCCAGCCCGGTCACAGATCTGGAGGATCTCGTCCACCGGCTGGTCGGCAAAAACCCCCATCACGGCCACACCCCCGGCGGCCGCCACTATCTCCCTTGCAATGTCTGGGGTGACAGTCCTAGGACCTTCAGCAAAAACAACGCCGAGATAGGAGGCGCCGGCCGTTACGGCGAAGGCGGCCTCGTCGGGCCGCATGATGCCGCAGACTTTGATCTTAGCGACCACGTCTCGGCTCCCTGGTCAGCTCCCGAAGGAGGCCCTGAGGCGATGCGGCTTGCGAGAGCGCCGTACCGACCAAGACGGCGTCGGCCCCCGCCTCGGCAGCCCGTGCGACGTCGCTTTGCCGGCTGATGCCACTTTCCGCCACCGCGATACGCTCGGGCGGGACCTGTCGAATGATCTTCCACGCGGCCACAGTATCGATCTTGAATGTGTCCAGATCTCGACTGTTCACACCGATGATCGCTGCCCCTGCGGCCAGCGCGGTGTCGAGCTCTGCCAGGCTGTGGACCTCCACCAAGGCATCGAGACCGGCGGCGGTGGCGCAGGTCATGAGGTCTCCCAGGCGCGAACGGTCCAGAGCACGAACGATGAGCAGCACGGCGGACGCCCCCGCCGCCCGAGCCTCCAGGATCTGCAGCTCATCGAGGATGAAGTCCTTGCGAAGCACGGGGACGACCGCACGCTCGGCCGCAGCCGTGAGATCAGCCATGGACCCGCCGAAATACGGCTCGTCGGTCAAGACGGAAATCGCGGCGGCCCCATGGGTCCCGTACAGCACCGCGCGTTCGATCGGATCCAGATCCTCCCGTATCGAGCCCCCCGACGGGGAGCGCCGCTTCACCTCGGCGATGACGGCGACGTTGGGGCGCCGGAGCGCCGCGCCGAACGGTGGAGGCCGCCGGGCACCTTCTACGTCACGCTCGAGCTCGGCACGCCGGGCATGGAGGGCTGGCAGCCCCCTTCGGGTAGAGCTCAGAATTTCGCCCAACGTAACAGGCATCTTGTCCTTCGGCCGGTATTCGGGTACTTTCATTCGGGCTCTATTCGGTCGCCACGTGGACGAGGAGGAAATCCTGATGCCCTTGACCAAGCGCCAGAGTGAAATTCTCAGCTACCTGCAAGGCCACATTCACGGCCGAGGCTATGCGCCGAGCTTCGAGGAGATCGCCGAGCATTTCGGCTTTCAATCTCTGGCCACCGTCCACGAGCACCTCACCAACCTGGAGCGCAAAGGCTACATCCGCCGCTCGTACAATGAGAGCCGCTCCATTGAGGTCCTCCCGCCGCGGGGCACGTCAGCGGCCAGCGAGATCCCTTTGCTCGGAAGAGTGGCGGCCGGCACGCCCATCGAGTCGCTCATGCATGAGGAAACCATCGCCGTTCCTGACCAGATGCTGCCTCGCCGGGGCCCCAACTATGCCCTCAAGGTGCAGGGCACCTCGATGATCGACGAGCACATCGTCGACGGCGACATCGTCGTGGTCCATGGCAAGCAAACCGCCGAGAATGGGGAGATGGTCATCGCGCTGGTCAATGGCAACGAGGCCACGGTGAAGA
>JBBQXQ010000056.1:0-20344 GCA_038209515.1 Gemmatimonadales bacterium
TCGAACACCGTACCGATCATCGCCCGATTTGCCGCCCAGGCTCCAGGGCTCGAGGTGCGAGTGATTATGCGGGACAAGTACCCCGAGGTCATGGACCAGTATCTGACTAACGGCTCGCGGTCGATCCCCATCGTGATCGTCCTCGATGAATCGTTCGAGGAGATCGGTCATTGGGGTCCGCGTCCGGCGGAGCTGCAGACTTGGGTGATGGCCAACCGGGCCACCATGCCCAAGACCGAGCTCTATCCCCTGGTTCGTAAGTGGTACGCCCGCGATCGCGGTGAGACGACGATCAGAGAGGTGCTGCAAGCGGCTGGATTGGGCGTGGCGAAAATGGCTTAGAACATCCACCCGCTCCCGACCGAGAAGTTGAACCCGTCCGGCCCACCGGCGAAGTTGAATGTGAAGATGGTCGAGCGCAGGATCCTGAGGCCGATTCCGCCACCGCCGCCGACCTTGAGATCTTTCGTCGTGAACTTCTCGCCCTCGAACACTCGCCCAGCGTCCGCGAAGCCGATCAGCGTGATAGCGCCCAAGTCGCCGAAGGCGAGCAGATCGTGGCGGACCTCGAGATTGCCCAACATCACGCCCTTGCCGGCGAAACGTCCGGTGTCGAAGGACCGATGGGAATACTGGCCGCCCAGGACCGGGATCTGGTCCTCCCAGGCGGGAATGATGTACCTCGCGTTCAGGGTGGGAGTTCCGCCGATTCCCGATGCGGCGAACCGCGCCGCGATGACAGTTCCCTCACGCGGGCTGAGATACCCCCGCAGCACGCTATACAACCGGGTGTAGCCATCGCCGCCAGTGCCCGCTTGGGCGCCCGCCTCGAGCAGCAGCCCTTGATGGGGGTTGTACTCGTTGTCCCGAGTGTCGTACACCAGCGCGACTCTCCCCGAGACGTCGGTTTCCTTCAACTCCGGTCCAAAATCGGATTTGAAGATGGACGGCAACGGCAGACTGGTGAACCGAGTCCGCTCGACGTAGCCGAGGAGCGCGACCTGCAGCGGCCCCCGAATCCGGCGGGTGACCTCGACCTGTCCCCCATAGCGGGCCCGCCGGACCCGGTAGAGATATGGCTGCGCGGAGGTGACCAGGGCGTCGTTCTTGACTGTCTGGTTGCCCACCCCGAAGTACCCGAACCGCACCTCCCTCACCGCGGCAGCAAGGGTCTTGAGCCGCCAGTTCTTCCACAACTGGGGCGCTCGAAATCTGAGGATGATGTGACGGCCGCCGCGGAACGTGATGCCGGCTTCAGCGGTCAACGCCGCATTGGCGGTGACTCGGGCGTCGTACTCCGCCGGTTGGAAATGATGTACCCGGAACGCCACTACCGGTCCGTCGTTGGGGGCGCTGGTCAGGTAGGGGAAGTAGCTGGTTCTCCAGGGTGTCTTGGGCTCGGCCTCGCTCGACGTGCGCGTGGTATCCGTTGCCTCCGAGGTGTCTGCCGGGGCCGTAGTGTCGGCCGGCTCCGGGCCCGTAGGAACCTGCGCCGCCAGCCGTGCCGCCCAGAGCAACGCCGGAAGCAGCAGCCTGATGGACCGCATCAAGCGGGCCTCTGATAGAGATGCGCGGTATCGCGCAGGGCGCCGTCCTTGCCGTCGTGGGCGGCGAACTTGCCGGGATAGAGCGACGCGGCCCCGAAATCGCCACGCTTGTTGACGGCGTAAAAGTTCAAATTGAACGTGGGCCGGCCGTCCTTCAGCAAACGGGGCGGGGTAAGCCGCACGACCCGCTTGAGGGTCTCGAGGCACGCATCAGTTGGCTTGAGGCCCCGCCTCATCCCCTCGACCGTCAAAAATCCGCCGCACACCATGATGTTCGCTTCACCCCGGCCGGTCGACCCAGCCGCACCGACATCATTGTCGGTGTACTGCCCCGCGCCGATGATCGGTGAATCGCCGGCCCGTCCCGGGATCTTCCAGGCCAGCCCGCTGGTGGTGGTGACCGACGAAATCTCTCCCTGCTCGTTGACCACATCGAGATTGATCGTACCGGTAGGCCGCGCGACCATCTGCTCGTTCTCAGGGACGTTCAGCCAGTCGTCGTCGGGCCCACGGTTGGCCCGCCAGGTCAGCCACAGCTGCCGCGACTCCGGCGTCAGCAGGTCTTCCTCCTTGAAACCGTAGGACAACGCAAAGCGCTTTGCCCCTTCGCCGACCAGCATGATGTGGTCGGTGTACTTGAGCACCAGCCGCGCCACCTCGCTCGGCGTCTTGATGCCTTCGAGGGCCGCCACCGCACCGGCTCGCCGGGTAGGCCCGTGCATGCACGAGGCATCCAGCTGGACAACGCCTTCCTCGTTCGGAAGCCCGCCATAGCCTACCGAATTGTCTGCCGGATCGAGCTCCTGAATCTTCACGCCCTCCACCGCCGCATCGAGGGTGTCGGTGCCCCGGAGTACCAGCTCCATGGCCCGATTGACCGCTCGGAGCCCATTGGCCGAGCTGACGGCCGCAGGGCGACCGGTGCCGAGCCGGATGATGGCGGGTGGCAGCGCAGGTATGGCCGCCGCCGCCGCGGCGAGCCCGCTCGCGCCCAGAAAGGTGCGGCGAGAGACCGCCTGTGACATGGTGAGCCTCCGCAAACGCAAAGTGAGGGCCGACGGCTCTGCCGGGATTTAGGCTCCGGCTGAAGCGAAAGTCAACCGAGCGACGGCACCAATCGCTTGCCCGGTGCCATCGCGTATCCTAACTTTTCGGCTTGATCTTCTCTCCGCTGCTCTCCGCCTTACAGAAAGCCTCCCGTTCCGTCGAGGAACCGCTCGGGCTCGTGCGCCTGGTCATCGGGGCGTTCGCCCTCATGGGCACCCTCATCGCCGTCCTCGTCGGTGTCACCACCGATCCTCGGATGCTCGAGCTGATCGGCGCGCTGTGGGCCGTGTACGGCCTGGTAGTCGGCTTCACCACGGGGGTGCTCGAGCCGGTGATCGACGGGCTCTTCAACGTCCTCAGCAATGTCGGGCTGACGCCGGCAGGGAGCGGCTACTCCGCCATCGAGACTCTGGTCGAGCGAGGCCACATCCCCGCCGCGGCGGAGGCCTACGCCGAGCGGGCCCGCAATCCTCGCGAGCGGGTCGATGCCACACTCAGGCGCGCAAAGCTGCTGGCGGAATCGCTCGACAGCGCTGAGACCGCCGCGGTCGAGATCGACGGTCTTCGCTCCCACCCGCTGTCAGGCCGCGACGACTTTCGCGTCGGACTGGCTCTGGTCGAGCTCTACGAGCACCATCTGGGCGATCCGGGCCGCGCCATGGCGGAGCTCCGTCGGCTCATCGATCACCATCCCAGCCCCCGGGATGCTCGCCGGCTCCGCACCGCCCTCGCCGAGCTGAAATCGGAGCGCTTCGCGGCCGACCCGCGACCCTGACATGCCCAGCCGCAAGCGGCTCGACCCCGACATCTTCAACCTGCCGGTCGCCAAGATGCGCGCCGGATACTACTCCGATAAGTACTTCGTGCGCGCGCGCGAGATCCTGCTGGCCGACCGCTTTCGACCCCGGGTCACCATGCAGGTGTTCGGCAAGGCCCAGGCCTTCCTCGGCGGCGTGGACGAGGCTATCGCCATCCTGAAGCTCTGCGCGATTGAATGGCCGGAGCTCGAGGTGCACGCGCTTTATGAGGGAGACGAGATCGAGCCGTGGGAGACGGTGCTCCTGATCGAAGGACCCTACGACGCCTTCGCTCATCTCGAAACGCTCTACCTCGGCGTGCTCTCCCGGCGCACCCGGGTCGGCAGCAACACCAGGCGCGTGGTCGAGGCCGCCGCGCCGAAGGAAATCATGTTTTTTCCGGCGCGGCATGACCACTGGCTGGTGCAGACCGGCGACGGGTATGCCGCGCATGTCGCGGGAGCGATCGGCGTCTCAACCGACGCGCAGGCCTCCTGGTGGGGTAGCCAGGGCGTGGGGACCGTTCCGCACGCGCTGATCGCGGCCTACGGAGGAGACACGGTTCTGGCCACGCGAAAGTTCGCCGAGCGAATCGGGCCCGAGGTGAGGCTCATCAGCCTGGTAGACTTCGAGAACGATTGCGTGCGAACCTCCGTCGAGGTGGCCCGGGCCCTGGGCGATCGCCTCTACGGGGTGCGGCTCGACACCAGCGAGATGCTGGTGGATCGATCGCTCTGGGACCAGATGGGAACCTTCAAGCCCACCGGCGTGAATCCGCAGCTGGTATGGAACGTCCGCCGCGGCTTGGACCAGGCTGGGTTCCCCGGCGTGAAGATCGTGGTCTCCGGTGGCTTCACGGTCGAGAAGATCCGCGACTTCGAGCGGGAAAGGGTGCCGGTGGATGGATACGGCGTCGGCTCGTCGCTCTTCCAGGGCCGGTTCGATTTCACCGCCGATGCAGTGCTTGTCGACGGAAAGCCGTGCGCCAAGGTGGGACGGGAGTACCGGTCCAATCCACGATTGGAAAAAGTAGATTAGAGGTAAGAGGTAAGAGGTAAGAGGTAAGAGGTAAGAGGTAAGAGGTAAGAGGTAAGAGGTGAGAAGTGAGAAGCGCACGATCCTCTCACCTCTGACCTCTCACTTCTCACTTGAGGAGAAAGGGCATGACCAAGCTGATCTTCTGGGACGTCGACACCCTGTACGACTTCATGAAGTCGGACGGAAAGCTCTACGTCTCCGGCAGCGAGGAGATCATCCCCGCGGTCAAGAAGCTCACCGACTTTGCCCACGCTCACCGCATTCCGATCGTCGCCTCGGCCGACAACCACGAGATGTCGGACGCCGAGATCAGCGCCTCCCCCGACTGGAAGACCACCTTCCTGCCTCACTGCATGCGAGGCACCTCGGGCCAGCGGAAGATCGCGGAGACCGAGCTGAAGAATCCACTCGTCCTCGAGCCTCAGCTTCAGGATCCGGGCGCTCTGGCCCTTCAGATTCGGGCTCACAGGGGTGACATCCTCCTGCACAAACGCGCGCTCGACGTCTTTACCAATCTCAACGTCCCGGCAGTGCTGGCCGCGCTCGAGCCCGAGGCGGTGGTGATCTACGGCGTGGCCACCGATTTCTGCGATCGCTACACCGTCGAAGGTCTCCTGCGCTCTCTTCCCCAGGCAGCGCTGTACCTGGTGACGAACGCGATTCGCGCCATCTATCCCGAGGAAGGCGAGCGGCTGATCGCTAGCTGGCGCGATCATGGCGTCAGGATGGTCACAGTGAGTCAGATCGTGGAAGAAAACGTGTTGGAGTCGCATTTGTCACTTCGTCCGGTGATGCCGACCCGCTAAGGTCCGGTTCCCTTTGTGATCTAGGGCACAGCGGCTGTCTCCCGCCGATCTATACTAGGCCACAGTGAAAGCGTTGCTGGACAGCGAACAGCGAGACGTCCGAACAAGCCCTGAGTCCCCTGCTCCGTGGCCGGACGAGCCGTCCAACCCAGCGCTTTCGCCGCTGTCTCCCTCATACCTCCCCTTCTTCTCTAATCTCGCCGGGAACGGGCGTTCAGCGCCCGTTCCACCCGCCTTTTTCGTGGGCCACCAGCTGTCCATAGCGAAAACGCCTGGAACTGCAGTCGCCCAATTTACTGGCCGGCGGTGAAGGGGATTTTTGATTTGGGAGAAAGAAAATGAGAAGGGCGGCTCCGCAAGCGAAGCCGCCCTTTTTCATTTAGAAGATCGCCGCAAGCGTTGGTCTGTGGGACTACTGCCCCGACTGTCCCAGGCCAAGGAGCGGAATGCCTACTCCGAAGGAGAGATGGACATCGTTTTGGGTTTTCTTCTGGTCCGAGGGAGAGAAACCCGGAATCTCGGCCCGGGGCTTATAGACATAGTCCTCGGCGCTGACCTGAAGCCGCAGCAATTTCCCGAGACGGAAACGGGCCGACGCTCCAACCGTGCCCCCAATATCCATCTTATTCTGGGCGCCGGCGTAGAAGGCGCCGCTGCGATTGATCACACCAACACCACCAGTCACCAGGAACGCGACCGGGCTGCTGAAGGGGACCAACTGGTAGCTGATTCTGCCGCTCCCCGTGAAGATGTTGGCATCCTGGCTCTGATCGCTGAACCCGCTCTGGGTGATCTTCAGGTTGCCGGGCGCGTAGTTCCCGGTGAACTCGAGGCCGAGCCGCTGGCCCAGCGCGATTCCCATGCGGCCGCCGAAAGTGATGCTGATCTCCTGCTTGAAATCCTGGCCGCTTGCTGCCTTCACCAGCTCCGTCGTCGGGATGTAGACCCCGATATTGGGAGCGATGCTGATTTTCTGAGCGGTCAGCTGCTGCGCTCCGGCCACCAGCAGTACGCCGCCCACAAACAAAGCGCGAGCCGTCCATCTGTTGCCACGCATTGAGCCTCCGGTCGGGTACGAGGGGAAGGGTGACACTTTTAGAGTTTGAGCTTGATGTCGATGTCGACGAGAACATCTGGTTCCGCGTCTTCGAAGACCACGCGGTCACGAACCGTGCGAATGACCATGCGCTGGATCGGGCCTTTGCCTCTCCCGCGGCCCATGTTCCCGCGACGGTAGTACACCACGCGAGTGGGACCCACCTGCTCGATCCTTACCACGTTGTAGCCCCGCTGAACCAGCACCGTGCGGGTCACCGTCACTGCTCGATCGCTGCTGACCGTGTAGTGCTTGTACTTGGCCTTGCCCTGGGCCTGTGCCGTCGCGGCGAACGTGCCCAATAGGGCCACGATGGCGAGGCAAGACCACAGCACTTGGCGGAGTGCTCGCATACCAGCTCCTTCTGACGCAATGGAAAAGGGAAGACGGACCCGGTCTCCACGGGGCAAAAACCGTGCGGAGTAGACCGACAGCCTAACTAGCTGTCAGTCTTAGGCTTGTGGTGTTGGGACAGGAGGGCGTGGTGGGGAAATGAGGACATTGAGGTGGCTTGCCAGATCAGCCTTCCCACCGAACCTGGCGGGCGGGCTTGTCCGATCTGAGACCGAGAAATCGGGGATGCCGCAGCAGTCCGGCCGTCGTCCATTCGGAGAAGCCCACTTCCCCGACCAACTTCGGATCAACCCACTGCATATCGCCTGCGGGAGCGGGGCCTTCGGAAAAGGGCGAGGTCGGCCGGTGCAGTGGCACCAGACGGCGATGCAGCGAACGTGGCCGCGCGCTCCGGGCCCGGACCTTCAACGAGCGGTTCATCCGGTTTTCGTGGCTTCGAGCAGCTCGTCCAGATCCTGCTTGGCGGCCAGTATGCCTGCCCATGGATCGCCTTCCGCCCCGAGAATGCCCGGCGCCGTGCGGAGAGTGAAATCAGTGGGATACACCCGCTCCAGATTGTCCCAGTCCACCGGCATGGAGACCGTGCCGAGTGGGTGGCGTCGGGGCGAGAAGATGGACGCGAGTGACTTTCCCCGGGTGTTCTGGTTGTAGTCGAAGAAGATCTTCCCGGTTCGCCGCTCGACCGACCATTCGAGCGTCACCTCATCAGGCCACTCCTGGAGAGCATACCTGCCGATCGTCTGGGCGATGCCGCGCACCGCGTCGTAGTCCAGCTTCCGGAGAATCGGGAGATACAGGTGCAGCCCGGTCCGGCCCGACGTCTTCACGAAGGTCGCCAGGCCGAGGCGGCCCAGAAGATCGCGTAGCTGCAGGGCCAGGTCACGAGTCCGCTTGAAGGCCTTGCGATGAAGCTCGGGCTCCTCGCCCTTACCCTCGCGTCCGGAATACTGGTATGGGTCCAGGTCGAAGACGACGAAATCGGGGTAGTTGAGCACCGATTTCTCGAGGGTCGTCTCCGAGCCGGAAAACTTGCGTCCCCGGCCGCGCGCATCAGGAGCCGGATCGATCCGGGAGAACCAGGGGTGCATCTCGAGCCCAGCCATCTGACCGAGCCAGAGCAGCGTCGGCAGATTCTCGCAGATCAGGTAGTCGCCATCGCCCTCGGTATGGCTGGAATAAATCGAGACCGTGCGAACAAACGCTGGCGGATTGTCCCAGTGTTTCTGATAGAAGTTCTTCCCGGTGACGCCATTGGGGTAGCGGGTCACGAAGAGCGGCCGTCCCGCGAGGTGTGGCAGCAGCCAGGTGGAGACCCTGGCTAGGTACTGCAAGTAGTCTCGTTTGGTGAGCGGCCGGGTGCGGCCCGAGCCGGGCCAGAGGGTCTTCTCCAGGTTGGTGACAGACAGCTCGTATCCGCCGACCGCCAGAGTCAGTTGTGGCTTCTTTACTGCCAGCTGATCGAGCAGGTCCCCGACATCGCTCCTCATCCGACCTTCCGCTGCACGTTTGCGCGATCTCCACAGGAACGACGAGGAAGCACCCGGTTATGCACAGAGATCCGGCGCTTTCCACAGGTTTATCAACACAAGCTATAGATAACCAATGACTTACCGAGTCGATTATTGGTCGATCAGGTAGGGGCTGCTGTGGGTTGAGTCACACTGTACGCTTAACGCTTGGGGCGAGTCGGCTCCGTTGTGGCAGTGCCGCCGATGGTCCGGAGAATCCGCTTGAGCGTCTTCTTTCCGGTCGAGTCCACCATCTTCCGTGCGAGCGCATCGCCGTTCAGTGGAGCTGGTGCGGCGATGTCGACCGATGTGGGCGCGGGTTGGATGCCGGATGCGGAATCCGCGCGGAAAGCGCCATAAGGAGGAGTGGCGGCCTCGCTCCGGGATTCCAGTGACGCTGCTTCATCCTGGACCGCTGATTCGGTGGGCAGCGGACGCGACGACGCGGGCCGGGCAGCGCTGCTCGAGCGGATTCCTGAACGGGGAACCGCGGGCAGTCCGGGCAGTACGGCAGCGGCAGTGGTCTCGGGGCCCTGTGGTGCGACGTTCCCCGGTGTCGTGATCAGGCGCCGATGGGTACGGGGCCGGAGGGCGATCTCTTCGCTTCGGGCGGCCGATGCCGCGGAGTAGGCCAGGTGAGCGCACCCGATGAACAGGGCTCCGGCCAGAGCGATGCGCAGCGTCTTGCCGCCGGATCTTGGGCGGCGCGACTTTGCTGTCGCCTTCTTGCGAGGTTTGGGCTCCGGCTCAGGAGTGCGTCTCACGGACTCAGGAATGCGCTTCACGGGCTCAGAAGTACGCTTCACCCGTGGGGCCTCCTCCGGCTGCACCACAGGACGCATCGGCGGCGGGGGAGGATCCATCTGCTCGCCCAGGGTCAGCAGCTCGAGCTTCTGGATCGGCGGCCCGGCCACGAGGTCGGCCGTGGTAAGCTGCATCGAGGCTGCGATTTTGTAGTGAGGATGGAACTCGATTGGAAGCCACTTACCCGACACGTTATGCCAGATGCGGGCACGTGAGGTGACCACCCCGCGTTTGATCGCGACGGCCAATTCTTCAATCGACCTGAACGCGGTTTCTTCGCCAGGTGAGAGCTCGACTCGATACATCCTGGATCCTCACGAGGTTTTGAGGATGACGATCGGATGCAAATTTCACGCGCATGGCGGATGCATTTTCGTTCATGTATGAGAGGCAGGCGATCGTCGCTGCAAGAGTTGATGAGCCGCCGCAACCATTCGTTGAGCGGAGGCGGGGAATGCCGTCGCAGGCAAGTACTTCTGGCAAGCCTTGCGAGCGGGGTGCGACGTGCTTCTTTCTGCAGTTTGCCGGCTCGGCAGCCGGGATGCACTTTGGCGCAGTAAGGCCGGGCTTTCACTCGTCTGGTAGATTGCCTGAAAAGCCGCTGGCGACGAGGCGCAACGCAGCGAAAGGAGGGGTCGCCATCGAGGAGAAACCGCTGCCAACGACTGCGCTGAGCGCCGAGGGCGTCACCAGGCGGTATGGCCCCAGGCTGGCACTCGACGGCGTCTCGATCGACGTGGGAGCCGGCGAGTGTGTCGCGCTGATTGGCGAGAGCGGCGCGGGCAAGACCACGCTCCTGCGCTGCTTCAACCGGCTGGTCGATCCTGACGAGGGACGAATCCTCATAGCCGGGGTGGATGCCCGGGAGCTCGACCCATTCGCTCTCCGGCGGCGGACCGGATACGTGCCGCAGGACGGCGGCCTTCTTCCTCATTGGCGCGTGCAGCGCAACGTCGAGCTGGTTCCCTGGCTCCGCCATCTGGAGAACAGGAGCGAGCTGGCGCTCAGAGCGATGTCGCTGGTGGGGCTCGAGCCGGAGCTCTTTGCCTCACGCTGGCCGCGAGAGCTGTCCGGAGGCCAACGCCAGCGGGTAGCGGTTGCCCGGGCCCTCGCCGTGAATCCCGGCGTCGTGTTGCTGGACGAGCCCTTCGGCGCACTCGACGCGATCAGCCGAGCCGACCTCCAGTCCACCTTTCTGGGCATCCGGCGCGAGCTCGGTGTCACCTCCCTGCTGGTCACCCACGATCTCGATGAGGCGTTCCTGCTGGCCGACCGGGTGGTCGTGATGCGAAACGGCCGGGTGGAGCAGGCCGCTACCCCCGGTCAGCTGCGGGAAGCCCCGGCGAGCGACTACGTCCGACAACTGCTCTTGCGGGCGCGAGTGACGGCCGCATGAGCCGGGCGACTCTTCCGGCCATGCTGCTGATGGTCTTCGGTGTGCCGCCGGTCCAGGCGCCACCCCCGCAGTCCCGGCCGGTCGTGGTGGCGTCGAAGCCGTTTGGCGAGTCTTACCTGTTGGCGGAGATGTTCGCCCAACTGCTGGAGGCTCGCGGGTTCGTGGCCGACCGGAGGCTGGGGCTGGGAGCCACCGAGATCGCGTTTTCGGCGCTGCGATCCAATCGAATCGATGTCTATCCCGAGTACACCGGAACCGGATTACTTGCCATTTTGGGTGAGCGTCCCAGTCCAGACCCGCGGCAGGTCTATCGCCAGGTCGCGCGGGAGTTTCGCGCGCGCTACGGCGTCCGTTGGCTTCCCCCGCTCGGCTTCCAGAACACCTACGCCATCGCCGTTCGACGGGAGACCGCGCGCCGACTTCAGCTCAGGACGCTGAGTGATCTCGCCCGGGTGTCGGCCACGATGCGCGCGGGACTGACCCCGGACTTCATAGGCCGTCCCGACGGGCTGCCCGGCCTGGCAAAGGCCTACGGCATCCACTTCCGCTCGGTGCGGGCCCTGCTCGCCGCGGTGAAGTATCAGGCGCTCGCCGCGGGAGAAGTGGACGTGATCGACGGTTACTCGACCGACGGGTTCATTGTCCGGTACGACCTCGTCGTGCTGGAGGACGACCGTGGCTTCTTCCCTCCCTACGAAGCGGCTGCGCTCATCAGCCCTGCGTTTGCGCGAGATGTGCCGGCCGGCGTGGCGGCGCTCACCGAGCTGAGCGGCCTCCTGACTGAGGAAGACCTGCGCCGGCTCAACCGCAGGATCGAGGTGGACAACGAGCCGATTCCCGACGTGGCAGCCGACGCGCTCCGGTCTCTCGGTCTGACTCACGCCGGGGCCGAAAGAGTCCGGACCGTGAAGGATGCCTCGGCGGGCGGGGTGGCTCAGTATCTCTGGCATCAGCGCGACACGATCATGAGCCTCACCCTCCGTCACCTGCTGCTGGTGGGGGTTTCCCTCACCGGTGCCCTGGCCCTGGCCCTGCCGCTTGGACTGGCGCTGGAGCGGAAGCGCAGGGTGGCCGAGTCGGTCATCCGCGGGGTGGGATTGCTCCAGACGCTCCCCAGCATTGCGCTGCTTGCCTTCATGATTCCGCTGCTGGGCATCGGGGTGGTGCCTGCGCTGGTGGCCCTTTTCCTGTATTCTCTCTACCCGATCCTGCGCAACACCTACACCGGGGTGAGAGATGCTGCGCCGGACGCCGTCGGGGCCGCGTGGGCACTGGGCATGACTCCGCGGCAGGTGCTTCGCCACGTGCGTCTGCCGCTGGCGGCGCCGGTCATCATGGCCGGCATCCGGACTGCGGCGGTCATCAACGTCGGCACGGCGACGCTCGCCGCCTTCATCGGCGCCGGTGGTCTGGGCGATCCGATCGCGGCCGGACTCGCCCTGTCCGACACGAGAATGATTCTGTCAGGCGCGCTCCCGGCCGCCCTGCTCGCGCTCCTGGTTGATGGCGCGCTGGGCATCTGTGAACGCATAGTGGCGCCAAGGGGGTAGTTCAGTGCGACTGCAGCCGTTTCGTGCCCTCCGTCCCAAGCCCGAGCTGGCCTCGGAGGTCGCCGCGGTGCCCTACGACGTGGTGAACCGGTCGGAGGCGGCCGAGCTGGCGCGAGGGAAGCCGCACAGCTTTCTCCACGTCGGCCGGTCCGACATCGATCTGCCGGAAGACACCGACCCGCACGATCCGCGGATCTACTCGAGGGCGCGCCAGGCACTCGACGAGTTCCTTGCCCAAGGTATCCTCATCCGCGATGAGGAGCCCGCACTCTATCTCTACCGCCAGATCATGGATGGACGGGCTCAGACCGGTCTAGTGGGGTGCGTGCACATTGACGACTACGAGCGCGACATCATTCGGAAGCACGAGAAGACCAGGCCGGACAAGGAGGATGACCGCACCAGGCACGTGCTGACGTTAAACGCTCACGCCGAGCCGGTCTTTCTGACTTATCGGGGCCAGGGTGACATCGAGGCGCTCATGGAGCCGGTGTTGCACACTTCCCCCCTCTACGACTTCGCCGCCGACCGGGTCCGGCACACCGTGTGGCGGGTGGCCGATCCGGCACCCTGGATCGAGGCGTTTCGCGCCGTGCCCCACGCCTACGTGGCCGACGGACACCATCGGTCCGCCAGCGCCTGGCGTGCGGGGAGGGAGCGCCAGGCCGCCAACCCGAAGCATCGAGGCAATGAGGAATACAACTGGTTTCTGGCGGTGCTGTTCCCGGCCGCCCAGCTCGCCATACTGCCGTACAACCGGGTGGTTCGGGATCTCGCGGGGAAGACGCCGGCCGAAGTTCTGACGGAGCTGAACCGGATTGGGCGGGTCACACCGGCCACCCAACCCCGGCCGCGACGGCCAGGATCATTCTGCGTTTACCTGGGGGGAGCCTGGCACCTTGTCGAGCTGGACGAGAAGACAATCGACCGCCCGGATCCGATCGGCTCTCTGGACGTTTCACTGATTCAGGATCGGGTGCTGGGTCCCGTTCTCGGCATCGGCGATCCGCGGACCGACGAGCGCATCGATTTTGTCGGCGGCATCCGGGGGACCGCTGAGCTACAGCGGCGGGTGGACTCGGGCGAGATGGCGATCGCGTTCTCGCTTTATCCGACCACGCTCGAGCAGCTGATGGCGGTTTCGGATGCCGGCGTCGTCATGCCGCCCAAGAGCACCTGGTTCGAGCCCAAGCTGCGCAGTGGACTCTTCGTGCATACGTTGGATTGATCAGGGTCTAGGGTCTAGGGTCTAGGGTCTAGGGTCTAGGGTCTAGGAGATGGAAGTCCCATGGGCTGGAACCTGGGGGGCTTTGACCCTAGACTCTTCACCCTAGACTCTCGACCTGCGTCATGGAGAACCAATGAAGGTCCTCGTAGCGGACAAATTCGAAAGAGTCGGCATCGACGGCCTCAAGGAACTTGGCTGCACAGTGGTGTCGGAACCCGACGTGAAAGCCGACGCGCTGCCCGAGCTCATCAAGCGGGTGGATCCGCACATTCTGATCGTCCGCAGCAAGAAGGTGAACGCTGAGGCGCTCCGGGCCGGCACCGCGCTGACCCTGGTCATACGAGCCGGCGCGGGGATCGACACGATCGACGTGGATGCCGCGTCGGATCTTGGCGTGTTCGTGTCGAACTGTCCGGGCAAGAATTCGATCGCCGTGGCGGAGCTGGTTCTGGGTCTCCTGCTCGCCTGTGACCGGCGGATCCCCGATCAAGTCGCCGAGTTGCGGCAGGGCCGCTGGAACAAGTCCGAGTACGCCAAGGCGCGCGGACTGCACGGCCGAACCCTCGGCATCGTCGGGTTGGGGCAGATCGGACGGGAGGTGGCGCGGCGGGCCCAGGCCTTCGGCATGCAGGTGGTCGCGTGGTCCCGCAATCTCACGCAGGAAGAGGCCGACCGGCTCGACATCGGCTACGCCCTGACGCCGCTGGAGGTGGCCCGGGTGGCTGACGCGGTCACCATCAACGTGGCTGCCACCGCCGAGACCAAGAACCTGGTAAACGGCGATTTCCTGGCGGCAATGAAGCCCGGCGCCTACATCATCAACACGGCGCGGGGCTCCGTGCTGGACGAGGCCGCGCTGGAGCAGGCGGTGCGGGAGAAGGGAATCCGCGCCGGGCTCGATGTATTCCAGGGCGAGCCGGCCGGCGGCAGCGGCGAGTTCGTCAGCCGGGTGAGCGGCTTACCCGGGGTGTACGGCACCCACCACGTGGGGGCCTCGACCGAGCAGGCCCAGGTCGCCATCGCGCATGAGGTGATCCGGATCGTGCAATCGTTTCGGGCCACCGGCGAGGTCCCCAACGTGGTCAACCGGCTGGCCAAGAGCTCGGCCACCCACGTGCTCACCATCCGCCACAGAAATCGCCCCGGCGTGCTGGCCCATGTGTTCGGTGTCCTGGCCGGCGCCTCGATCAACGTGGAGGAGGTCGAGAACATCATCTACCACGGCGCCCATGCCACACTGGCTCGGATTCACCTGGATGGCCAGCCCGACCCCAGCTCGCTGAGTCGGATCCGGGACGGCAATCCCGATATTATCAGTGCAGAGCTCAGCGCCATTGACGGCCGCGGGCCACGGAATGGTAGGAGCTAAAGTCGGGAGTCAGGAGTCTGGAGTCGGGCTCTCGACAGCTGGCATCCCAAGGTATCTTAGATTCTAAGACCCTGACTCCCGACTCCCGACTTCCAGACTCCCGACTATGCCTGACCGAATCCAAAACTTCAGCGCCGGCCCCGCGGTCCTGCCCGAATCTGTGCTCCGGAAGGCACAGGAGGTCATCTGGAACGCGGGTGGCAGCGGCATTGGCATCCTGGAGCACAGCCACCGGGGTAAGCTGTTCGAGCGCGTCATCAACGAAGCGGAGGAGGCTTGCCGGAGTCTGGGAGGGATTCCGGATAACTACCGGGTCCTGTTCCTTCAGGGCGGCGCGTCGCTTCAGTTTGCAATGGTGCCGATGAACTTTCTCTCGGCCGAGCGGACCGCCGATTACCTGGTGACCGGAGTGTGGTCCCAGAAGGCCGTTAAGGAGGCCAAGCCGCTGGGGAAGGTCCATATCGCAGTGACCGGCGAGGCCACCAACTTCGATCGGATTCCCCAGCCGGAGGAAATCCGGTACTCGGCCAACCCGGCCTACGTGCACATCACGACCAACAACACCATCTATGGGACCCAGTGGCGCACGGAGCCGCCGGTGCCCACCGGCGCGCCGCTGGTTGCCGACACTTCGAGCGACATGTACAGCCGCCCGATCGACATCCGTAAGTACGGGATCATCTACGCCGGGGCGCAGAAGAACCTCGGGCCATCGGGCGTGGTGCTGGTGATCATCCGGGACGATCTGGTCGAGGCCGGCTCGAAGACGGTCCCGACGATGTTGCAGTACCGCACCCACGCCGGTGAGAGCTCGCTCTACAACACGCCGCCCACGTTCGGCATCTACGTGATGGGCGAGGTCTTCAAGTGGATTCAGGCAGAGGGCGGTCTTGCAGGCATGGCCGAGCACAACGAAGCGAAGGCCCGGCTGCTCTACGAATTCATCGATAACAGCGACTTCTTCCGCGGTACGGTTCAGCCCGACAGCCGCTCGCGGATGAATGTCTGTTTCCGCGCTCCCACCGAGGAGCTGGAGGCGAAGTTTATCTCCGAGGCCACCAAGCGCGGCCTGGATGGCCTGAAAGGGCACCGCTCGGCAGGCGGCATGCGAGCCAGCATTTACAACGCATGTCCCCGCCGTGCAGTCGAGGCGTTGGTGGCGTTCATGAAGGAGTTCGAGCGGGCCAATCGCGGAGTCGGGGCCGCTAAGCAGCCAGTGACCTGATCAGCTCGGCGTTGGTCTTGTTGCGGCGGAGGTCGGTCAGCAGGTCATTCATCGCATTGATCGGCGTCATGCCGGCAAACCGCTCACGCAGCATTCTCGATGCGACAAGCGCCTCGTCCGCGAGTAGCAGCTCCTCCCTCCGGGTGGAGCTCGCCACCAGGTCGATGGCGGGATAGACCCGCCGCTCCGCCAACTCCCGGCTCAGCACCAGCTCGCTGTTCCCGGTCCCCTTGAACTCCTCGAAGATTACCTGATCCATCTTGCTTCCAGTGTCCACCAGGGCGGTGGCAATGATAGTGAGCGACCCGCCGCCTTGGGCCGGGTCGATCCGCCGGGCGCTGCCGAGAAACCGCTTTGGCTTCTCCAGCGATTGTGCATCCAGCCCGCCGGAAAGCGTGCGACCAGTGCCCTTCTCGACCGTGTTGTACGCTCGGGCCAGCCGGGTGAGCGAATCCACGATGAGCACGACGTCATCGCCCAGCTCGACCCGCCGGCGAGCCCGCTCCAGCGTCAGCTCGGCCAGAGCCACATGTCGCTGGGCCGGGTTGTCGAAGCTCGAGGCCACCACCTCACCGACCCCGGCCGCCTCCATCTCGAATACCTCTTCCGGGCGCTCGTCCACCAGCAGGATGAAGAGGTCGGCTTTCGGATAGTTCGCGCTGATCCCCTCGGCGATGGAAGTGAGTACCATCGTCTTCCCCGCCTTGGCCGGGGCGACGATGAGAGCACGCTGGCCTTTTCCGAGAGGACAGAGCAGGTCGATGACCCGATTGGTGAAGTCCGGCTCTCCGGCGCGCAGGCTTCCTGCCTCGAGGAGCAGTTGCTCGTTCGGGTGCACCGCCCCCAGCCGACTGAATTCCGCCCGCTCTCCCAGGGTCTCCGGCCGCCTGCCGTGTACCGCCGTGATCGTCTCCAGCGACGGACCTCTACCCTTCGATCCCTGGCGGACTGTGCCGTCGATCTCATCTCCGGTGCGAAGCCCGAACTGTCGGAGGAGGCGCTCACCCACGTGCACGTCTCCCTGCGACGGGAGATAACTCGCCTCGCGCCGGCGCAGAAAGCCACTCCCTTTCCCGGCAGTCTCGAGGACGCCGAGCATCAGGCTGCGGCCGTAGCGACCGAGCGCTTTATCCGGTTCAGGATGGCGGTGAGTCCCTGCGTGCGGGTCATGCCGAGCGTTTCACTGAGGCCCAGCTGGTCGAGGAGGTCGTCGGGCAGCTGCGCAACAGCCTCGGGCGTCTGATTGTCGAGCGTTCGCGCGAGCAGAGAGATGAATCCGCGGACGGTGGGTGATTCGCGGGGCACATCGGCGTGGATGTGCACCCGGCCCTGGTCCACCTCGACCCAGAGAAAGACCGGGGTCTGGCACTCGTGCACCCGGTTGTGTCCCTGCTGTTTTTCAGCCTCGTAGCGCTCCGGGAGCGGGGGGAGCCTCTTGGAGTAGTCGAGCAGCGTTTCGAGCCGGGTCTGGCGATCGGCTGCCTTGAAGCGGGGGATTAGAGTTTCCAGGGTTGGCATGGGCTGCGCACTCGGTTCGGGCCACTTGTACCAGCGTTCACGCGGCACCCTGTGGAAGTGTCGCGGTTCCCAGATGGAAATATCGATGAGAGACCGGCTTGGGGGTACCCGCTTATCAGGGGGAATACTGAAACCCCGGAGCACCGAGCTGCCAGAGGAGGAAGGCGTAGATGTCCGCCAGTTCAGCGCTGCGCTGCGACTTGGCGAGTCCCATGCCGTGTCCCGCATCGAAGTCGACCCGGAGGAGCACCGGATACCCGCTGCTGCTGTTCTCTTGCAGGGCGGCTGCCATCTTGGCCGGCTGCCAGGCCTCGACCCGAGAATCGAACAAGCCGGCAGTGAGGAGCACCGCCGGGTACTTTGTGTTCGGTTTCACATTGTGCACCGCGTCCATCGCCAGGAGCGCGCGATAGCCCGGCTCTGTCTTCACGGTTCCGAACTCCGGGATGTTGGCCGGGCCACCTGGCTCTACTTCGGTTCGCAGGGCGTTCAGTACGCCTACGCGCGGAACCGCCGCCCGGAACAGGTCGGGCCGCTCGGTGATGGCCCGGCCGATGGTAATGCCGCCGGCGCTCGTTCCGGTTCCCGATAGATGCGCCGGAGAGGTGTACCCCTTCTGCACCAGATATTCCGCGGAGCCGATGAAATCGGCTACGGTGTTCGGCTTGGTGGCTTCTTTGCCGGCCTGGTGCCACTCCTCGCCGTACTCCCCTCCTCCACGGACATGAGCGACGGCGTACACGCCTCCGCGTTCGAGCCAGGCAATCAGCGCAGGTCGGAAGAAGGGATCGATGCTGAAGCCGTAGGCCCCGTACCCGTCCAGCAAGGTTGGGTGAGAGCCGTCGAGCTTCAGGCCACGCTGGTGCACGATCGAAAGAGGAACCATGGTACCGTCTGTGCTTCGAGCCTCGACCTCCTTCGACTCGATTCCCGAATAATCGATGGGAGCCGGCGGCGCGAGGCGAGTATCGCGGAGGCTCTTGGTCGCTGGGTCGTAGCTATACCAGAGCGGAGAGCGGGTCCAAGACTGAAGCCGAACGATGACCCCAGGGCGCCTGGCATCAGCGACGAAGAAATCGATGGAGCCGTCGAACGGCAGCCGGAGTCGCTCACCTGGACCACCGCTATAGGGTATGCGACGCAGTCGGGCCAGCCCGCCCTCCATCTCCTGGACATAGAGAGCATCGCCGGCGGTGCCGAGACTCTGCACTACCGAGCGCCCTGCTGGAACTACCACCTCAGCGTGCTCGAGATCGGGCGCACCGGTGCGAGTGCGGATGACTCTGAACCGCGGCGCGTCCCGGTGGGTCATGAGAAACAAATCTTCTCCCCGCGCGGTGAAAGCGGTCACCGCATCATCGACATCGGCCACCTTACGCCAGAGTGTGTTTTTGCCTTTGAGTGCGCTGCGCTGGGCGGAGTAGAGGGTAATCTCCGGACGAACCCCGTGGATCACGTACGCAAAGACGTAGGGAGTGCCGGGTGGAGCAGACAGCATTGGAAAGTCGTCCGGACCTACAGCGACGTTGTCGTTTGTCCCCGGCCCCAGCAGCTCCTCGTCCTCTGCGCTGGGGCGTCCGACCACGTGCCGATAGGCGCGACTGTTCTTATAGCGCTCGGCTGGATTAGTGTCGCTCGCCGCGCTCAAGCGGTTGAGAAAAAAGGCCCGACTGTCGCCATCCCAGGAAGCCTCGGGAAACTGAGCGCGAGTGATGGAGTCGGGAAGAACTCGGCTCGTTGCTACGTCCATGATGTGCAGGACGGTCCTTTCGGATCCTGCCGCGGAGAGACCGTATGCCAGGAGGCGACCGTCCGGTGAAGGGAACAGATAGTCGATGGCAAGGTGGGAGCCCTTCGGTGCCGGGAGGCTTTGGGGATCGATCAGCATCCGCTCCTTACCCGTCGGACCCTCGCGCACGTACAGCCTCCGGTGTTCCACTCCGGGTTCTGTCTTGAGGTAGAACCAGCGGCCCCCTTGCACGTTGAGCGCCCCAACCGAGACGATCGTATCGTCGAGCGCACGGATGCGTGCAGCGAGGCCCACCCGGCCGGGAATACGGTCCAGTACGGCGCGGGCATGCTTATTCTGATTCTCGAGCCACGCGCGAAACTCCGGATTTGATGGGGTAGGCGTCTCCATCCATCGGTACGGGTCAATCACCACCGCTCCGAAATAAGTATCGGCGACCTCACGATGTGGCGTGGCCAGAGGTGGGGACTGGGGGTGGACCTGCGATGCAAGAGCGACCGAAAGCGCCACAAGGACCCGCATGGCGCTCGCCGGGGAAGGGTATTGCATGGCGGCTCCCGGGATAGGCTGGATAGTCCATCCATTCACCCCGGGCACAACGATGTCAAGAGTCGGCGGTAATGAACCCTTCTGAAACAGCAGTCCTTTCCTGCTCCAACAGCCGCCGCTTGCGATCCACTCCCCAGCGGTATCCACCCAGCTCGCCGTTCTCCCGCACTGCTCGGTGGCAGGGGATCACAAGGGCTAGACGGTTGCTGGCGCAGGCGCGCCCCACGGCCCGCGCCGCGCTGGGGCGGCCCAGCTCCTGGGCAATAGCCTGGTACGAGCGGGTCTCGCCAACCGGGATCCGCCGCAGCGCATCCCACACCTGCCACTGAAAGGCAGACCCAGCGACCTCGAGCGGAAGTACGACCTGATTGCCCGAACCGCTGAGCCGCTCCACCACGTTCTGGGTGTATTCCCGCAGATCGTTGTCGTCCCGCTCGAGAACGGCGGCCGGGTACTCACGGCGGAGGGCCGACTCGAGCGATTCGGCGCCGTCGCCCAGCATCACGGCGCACAGACCGCGATCGGTGGCGGCGGCCAGCAGGTGCCCCGACTCCGCTGGTACGATGGTGTACCGGACCCGCATGCCCCGGCCGCCATTTCGGTAGGCGCCCGGCGTCATTCCCATGCTTGAGCGAGCGTGCTCGTAGGCGCGGCTGCCGGACCCATAGCCGGCCTCGTAGGTCGCTCTGCTCACCGTGTCTCCTTCCCTGAGTCGCGATTTCATTCGTTCCATTCGCCGGGCGCTCGCATACGCCTTGGGTG
>JBBQXQ010000057.1:0-20107 GCA_038209515.1 Gemmatimonadales bacterium
ATCAGTAGCTACGAGCTGCACCGGGCCCTTGGCGTAACCCAAAAGACCGCGTGGTTCATGCTCCACCGTATCCGGCTGGCGATGCAGACCAAGACCTTTGAGAAGTTCAAGGGCGACGTTGAGGTGGACGAGTCCTTCATCGGTGGGCTTGCCCGCTTCATGCACAAGGGCGACCGGAAGACCGCGAACCAGCGCGCCCCCGTCCCTAGCAAGACCGCCGTGATGGGGCTTCTGGAACGGCACGGCCATGACCCCTTGGATAAGGGAGCGAGTCAGGTCCGCGTCCGCGTCGTTCCAAGCACTCGGCGGAAGGTGCTGTTTCCCAACATCGCGGAACACGTCGAGCCGGGGTCCGAAGTGTTTACCGATGCCCACCCGTCCTACCGTGGGCTGGAAGATCGGTACGTCCACAAGGTCATTGACCACGCCGAGTGCTACGCCAAGGGCAAAGTCCACACCAACGGGCTGGAGAACTTCTGGAGCCTGTTGAAGCGTGGGATTAAGGGTACCTATGTGAACGTCGAGCCGTTCCATCTGTTCCGGTACCTCGATGAGCAGGTCTTTCGGTTCAACAACCGGAAAACCAAGGACGTTGCCAGGTTCGTGAGTGCCGTGGGCCAGATCATCGGTAAGCGCCTGACCTACGCCGATTTGATCGGGGCGAACGCGGCCCCAGCTACGACGTGACGCCGTCAACAAACACCACCGCCGACGTGGTAAGAAAAGGCAGCCACGTTAGGTGTCCGAGGAGCGCTTGTCGCGGGGTGCTGACCCGGGCTCGTCAAACTCAAGAAGCAACGCGAATCCAAAGGCCTGTTTCGGGTTACGCATGTCGTGGAGGTCCGCCATGAAGTCACTGACAATCCCCACCTCCTCGCCACGCTTGAGATCCCCCATCGTTGGAGGGGACCACCACCGCTGGCCGCACTTGCCGGGGCACATATCTGGGACCCTGTGCCGCGCATCGTCGGGTTGTAGGCACACCCGGTAGCGGCACTTCTTACACTCGCATGTCAGGGCCTGGATATCGCCCAGCTCGACTATGATGCGACGTTCGCTTGTCATATCCCCTCAAGGGGTGAGGAACATGACTAAACCTAAAGCACCGGACGAAACGCCGGACCCCAAGGCCTTTGAGCGCATGACGGAGTTCACCCGCCGACTTGTGGCTGTGCCCAAGTCTGAGTTGCCCAAGCCGAAGCCCAGGAAGCGCAAGCGTCATTAAGACTCATTCCCCACCAAAGAACAGGTTGAAGGAACGAGGATACGCGACCCGCACATCTACCTCAATGACTAGGCGCACCTCCTTATCACCGGAGCCCTGCGGCGACAACAATTGTTCGGTTCGCACATCTATCGCGGTGACCAGTTCGTCATCTTCGTAAAGGCAGTATACGGGATCGACTAAGGTTGCATCGGTGTAATCGTAACTATCCCGCGGCGGCCCGAGCGCGTCTACCAGCGTCTTTATGCGATTATCCAAGTCCCCGCTTTCTATTCCCTTCTCAAAGATTTTGCCACGAGGTTCATGTCGGAGAAAGAGAATCTTGAGGCCGCATGTCAGACCTAGAGACTTTCGGACAAGCGGAAAGAACATCCTACTTCCCCTGCGAAGGGGCTCACAGAGGTCAATGTCGTTGCCTGTCGAAGCCCGGTATCTGTGCCGTTTGACTTCCTCAGACTCGGGATGGAGAGGATGTGGCTGGGTCCAGATATAGTGACCGTCTTTTGGCACGACGGAGTTCTCCATCAGATAGTCGAGGTCGGGTCGCTCCTTCCAGAGTTGCCGGAGTTGCGGATCGAAAGCGCGCCTGACTTCCCACTTCTTATGGGGTGTGCGAGTAGCATTGTTCCCCGTAGGAAAGAGGTCACCGTCGTAGATGAGTGTGAATCTCATGAGGGGAACCCCACTAGGGCTGCTGGCTATCTTGAAGGAAGCGGGGTTCAACCTACACCCCCTTTCGGGGGTGCGTCAAGTATATTATTGCCAGCTAGGTGCCACGAGCTGCGAGCTGTCGGCTCCTAGCTCCCGACTCCCAGCTCCTAGCTAGAAAGTCCGGCCCACCCGGAACACCAGATCGACTCCAGGGCCTCCCGGTTCCAGATCTTCGGTCATGCCGACTCGCCACTCGCCTCGCGTCCTGGTCTGGACTATCCAGCCGAAATCCAGCGAGAGCTCCCGCCGATCCAGCGCCAGCAGGGTGGTGCCCTGGTAATACGGGCTATGGTAGAACAGGTTGGCGAACACCGAGTTGCGCCCCCAGGCCATGACCCGGACACCGGACGTGACCGCCACAAAGAGTTCCCGCTGAAGTCGTGCCAGACTACCGTTTGTCGGGGTATAGCCCAGCCCCAAACTGCCTTCATAATGCACCCGCGGACTGAGCGAAGCTCCAATGGTATTCAGCAGATTCAGTGAGGGCACGCCACGGCCATAGCCCGCCGGCCCGGTGGACGTGGGGACCGTAAGCGACACGACCGTCTGGAGCCCCGAGCTGGGCCGGAAGCCCAGCCCTACCCTCAGATCGTCGAGGAACAGGCTGCTCGGGGACCTTTGGACCGTCCGGCCATCCGGCAACGTTACTTCGTAGAGGAAACGATCCCGCGGCCGCCTCTCCCGCTCGCTCATTCTGATGCCGAGCGCGCCGTGGTACCAATCGAGAAAGCCGTCCATGAACCCGGCATAGGCGCCGCCCGCCGAGGCTTCGACCATTAGAAACGTGCGCGCTCCGAGATCACGGCTGAGGCCCAGACTCATGCGGAGGACCTCGGAGTCGAGCACGTAGTCTGCTTGCGGCAGTTGGTTGTATTCGATGATACTGGCGTAGTCCAGGGCCATTGCCGTGGCCCAACGGCCAGGAGCAGGCTCCCGCAATGGCTGATAATAGAGGCCGCTCCGGGAGCTGCTCATGGGATTCAAGGGAGCGAACGACGGAAGCCCTTGAGCCCAGGCACCGGCGGGAGTGCCCAGAACCAGGATTACCACAGCGAGCCGGACAAGGCAGACGGGAAGACGGAGCACGCGAAAAGATAACTCCTCTTGACAAGGCTCTAAACCGGGCCGTAGCTTCGGTCCATGGTTCTCGCGCGCAGCTATCGGTTCTTCTTTACCATCCCCGGCAGGGCTCGATGCCCGTCCGGTGTCGGTAGAGTGCACTAAGCGCCTCGCCGCCCGAACCATCGACGCCCCGCCGGACTGACCGGCGGGGCTTTCGTTTTCTTCCTTGGGAGCATGCTCATGCGTGTAGCTATTCAGGGCTCGTATGGATCGTTCAGCGAAGCCGCGGCGCGCCGGCGCTGGCCCGACCTCGAGGCCCTGCCGTGTCGTGACGTGAAGGATGTGGTGGCCGCGGTTCGCGAAAGCCGGGCCAGTGCCGGCTGCCTGCCGATCGAGAATTCCCTCATCGGATCGGTCACCACAACGTACGACCTTCTGCAGGAGGCGTTTGGCGATGGCACCCTGCGGCTGACCCATGAAATCCTCCACCCGGTCCACCACACCATCATGGCACTCCCGGGCGCGTCACTCTCCGGCATTCGCCGGGTACTCTCGCATCCCGTGGCGCTGGGCCAGTGCCGGGTCTGGTTGTCCGAGCATCTGCCGGACGCGGAGCTGGTGAGTGCGTGGGATACCGCGGGGAGTGCAGAAATTGTTGCGCAGGAAAAGAACCTGATGCTCGCCGCGATTGCCGCCAGGCCGGCAGCGGATGCGCATGGCCTGGTAGCACTGGCGGAGCGGATCGAAGACGACCCGACAAATCAGACCCGGTTCCTCACCTTCACCCGCGCGGAATCGGCTGACGGTCTGCGCTCGCCAGGTCCGAGTCGCTACAAGACCTCGCTCATCGTGCTGGTGGACCACAAGCCGGGCATGCTCGCCCTCACGCTTCAGGCCTTCGGCGCGCGAGGAGTCAACCTGATGGCGCTGCAATCGCGCCCCGAACGCTCGGCCCCGTGGACCTACCGCTTCTATGTGGACGTGGAAGGCTCGGCCAGCGACCCGCGCGTCGCTGAAGCGCTGGAGGAGATCGAGGCCCTCGCCAACAAGCTGATCGTGCTGGGAAGCTACGAGGCCTGGACCGAGGGGTCGCGGCTTTCCGTTCCCGTCCCAACCCCTGCGCACCGGGTGGAGAAGCCGGCCATTCCGCTGGTCGACCGGAGACGGCACCCGGATGGCAGCGTTGTCTCGGTCCTGGATGTGCGCTTCGGGGCGGACTCGCCGGTGCTCATCGCCGGCCCATGCTCGGTGGAAAGTGAGGCGATGATCCTGGAGACCGCGGCGGCGGTGGCCCATGCTGGGGGCGACATGCTCCGAGGCGGCGCATACAAGCCACGCACTTCACCCTACGATTTTCAGGGGCTCGGCGTCAAAGGCCTGCGATACCTGGCCGATGCGCGAGAGCGTACCGGGCTTCCGGTGGTCACCGAGGTGCTGAGCTGGGAGGAAGTGCCGGTCGTAGCCCATTTCGCCGACATGCTCCAGATCGGCGCGCGGAACATGCAAAACTTCAGCTTGCTCAGGGCCGCCAGCCGGAGCGGAAAGCCGATCCTGCTGAAGCGCGGTGCCGGGGCTACCATCGAGGAGTGGCTCATGGCGGCCGAATACGTCCTCGCCGAGGGCAACCACAATGTGGTACTCTGCGAAAGGGGGATCAGGACGTTCGAGCGAGCCACCCGGCACACCCTGGACCTCAACGCCGTGGCTCTGGTACGGGAGCGCACTCACCTGCCCGTCATCGTGGATCCCAGCCACGCCGCGGGGGTTCGATCGCTGGTTACTCCGCTCAGCATGGGGTCGTTGGCAGCCGGTGCGTGCGGCCTGATCATCGAAGTACATCCCGACCCCGATCACGCCATGAGCGACGGAGCGCAGAGCCTGGACTTCCCGATGTTCGAGGAATTGGCAAAACTGGTGCACCCAGAGCGGGCGCTCCAGGCGAGGGTCCAACTGGTCTAGAGTATGTGGTAAGCGGTAAGCAGCTGGGGCCGCGAACAGGAGTCGACACGAGCTCCGGACGTGGCCTGGCTGCTTACCGCTTACCGCTCGTTACCGCTCGTTACCGCTTAACGCTCGCTATGGGACTGTGGTACCCCGTCGCCGACCAACAAAAAGACGGTAGAGGAAGAGCAAGAGCATGGCGCCGATGATCGAAGCGATGATCCCCGGGCCTGCACCCGGATCGGCATACCACCCCATCGCCCGTCCCAGAAACCCTGCCAGCAGGGCACCGGCCACACCGATCAACATGGTGACGATGATTCCACCCGGATCCCGTCCTGGCATCAACAGCTTAGCGATTGCACCCACAACGAGTCCGATAATCAAGGTCCACAGGATTCCCATAGTTTCCTCCAAGGTGGACCGAAGATATACCTAGGCCGCGTTGCGGCATCTGTGAGCGGGCGCACACACGGGCGGACGGGCCGACAGGCGGACAGGCGGTCAGGCGGTCAGGCGGTCAGGCGGTCAGGCGGTCGGTCGGCAGGGCGGTTGCCTACCCTTCCGGTGACCGTTTCGGGACGGAGCGCCCGCCGCGCGCCACCGCACTTGCTACGCTCGCGAAGCATCCCCTCCGGGTCTGCTGGCAAGTGCTGACGCGCGCTCTGGCCGCTCCGTCCCTCCGCGTCGTCCGTCGTAACAATTGTATGTCTAACGCGCCAGGATACGGGACCGGGCAACCGGAGCGCGCGTTAGCACCTGCCTCAGCGGCTGGAAGCGAGATTGACGAGAGTAGGCTCAGTCGGCGGCGCGGTTCCCCACCCGTCCGGTGACGGTTTCCCGCCTCTGCTTCCGCAGGACCTCGATTTTGAAGTTTTCGCCCCGCTCGTAACTGCGGAGGATCCGGAGGAGCTGGGAGGGGCTGGCCGGCTTACGGCCATCCACCGCCAGAACCACGTCTCCGCCTTTGAGGCCGAGCTCCGAGTCCTTAGGCGCGCTCACCACCAGTACCCCACTACTGGCACCGAAGTACTGGCCAAGATCGGGATTGAGGGGTGCGAGCTCGAGGTCGGCCAGGGGAGAGCCATAGAGAAATGGACCCATACCCAACCGCTCCTCGAAATCACTGTCCTCCGGCGGCATGGGGGTCCGGCCCGACTCGTCCGGCCGGAAATACCTGAATGCCATGGTACGGCCGCCCGGGCGGCCCTCGAAGAGGATATCGGACTCATTGGCGGTTACCACCGAGACCGTCTTCTTGTCCTTCCCCCGGCGAAACTCCACCGCCACGGTGTCGTTGGGCGCGAGCCGAGCGGCCAGCTCGATCAGGTGAAGCCCGGGCAGCGACTCCCGATCGCCGTCGGCCTCGGCCGGGTGGCCGGCCAGAACCGATTTCCCGTCTAACCTGGTAATGACGTCACCCGACTGAATGCCGGCCTTTGCCGCCGGTCCATTCGGGGTTACCGCGTCGACATAGGCGCCCACCGAGTCGGAGGACCGGGCCCGGAGGTTGACCTTGAGTCCGAGCCGGGCTCGCCGATTCATCACAAACTGCATGACCCGCTGGGGTCCCCCCATCTCGTCCGGGCGGACACCGGGCTCCTGGGCAAGGGCTCTCCCCGGCAATGGACCGGCGCCGACCAGTGCGAGAGCTGCCGCGACTAACGAGTTGTGGTACATAGGCGACTCCTGGGTCAGAGCCCAGCGTTGCTGGCGTGGGTGGCGTGTACGTCCACTAGCGCATCGAGCAGGCCCACGCGCTCGCGCCAGAGCTGGAGCAGCTCCTGATCGCGGGCCTGCTTCGGGGATAGCTCGGTCATCTCGAGTTGGCGGTCGAGCCGCGCGATTCGGTCCTCCAGCTCCTGGGCGATTCGGGCGGTCCGTCCGTCGAGCACCCGCGCCTCAGGGTTATAGTCGTTCAGCGCGGTCTCCAGCGCCTGGGACCGTTCCATGGCCTGATTGATCTGATTGGGATTGGTTTCCACCGGTTGGGGACGATCGACGACGGTCACCGCCAGCGCCACCGAGGCGGCCGCCGCCAGACCGGCAAACCCCACCTGTCGGGTGCGACGTCGAAGTCGTTCGGCCCGGAACCGGGCCGCCGTTTCAGGCCAGCGGTCCCGGCTGGGCCGCAAGGTCGGCAGCGCCTTCAGCCGGGCGACTCGCTGATCCAGCCGGTTCAGCTCGGCCTGGCAGTCGGCGCACTCCTTCAGGTGCTCGCGGGCAGCGGCCCCACCGGGCTCGGTCCCCGGCTCCCGCAGGCTCAGCAGCGCTTCCATCGAGAGATGAGTCATGCAGCGACCTCCTCCCCAAGCCACTGGCGCAGCCGGGCGTGAGCCCGGGCGAGCTGCGACTTCGAAAAGCTCGGGGTCTTTCCCATCATGGTGGCAATTTCTTCGTGAGTATACCCCTCTACGTCGTGCAGCCAGACTACGGCGCGGGACGTTTCGGAGAGGCGCTCGAGGGCGGCCTCCAGGTCCATCCGCAGGTGGCTATCCTCCTGCCGGCGCCCGACGACCTCGTCGTGCAGCTCATCGGTGTCCCGATACTTGTTGCGCCGGATCCGCATGAGCGCCTTACTCGCGGCGATCGTGCGGATCCAGCCCCAGAGGCTCCCCTCCTCGCGATATCTCCCGATGCTGCGGCACACCTCGAAGAAGGTCTCCTGCAATACGTCTTCGGCATCCTCAGTCGTCCGGCAGATCCGGCGGGCGATGTTGTAGACCGGCACCTGGAATGCGCGATACAGCGCGCCCAACGCCTCCGGATCCCCGGTTCGGGCGCGGGCAACGACCGTTTCGGCATCGGCGAGGAGGGAAGAATCCATCAAAAGCGTTCCAGTCATAGCGTATCTAGGGATGCCAGGGCCGCCTAAAGCGTTGCAGCGCCCGGCTCAGTCCACAGTGAACAGTAAACGGGTATCCCGCCCTGGGGGCGGCTCCGCAGGGCACGTCAGCACGAGGCGAGGAGACCGGGCGAGCCTTCCTCGCTGGAGGCAGCCTTCAGAGCATGCGCCCGGGCTCCGAACTTCGAGTGCTGCAGTGCCCGGAGGAGCCCGTCCCTAGCGCGGGATGCAAGCGCTGAAGCATTGAATCGCAAAAACTGTGGGGGTGCGACCGACTGGCGGGGCACTCCTCGGGGCGCCAGCACTCGACGGTCGGAGCCCGGCTCGGCTCAGCTGCAGCGGATCTCAGCCTGTAACGAGGGCCGCCCCGGTCTCCTCCCCTCGTGCTGACGCGCCCCGTCGGAGTTCCCCACCAGTCGGTCTGCGAATATCCGAGTTCACCGTTATTCTCCTTCCATGACATCTACGACGCCCCCGCCACCCCACACCTGGCTCCATCACCTGGAAGATGAGGCCGACGCGGCGTTCCTCTACCGCGAGCTGGCCCAGGCCGAAAAGGACCCCAAGAAAGCGAGTCTCTACCAGCAGCTGGCTGGGGTGGAGGACCGCCACGTGGAGATGTGGCGCAAGTTGCTGGCGGAGAATGGGCACGCGGTGGCGGCCCCGACCCCCTCCCGCGGGGCTCGGCTCCGGGCCTGGCTGGCACGCACGGTGGGAAGCGGGGTGCTGCTCCCGATGCTGCTGGAGGAAGAAGGCCGCGAGGTAAAGGGCTACCTCAACCTGTATCGCAGCGCGCCCGATGGAACCGCCGGCCCCACGGCTCTCCGGCTGGCCAAGGAGTCGGCCGAACACGCCGAAACCCTGGCCGAGATGAGTGGCGCCCACGGCGAGCCCTGGCACAAGACCGGTGCCGGCGGCTTACTCCGGAATCTGGTATACGGGTTCAACGACGGACTCACCGCCAACTTCGGGCTCGTCGCCGGCATGATCGGCGCACAAGGCAACCTCCAGGCCGCCGAGCACGCGGTGTTGGTGGCCGGTCTGGCCGGCATGGTGGCTGATGCCTTGTCCATGGGGTCGTCGGGCTACCTGGCCGCCAAGAGCGAGCGGGAAGTGTTCGAGCACGAGATCGCCATGGAGAAGGAAGAGATCCGGCTGATGCCGGAGCTCGAGCTGGAGGAGCTGAGCCTGCTGTATCAGGCGAAGGGGATTCATGCTGCGCAGGCGCAGACCCTGGCCACCCAGGTTATGGGAGATCCGGATCGCGCCCTGGAAGAGCAGGTGCGGGAAGAGCTCAAGATCGGTGATGCCACCAGCACACCGATGCGCGAGGGCTGGATCACCGGTGTGGCCACGGCATTCGGCGCCTTCATACCGGTGGCGCCGTTCCTGTTCGATACCGGACGAGGGGCAATCTGGAGTGCGTTCGGGCTGGCCATGGTCTCCCACTTCGGGGTTGGGGCCGCGCGCAGCTTCTTCACTGGACGAGGCGTGTTCCGGAGCGGGCTCGACATGTTCCTCGTCGGCCTGGGCGTGGCAGCGATAGGCTATTTCGTCGGTGAGTGGATCGTCAAGCTGCTTTAGGGGGCTATTAGCTATTAGCTATTAGCTATTAGCCTGCTCCAAACACGAACGACCCTCTGGTGAATCATCCGAGGGTCGTTGCTTTGCTCATAGCTAATGGCTAATAGCCAATAGCTACTCCAGCGGCCGCACCTCGCACTCCCCCTCGAACTCCGGCCAGTGTACCCGGTGCAGCTCCATGAACTCCCGGGCCATCTTCAACGCCTCATCCCTCGAGGCGAACTCCGCCAGGGCATAGCCGCCGACGACCTCCTTGGACTCGGTGAACGGTCCATCGGTCACCGTGAGCCTTTTCCCGCTGGAGCGAACCCGGAAGCCTTCGGCGGTGGGCTTGAGCCCAGCCGTGTCCTTGAGGACGCCGCTCTTGAAGCTTTCGGAGACGAACTCGCCCATGGCGTCCATCAGCGCCTGGGGATCGGACCTCCCCGGTGGCTCTCCGAGTGCTTGATCAGCATCAGATACTTCATGGAATGGCTCCAGTCTCAGGGTGACTGCCAAGGCGCTTCTCTACCTACACGTCGAACGAGGGTCGCCGGAATCGACCGATGTCCCCAAAAGAGGTCGGGCGGTCGGGCGGTCGGGCGGTCGGGCGGTCGGGCGGTCGGGCGGTCGGGCGGTCGGGCGGTCGGGCCGATGACGCGTGCGCGTGGTCCCCAAACGCAACCGCGTGCTCATCGGATGCGATCGCGCCGACATCGGGACCAAGTGCCCTATCATACGGGCCGGAGCGACAACCTTCGATGCGTACGCGAGCACCTCAGGTGACAGCGGATCGGCCCAAAAAGGTTCCGGTGCACTACAAATCGAATCGCGACGCCACGCGACAGGATCGGGTGCTCCTCCGGCGCCTTCGCGACCGCATTTAATCAAATCGCGACAATCTCGGGTCGGGTCGCGTCGCCAAAAACCGGCGACGGGCCTCCTTTGGGCCGAACGCAGCGACCCCGCGACCGTGCGCGAGGGCATCGAGCCAGCGAGCGGCATCATTTGCGCGTTCGCGACGGCAGCGCGGGCAAACGAAACAATATTTCCTGCCTGCGCAACCACCTCGGGGTCAAACGCAACGATCTCGAACTCGATCGCAACGGTTTTTTTGCCGGTGCAAGGTCTGGCACGCCTGATGCCTCCTCTAGCCACACGACCGGCACGCGCCGGGTGCGTGTCGGCCCTCTCGTAACTCAGCATCATCACGAGTGCCGGGATGCCCGGCCATCCTCCGGCCGATGCAAAGGAGGAAAGTATGGACGGGGACTCACGCAGGAGGATTGAGATGGGGACGCGCGCGCTGGAGTTCAGCCGGGCGCACCCCGACACCGAGCCGGGCATGGCGACGACGGCGGCCCGGCTGGAGCAGCTGCTTGCGCGGGCGACCGAGACCGCGACGGTGCAGCGCGACGGGCTGGTCCACGTGCACGCGGCCGCGGCGCGGAAGGCGGAGCTCCGGCGGCAGATGCGCAATGTTCCGATCGCGCACCTGGCCGAGGTGGGGCGGGCGGCCGCGCGGGAGGAGCACGAGCTGGGGAAGACGTTCACCTTCAGGCCGGGTGCGTCCACCTCCTTCGCGTTTCGGACCGCGGCACGGAGCATGGCCAGCTCGGCGCAGGAGCACCGGGAGCTGCTCACCAAGTACGGCCTGGCGCAGTCGGTGCTGGACGAGTTCGTCCAGACGCTCGACCAGTTCGATGCGGCCGTGACCCTGGGACACGAGGGCCGCACGGCGCACGTCGGCGCCACCCGGGAGCTCCGGGCGGTGGCGACGGAGATCGTCCGGGCCGTCCGGGTGATGGATGGCCGGAACCGGCAGCGGTTCGCCGATCAGGGACAGTTGTTGGGGTCCTGGATCAGCGCGAGCACGGTGCTGGGGACGCCGCGGCCGGGAGCGGAGCCGGAGGGAGGGACGCCGGCAGGAGGGGAGGTGAGGCCCGCAGCGTGAGGCGGGCGTGGTCAGGTAGAGCTCGCCCCGAGCCATCGAGGCGAGGGGTGGACACGTGAACCGCCGCCGATAGTCGCGACTGTCGGTGGCGGCGGCACATCCGGGATCGCGGTGGTGCACAGTTCACGTGGGCGAAGGCTGGGCTCGCCGGCGGATGTCGCTTTTGGGGGAGGTATGACGCGTTTACTGGTAGGAGCAGTCTACGCTACACACCTCACCTGAGAATCCGACCATGCGATCACTGACACTGACTGGAGGGGCAATCCTGGCGGCCGTCCTTCTGACCGCCTGCGACCGTGCGACCGACCCGGCCGACTCCTCGACGCAGAACACGGCCACCCCCGCGTTCGCCCCGGGCAGCAAGGTCGTCGACCCTGCCACGCTCACGCCCGCGCCGCGACTGGTCGGGGCCGAGGCCGAATGCCGGGCCGATGGGCGGTGGATCCTCTGCCATACGAGCCTGGTCCTCGAGCTGGTGAACGAGCCGGTGTTCGACCTCCCCTGCGGCACGGTCTACGAGACCAGCAGCGACGTCCGCCACGGCACCCGCTGGTACAACGCCTCCGACCGCGTGATCGTGAAGCGGCACGTGACCGAGGATCTCGAGGGCACCTGGAGCCTGTCGCCCGAGGGCGCCGGCCCGACGGTCGCCATCAACGTGCATGGCAATTGGTATGATAGCCAGTATGCCGATCCCAATGACATCGACAGCGGCGTGGGGGCGTCGCACGGCGAGGTTACGGTCCAAGCCCCCGGGTTCGGCGTGATCGCCCACATCGCCGGCCTCGACCGGCCCGACGACACCCATCGCGGGGTGTTCCGGCCCATTGAGGACCCCGCCGTGGCCGCGGAGCTCTGCGCCGCCCTCACCCGCTGAGCAGGGGCTCGTCATCCCATTCTCCCTTCAACCACGAGGCACATGATGCGCCACATTACTGCATACCTAGCCGTGGCTGCCCTGCTGGCCGGGTGCGACTCGCCTACCCAGCCCGCGTCAGTCGGCCTCAGTTCGACCCCTCCCGATCTGGTCAAGGCCCACGTGGGAGAAGTCGTCCGCGAACCGATCTCGGATGTGATTGAAAATCCCTGTACCGGGGAGCTGCTGACGCTCACCGGCGAGGCACTCCACGTCTTCAATGGCGTGGGTCCGGGTGCCGCGTCGGGCAACTTCACGAACTACACGGACTTCTTTAAGGTGTCAGGCACAGCCGTTAGTGAGAGCGGGACCCGGTATGTGTTTCGCGAGATTGACCACCTCACCTTCGAATCGCCCAGCCCCGAAGCACCGCAGGTCTCGTTCACTCATAGGGAGGGCGCTCAACTGGTGAGCCAGGGCGGAGAGACCAACTTCATCGCGCTTCTGATCTTCCACATTACGGTCCTGCCCGACGGGTCCTTCATCGTCACGACCGACTTTGACCGTGGGGCGTGCCGGGGGTGAGAAAGCGTCTCGTCCACGTGTTGCAGCCGGTCACATCCGGATGCGGGGTAGCTGCTGGGGTCGTGGATCAGCGCGAGTACAATCCTGGGGACGCCGCGGCCGGGCACGGAGCCGGAGGGAGGGACGCCGGCAGGAGGAGAGGTGAGGCCCGCAGCGTGAGGCGGGCGTGGTCAGGAGAGCTGGGAGCTGGGAGCTGAGAGCTGGGAGCTGTAGTGCTTAATCCCCAAGCTCCTAGCTCCAAGCTCCTAGCTCCTAGCTCCTAGCTCCAAGCTCCAAGCTCCAAGCTCCCCCGACTGTCGGCGGCGGTGGCGTTATGCTTCGACGATGACGACCAATCCGCTCCGCGTGTCGGCATCACCGGCTCGTCGGGCCGAGTCCGGGACTCGTGGCGTCCTGGAGCAGGGACTCGACACCTCGAACGGATTGGACTTCGTGCGGGAGCGCCTGGCGCTGGTCGGCAAGACGCTCTTCCTCGTGTCGTTCGGATTCTACCTCTTCCTCCTCGCCAGCATGGTGCTGGTCGGCGGCGGCCCCGTTCGCCGCCGTGGTGACGGGGCCGGTCGCATTGGGCCACCTCGCTGCCAGCTCGACGATGGGCCTGCTCTGGTTCCTGGCCAGGAGCGCCAGGCTCTCGGTGCGGAGCCTAGGGGCGCTCGATGCCATCGGCATTGTCGTGGCCTGCGGCTTCCTGTCGATCATGACAGTGAAGGACGAGGGGCAGATCCTCCAGGTGCTGCTGGCCCTCACCGTCACCGTGATGATCCGGGCGATCCTGGTGCCGTCCCGGCCGCGCCGAACCATGGTGCTCTCGGCCCTGGCGTTCCTGCCAACCGTGGTCGTGTGCATCGCGCGCCATCACCCCACGTCGGTCCTGCCCGGATTCACCGCGGGTTACCAGAAGCAGTACATGACCCTCAACACGGTCCTCTGGAGCGTCCTGGGAACCACGCTGGCCACCATTATCTCACGGGTCACCTACGGACTTCGCCAGCAGGTCGCCGAAGCCAATGAGCTCGGTCAGTACGTCCTCGAGGAGAAGATCGGTGGCGGCGGGATGGGCGAGGTCTGGCGGGCGCGGCACCGGCTGCTGATCCGGCCGGCGGCGATCAAGCTCATCCGTCCGCAGATGTCGGGCGATCCCGAGCTGCTGCTCAGGCGCTTCGAGCGCGAAGCCCGCGCCACCGCCGCGCTCAAGTCGCCCCACACGGTGCAGCTCTACGACTTCGGCGCCACCGAGGACGGCAGGCTGTACTACGTGATGGAGCTGCTCGACGGGGCTGGATCTCGATACCCTGGTGCGACAGTACGGGCCGCTGCCCGCGGACGCCCACACGCCGCCTCCCAGACCCTCAACCAGGTCCGAGCTGCCCATCCCGGCTCGGCTCGAGGAGTTGGTCATGGCGTGCCTGGAGAAGGACCCGAGGCGCCGTCCGCCCAGCGCGGAGGCGGTGAGCACCCAGCTCGACGCCGTCGCCCTGGAATCGGCCTGGACCGTCGAGCGAGCGGAGCACTGGTGGGCGACGCACCGGCCTCGTCCGGCGGACGCGCGCCCGGTGGCGGATGTGCTCCTGTCGCAGGAGGGGCGGGAGTTGCGGATCGGGCCACGGGTAAGGCCAAGGGGGTAACAAGGAGTCCTCTCTTCGGTTTGCACAGCGGCAGCAGAGTAGCAGCCCTAGAGAAGAGGCAGCGTTCCCAGTACGTTCGCAGTAAATTTGATCCTCCAAAAAGGTCTAGTACTTACTATCTTCGTTAACCGAAGCGCCCATATACCCGCGATTCGTTGCCTAATGGTCAGGACCTAGATGACCCGGACTGCAAAAACAGAACCGTCCGTCGAGAGTAAGTTTAGGGCTGCCGGACTTTCCTCGGCATTTGCTCACCGGACGCTGCATCGGCTCATCTTGGGCGACGCTCGGGAAATGCACGAGCTCACCGAGCCGGTTCACCTTGTCGTCACCTCTCCCCCTTACTGGACACTAAAGCAGTACGATGGCGCGGCCGGTGAGCGACAACTCGGGCATCTCCAGGATTACGAGCGCTTTCACGACGAGCTCGATAAGGCATGGCGCCGCTGCTATGAGCTGCTCGTTCCCGGTGGGCGGATGTGCGTGGTGGTTGGGGACGTTTGCCTGCCGAGGAGGCGGGTGGGTCGCCATCTAGTGGTGCCGCTGCATGCCGACATATCCGTCCGCTGTCGCCGCATCGGGTTCGATTATCTGACGCCGATACTCTGGTATAAGATCGCCAATGCGCAGACTGAGGTTGAAGGTAACGGCTCACCATTCCTGGGCAAACCATACGAGCCCAATGCGATCATCAAAAACGATGTTGAGTACATCCTGATGTTTCGAAAACCAGGAGGATATCGGACGCCGACGCCGGAGCAGCGCCTCCTTAGCTTGATCGACAAAGAGTCCTACGGAAAGTGGTTCCGCTCCTTCTGGTCAGACATTTCGGGCTCGTCTACCCTACGCGGGCACCCAGCGCCGTTTCCCGTGGAGCTGGCGTATCGCCTGATCCGGATGTTCTCGTTCATCGGCGACGTAGTGCTGGACCCGTTTGTTGGTATTGGCACCACTACAGAGGCAGCAATGCGGGCGCAGCGGTCCAGTATCGGCTACGAGATAGAGCCCGCGTATATGGCCATGGTCCGAAAGAGGTTCCAACAGGCTCGTACTGACGCCGACTTGAGCTTCGCCTAACAAACTTGACCAACCTCATCGCGGGCCGTTACTTACCGCGATGCCCCTGCTTCTCGATGCCTTCCAGGCGCTATTTACCGGGCAGCTCTATAAGCACCGCATCAGCACCCACGGTGACCGGATCGCTGGTTTCTTCTATGACGACCTCCTTACCCTAGCGCGCAGTCCAAAGCTGGTCCAGCGCATCGAGCAGCGTCAACTCGTCGTAAATAACCAGGGCAAGGTCTTCGGCCGGCCGGCTAGACGACCAGACGGTACGTTTGGAGTCCTCGTGCCCGGCGCAGCTCCCGAAGTGTGCCCGCCCTACACCACGTCCCGTGGACCTCTCGCCCAGCTTCAGATTGGCGCCGAGGTGAAGATCATGGCGACAAAGATGGTCGCGCAGGTGGATCGCGTCATAGGGGACCTTGAGAAGCAGGCCCGATCAATCACGAAGCAGAACAAGGCGGCGATCCGGTTAGCAATCGTCGGGGTGAATCACGCTCCCGAGTATACCGGCTGGGAGGGTAAGCGCTCCTTCATTGCGAAGAGTGCACCGGCACAGGAGGCCGCCGATATTCTCCGCCGCATTGACACGGAAGTCCGGCCGCTCTACGACGAGGTACTGGTCCTGCCGTACTCGGCGACGAACCGACCGCCGTACCACTTCACCTGGGTTAATCCGACCCACACCCTTCACGAGTACAACAGCATCCTGCTCCGCGTCAGCGACGAGTACGAGGAACGCTTCTGAGCGAGCCTCAGGGACGAGAGCTGAAAGGTAAATTTCGTCGAGGCCGATCAGAACTAATCGGTCAGACATAGGAAAACATGGCGAAGCTGTTGAAGCCGCGTGAAGAGGTTAAGAGGGCCATCGAGGGCCGTATTCGAGCTGGCAAGGATCTTACAGCCAAAGCCGATATCGCTGAAAACACCGGAGGATACCAGGACTGGCTCTTTCTCTTCGGTAAGTGGCGAGACGAGACAGCCGCCGAGCTCACAAAACTTTACGAGGAAAGAGACATCGGGGGGGAGTTCACCGCTGTCACCAGGACCGGAGAGTACTCATCCCCACGCTTCACTTTCCCATACGCGAAGAGTGCACTCGAATTAGGGCTTTTCTGGCTAGACCGCCAAATTGGGAGGCTCGAACTTGCGGTTGGTGAATCCCCAGATGCCATCGCAATAGAGAGTTTACATCCCCAGATTTATGCGAAATGTCGTAACCTCTATGAGGGGGGCGATTACGCAGAAGCTGTCGAGAAGAGTTTCAAGCTAGTTCGAGATAGGCTTCGTGCCCTTACAGGCTACGAGACTGGATCGGATGCCTTTGGTAAAGGGAACCTGTACGTAGGCGGGGCCGCGGCTCCACATGTGGATGAGGATTTCCAGAATGGCGTGAAGTTTCTTACGATGGCGATCGATCGCTTCCGAAACGAAAAGAGCCACACGGCGGACGGAAATATTAGTGATCCAATCCGTGCCTATGAGTACCTGCGTCTCAGCAGCCTTGCCATGCATCTCTTGGAAGGAGCCCAGAGCCGTTCCTCATAGGCGTGATCATCGTCAAAACCGCCGGAGCACCAGATACAAGACGTCTATCACATAGGGGAGGAATCGGTGCTGGGAGAGCCTCTAAGTGTACTCATCACGTCGCAGCGTAGTCGCCCTCTCAGCTTGGTGGTTGCCGCCTTCGCGTTGTTCGTCCCCGGCTCGCTCACGATCTTCCTTTCCAAGCCCAGTCTCTTCACGACACTCGGACTCCAGGGCGTACTTTTGCTCAGCATCGCGATTAGTCTGCCCATCGTCATGTTGTGTTTCGGCATCTGGTACACACCATTAGCTGCGATCTTGAGGGCCCAACGCATTGTTGAAGGCATTCCCGACCCGGAGGGAGACATAGCAAAGGTCATGAGCGCTGACGATCAGCTAGAATGGCCGTGCCTCCTAAATGGAAGCTGGACTGCCCTCCTTGTGCTCTACGCTATCGCCGCCATCGCCTACAGGAGTCCTCTCCGAATCGGTACAACATTTCTACTTACTGCGGCCATACTCTTCGTGGTCTGGGTTGTGGCTTGGGTCACTTCCAGTGTGCTCTTTTTACTGGTTCAGCGTAGGGCCGGGCACTCTTCAGCCGCCGTCACCTTGCGTGGTGGTTCAACATAACCGAGCTACAGCCGATAGCCTGCGCAATCTGATTCGCAGGTGGTTAGGCAGCACCGATAGCTCCTCTTACACATTGATTTCTCTAAGGAGGCCTTTATGGCGAGCGCAGGCAAGAAAGCAGCCGCAACGCGGAAGCGGCGAGCCGCAGGCAAGAAGGCCGCGCGCACCCGGAAGCGCCGCGCAGCAGGCGCGAAGGCCGCAGTCACACGTAAGCGCAGGGCCGTCGGTCGCAAGGCAGCAACAACACGCAGGCGGAGGGCAGCTGGCCGGAAGGCCGCAGCAACTCGCAATCGTCGCAGCTCGGGCGAGGATCAGAAATTAGTCTAACCTTTGGACGGCTGAAGGGGTCTCCAAGAACGCCCAATTAGCCCGACAACCCGTAGCCTGGTCGGCAGTTCTGCAGCTCGCCTCTGCTATCTTAGCAGTGGGTACGGGCCCAATCACCCGCACAAGCAGGAGGCTACCTGATGGGCCTCGCTGTGTTCCTGATTGCTGCCGCTTTGCTGGCCTATGTTCTCTTCCGCAGGGGACGACGTCCGGCCCTGGCAGGAACGCCCTGGGAGCGGTACACGATTGGCCAGGGCGCGCCGCCCTTGCCTTGGCCCTTGGATGCACGTGATCGGTCGCTAGTTGATCTTGTTGCCGCCGCGTTCAGCGGAGCGGGGATGCCGTCACGAGTAGCTGAGACGACGGGGGCCACTGGTCCGCAGCTCGAGGTCGTCATGGCGGGCGCTCCGCCGCAGAGTGACCCAATCGCTATACTCTCTCGCACCTGGGATCCTGACCACCGACGCCTTGTGACGATGTTAGTGTTCGGCGGCAACGTCGAGGGCCCTCTCGAAGCGATGGTGACGCAATCCGGCTTTGAAAGGGTCGGCTCGTCCGAGCTGTGCTTTGCAACATTCCTACGGAAGTGATTTTCGCGCAGCCGCACACTTGCCCATCTCCGGATTCAGCCGCCCGGACCGTCCTTTTAGCGGTAGCGATCTACGTTCTTGGGCAGGCCATTCAGCGCTTCGTACTGGACCCGCTCAGCGATCAACGAAAAACGATTGGGGAGATAGCGGGCGCCTTGCTTTATCTAGGCAACATCTCAAACGCATGCACCTCGAACCCCTCACAGAGAACGAGCATTCACTAGCTGGGAACACTTCTCGAACTAGCCGACGACCAGATTCAGCAGCCGGTTCGGCACGTACACCACCTTCCGTAGTTCCTTGCCCTCGGTAAACCGCCGCACCGCGGCATCCTCCTGCGCCGCAGCCACCACCGCCCCCTGCTCCGCATCCCGCGGCACCGACACCCTACCCCTCGTCTTCCCGCTCACCTGAATGACCACCTCGACCTGGTCTTCCACAACGAGAGCCTCGTCCCAGGCGGGCCAGCGCGCGTCGAAGATCGAGCCGTCGTGCCCCAGCCGCTCCCAGCTCTCCTCGGCAAAGTGGGGCGCGAAGGGGGCGAGCATGAGGATCAGCCCCTCGACCATGTCGCGGTGAGTGCAGCTCTCCTCCCGGAGCGTGTTGACGAACTCCATCAGCCCCGCGATGGCGGTGTTGTAGTGGAGCTGCTCCATCCCCTCGGTGACCCGCTTGACCGTCTGGTGGTACTTAATGACGAGTCGGGAGTCAGGAGTCGGGAGTCGGGTGTTAGGAGTCGGGAGTCGGGAGTCAGGAGTCGGGGTGACCGTCTCGGTGACGAGTCTCCAGACTTTCTCCAGGAATCGTCTGGGGCCGCTGATGCCTTCATCGCGGAAGTCGCCACCCTCCAGGAACGGACCCAGGAACATCAAATACATCCGGAAGGTGTCGGCACCCCACTTGGTGATGTACTCGTCGGGGATGACGACATTGCCCCGCGACTTGGACATCTTGGCGCCGTCCTTCACGATCAACCCATGGGCCCGGAACCTTCGGAACGGCTCGTCGAAGTGCAGGTGGCCGAGATCATGCAGCACCATGGTGACGAACCTGGAGTACAACAGGTGCAGCACCGCGTGCTCGTTCCCGCCGATGTAGCTGGTGACCGGCAGCCACTTGCGAGTGCGCGCCGGATCGAATGGCCGGTCGTCGAACTCGGTGCTCGGGTACCGGAGGTAGTACCACGACGAATCGAGGAAGGTGTCGCTCACGTCGGTCTCGCGCCGACTCCGCTTGCCGCAGATCGGGCACGGGGTGTAGTACCACTCCTCGTGCCGGGCCAGCGGAGAGACGCCGGTGTCGTCCGGCCGGAAATCATCGATCAGCGGAAGCAGTACCGGCAGATCCTTCTCCGGTACCGGCACCGCGCCGTGCTCCTCGCAGTAGATGATCGGGATCGGCGGGCCCCAGTAGCGCTGGCGGGAGATGCACCAGTCGTGCAGCCGGTAGTTGACCACGGCCTTGCCCGCGCCCCGCTCGGCGAGCCAGGCGGTGATGGCGCGCTTGCCCTCGGCCACCGTGAGGCCGTCGAACTTGCCGGAGTGGACCAGGACGCCGTTGTCGTTGTCGACGTATGCCTCGGTAAGCGGAGTTTCGGCCCC
>JBBQXQ010000058.1:0-19491 GCA_038209515.1 Gemmatimonadales bacterium
TCCCTCGGATGACGGCGTTGTGAGCACCGCGAGCCCAATACTCCAACAACAGTCGGATCCGGCGAGGCTCCTCCAACAACCGGTGCACCTCATGGCCCAGCAGCGCCTGCAGGCGCTCCCGCGGTTTCGAGATGGTGTCGATCTCGTCGGGGATCCTGAGCGACAGGGTGGTCGCCAGTACCCTATCGAGTAGGGCGAGACCCAGCTGGTCCTTCCGCTTGAAGTGGAACAGGACCAGGCCGTGGCTGAGCCGCGCTCTGGCGGCAACGGCCCGCACGGTGAGGCCGTCGATCCCCCGGCGCAACGCCACCTCGTACGCCGCCTTCAGAATCTGCTCCCGTCGGGTGGCCTCTGTTGCCTTCTGTCCCGGCATAATCGCTTCCTTCCTTGCCATTGACCTTCTGTCCAATACAGAGTAATATTTATTAACCGCTTGGTCAATAGCGCAGGCTTTTCCACTGGCGCTCCTGCCCAACCAGGCTTCTTGCAGGACCGCCCCGGGGAGGGCACATGTACAATCGTCGACTTCTCGTGCTCGCAGTCTCTGCCTTCGCGCTGACCTCATGTAATCCGTTCCACCACGAGTCGGCGGTCGAGGTGAGCACCAAGGACGAGAATCTGAACGCCCGCTGGCACGCCAACCTGGCCACGCCGGCCGACCTTGCCGGCGCGGTACAGATGAACGGGTCGGCCTCCATGGCACCGGGGACTAAGAGCGGTACCACCATCGTGTCCCTCAACCTCGCTAATGCCACCCCCGGAGGCCTGCATCCATGGCAGCTGCACCGCGGGCAGTGTGGGTCCGATGAGGGCGTGTTTGGCGCCGCTGACCTGTACCACGCCGCCAAAGTGGGGCGCGACGGCCGCGCAACATCGTCGGCGACCGTGCCGCTCGAGACACCAACCACGGGCAGCTACTTCGTGATCGTCCGCGCATCTGCCGCTAACGACGCGATGACCGTCGCCTGCGGAAACCTGGCACCGCCGACTCTGTAGCCTGGGTCACGAACAGCGAGAACACTCGGCGGCTAAGTGTGACGAAAGACACCGCGTCTAGAGGGTGATGGAGTGAATCGATAGGGCAGCCGGGTGCGCCGCAGGCACCCCGCCGGCCCAGTCTGAGGTACAGTCGATGCGCACCAGCAGAGCTACCAGCCAGCGGTTCCTGTGCCTAGGATGTGCAGCCGCGCTGGTGTGCCTGTGGGGCTCCGAACTCAACTCGCAGCAAGTGAAGCTCCGTCCCCACGCAACCCTCTCTCTGCCGACCCGAGTCTCGCTAGAGAATGGGCTGCTCCACGTCCGGCAGAAGATCGGCATGACCGTCGGCGCCCGCCTGATCATGACCTTCAACGAACGCTTCGACGTGGTCACCGGCATCGCCTACATGCCGGGGGTTGTCACGTTTCACGGAGCCGGCAGAAAGATTGACGTCGCCACCGGCTCCCACGTGCTCAGCGGCACGACCGGCGCGCGATACTGGCTGCTTCCGCCGACGCGGATGCTCTCGTGGGAGGTGCACACCGCTGTCGGCCTGGTCTTTGGCGGCCAGCCCGCTTACGAGGACCTGTTCGAGAGCTCAACGGTGAGCGGGATCCTGGGTACCGCGGTGCGCTACCAAATCGGCCAGATCGTGAGCCTGCATCTGCGGGTTCAGGAACGCCTCTATCGGGTCCGCTTTGGCCAACAGGAGCCGGTCAGGTCGAAGCCGCCGCTGCAAATTTCCTTCGGGCTGGGCCTTCCGTTCCTAGAAGCGGCATTGAGAAGATCTGCCCGACCCTTTGCAGAAGGCCCGGAGACCCTGCGGTAAGCATTGAGACCGGAAGGTGGTAATCAGTCGCGGCCTTTTTAGACGAGCTCGACCTACGCCGAACCTTCATCCGGCGCAGCTCCTGCGCAGCAGCGACTAGATCCTGCATCTGACCCCGCATGCGCCCGGACAATCTCATCCTCAGCAATAGCAGTCAGATCTGCAGCAACGCGTGATCGCATCACGCACTGCGTGATAGAGGTCCTCCGCGGTGAATGGCTTGAGCATGACCCCGACGGGACTGTCTCCGGGACCAATATGCGGCCCCGCATGGATTCCCCGACATACAGAGCACCGCCACGCTCGGCCGATAGCGGGCCAGCGTTTCCGAAACCTGCCGCCCGTCAATACCAGGCATGGAGAGATCGGTCAGCGCCAGGTCGAACGGCTCGTTGCGCGCTTGGATGAGTGCCAACGCGGACTCGCCGTCCCGCGCCTCCTCGACGTGAAAGTGCTTGGCCTCCAGCGAGCGGCGCACAAACCGGCGCATCACCGACTCGTTGTCGACCACGAGCACGGTGGTGTCGTGCCGAGTCGGCCCGTGCAAGGCAACGCCGGTCCGCGCCCTCGCCATGGGGCTTTCCCCGATGAGGCCGGGAACCCGCTCCCGTCTCTCGAGGGTTACCTTGGGCAGGTAGAGCCATGGTGGAGTCTCTCACCGTAAGGAATCGCACAGTGCTGCCACAGCGGAAGCTCGGCACCGAGGGGCTGACGGTATCGGCCCTGGGCCTGGGCTGTATGGGGATGACTCAGTCCTACGGGTCGCCCGACGAGCGGGACGAACGCGAGTCCATCGCGACCATCCAACGGGCCATCGAGCTCGGCGTGACCTTCTTCGACACCGCCGAGGTCTATGGCCCCTTCACCAACGAGGAGCTGGTCGGCCGGGCGCTGAAAGGCCGGCGCGACGAGGTCGTCATCGCGACCAAGTTCGGCTGGCGGATCGATGCCGATAAGCGGAGCACGGCGCTGGACAGCCGGCCGTCGCACATCCGGGAGGCGGTCGAGGGCTCCCTGCGGCGGCTCGGGAGCGACCACATCGACCTCCTGTACCAACACCGGGTGGATCCCGCCGTTGCGATCGAAGACGTCGTCGGCACGATGGCCGAGCTGGTGAGCGAGGGGAAGGTGCGATTCCTGGGACTCTCCGAGGCCGGCGAGGACACCATCCGCCGGGCCCACGCGGTACATCCCATCGCGGCGCTGCAGAGCGAATACTCACTCTGGGAGCGGAATCTCGAGCCGCGTATCATCCCGTTGCTCCGCGAGCTCGGCATCGGGTTGGTGCCGTTCAGCCCATTGGGGCGCGGCTTCTTGACCGGCACGGCCAAGCGGGCGGAAGAGTATCCCGAGGACGACTTCCGGCGGGGCGATCCGCGATATCAAGGAGCGAACTTCGACGCCAACATGCGGGCCGCATCGGCTGTCCACGAGCTGGCGGCACAGAAGGGTGTCATGCCCGGGCAGATCGCCCTCGCCTGGCTCCTGCACAAGGGCCCTGACCTGGTCCCCATTCCGGGCACCAAACGTCGGCGCTACCTGGAAGAGAACGTCGGCGCCGCCGATATCGGGTTGAGCCGGGAAGAGATGGCCCAGCTGGACGCCGCGCTCTCTCCGGAGAACGTCGCCGGACCGCGCTACAACGAGCGGCTGATGGCCTCGGTGGACCGCTAACCATGTTCCCGCTCTCTGTTCTCGACCTCGCACCGATCCCCGAAGGCAGCAATGCCGCCGAGGCGCTGCGCCGGTCGCTCGACCTGGGCCAACACGCCGAGCGGTGGGGTTACCACCGGTTCTGGTTGGCGGAGCACCACAGCATGCCCGGCATCGCGAGCGCCGCAACGTCGGTAGTGATCGCGCACGTCGCCGGTGGCACCTCGACGATTCGGGTCGGTGCCGGCGGCATCATGCTGCCCAACCATTCGCCCCTGGTGATCGCGGAGCAGTTCGGCACTCTGGCGTCTCTCTTCCCCGGCCGCATTGACCTCGGTGTGGGGCGAGCACCTGGTTCGGATCAGATGACCGTCCGCGCGCTCCGGCGGAGTCCTGCGTCGGCCGAGAGTTTCCCCCGAGATGTCGCCGAGCTGATGGCCTACTTCCGGCCGACCGGGCCCGGCAAGTGGTGCAGGCCATCCCCGGGACGGGTCTCGACGTGCCGATCTGGATCCTGGGCTCCAGCCTGTTTGGCGCCCAGCTCGCAGCCGCAATGGGACTGCCCTTTGCATTCGCCTCCCACTTCGCGCCGGCCCTGATGATGCAGGCGATAGACCTCTACCGGGCCCAATTCCGGCCCTCCGAGCAGCTCGATCGCCCATACGTCATACTTGGCATCAACGTGGTCGCGGCCGACAGTGACCCCGAAGCCGAGTGGCTGTTCACCTCGCTCCAGCAGGCGTTCCTCAACCTGCGCCGGGGCCGGCCGGGCCGGCTCCCGCCTCCGGTCGAAGATTTTGGGCGGAGTCTGAATTCAATGGAGCAGGCCATGCTTCGCGATACCCTGGCGTATGCCGTGGTGGGCTCGCCGGAGACGGTCCGGCAGGGGCTGGATGCGTTCGTGGCCGGCACCGGTGCCGACGAGCTGATGGTGACGGCCCAGATCTTCGACCACCAGGCTCGGCTGCGATCGTTTGAGATCACCGCTGAGGCGAAGGATGCGCCGCTAGAACCCCTCAGCCGAGCGACCGTATCGCCCTGAGCGCGCTCTCGACCTCCGCCGGCGTGTTCATGATCCCGCAGGCCACCCGTGAGAGCGGCACCCGGTACGGCGTCGTCGAGGCCAGGATCCTCTTCGCCAGCAGCCGTTCGACCGTCTCCCCTGCCTTGAGTCCCTTCACGTCGAAACAAACCAGCCCCGCGCTCAGCTCGCTCGATGCCGGCGTGTAGACCACCACGTTGGCCATCTTGCTCAGCCCTTCGCGCATCTGGGTGTTCAAGGCGTGAACGCGTTGGGTGATCCGCGCCGGTCCGATCTTCTCGTGAAACTCGATCGCCGACGGTACCGCCCAGTGATGCTCAAACGATTGGAAACCGCCGGGCGAGAACATTGCTGCGCGGATCGGAGGACGGGCCGGGCGCTCCTCGGTCCAGGCGTTGAACTCCTCCAGATCCTGAAAGCTGGGAATGAGCGGCCGCATCGTGGCCCAGACCTCCGGCTTGGCCCATACGAACCCGGTCCCCCGCGGGCCGAAAATCCACTTGTGGAGCCCGGCCGCGAACACGTCCGCGCCTAACGCGGTGATCCGTGGGTCCTCGACCCCCAACCCGTGCACTCCGTCCACCACCAGCAGGATCCGGTTCTGCGGCCCGCGGTTCGCGTTCAGCTCGGCGACGGCGTCGGCGATCCGGCGCACCGGCATCCTGAGACCACTGGAGGAGTGAACCCAGGTGATCCCGACCACTCGCGTCTTCGGGCCGATCGCCCTTCGGAGCCGGCCTACGATATCGTCGGCGGAGATCGAGTCGTACGAGCTGAAGATCGGGATCTTGCGCCAGCTGGCACCCGTCCGCTCCGTGGCAAGACGGATGGACTCGTGATGGACGTAGTGGTCCTGATCGGTGGTCAGGATCTCGTCTCCGGGCTTCAGGGGAAGACCGTGATAGACCACGGACAGCCCCGTTGTCGTATTGCTGGTGAGCGCGAAGTCGTTCGGGTCGGCCCCGGTATAGCGGGCCAGGGCGCCGGTCACGTCGGCGGTCATGTTGTGCTGCTTGGGCTCGAACATCCCCTGCTCCACCGTGAGGAACGGGTTCCGATCCAGCCGCTGGCGCAGACGCTCGATGGCTGCGCGCACCGGCCTGGGATGGGACGCGAGGTAGAAGAGGCCGAGGTGGACGTACTCGGGCGCGAGGTCGAACTGCTCCCGCACTGATCGCCAGTCGCCCGGATCGAGCGGAAGCATTGCCGGGACCCGGAACCTCTCGGCAAGCGTCACGGCCGGTGCGAACGCACCCGCGGCAGCGGCGAAGGTGCCCCCGACCAGCAGGCGGCGGCGGGAGAGGGACATGAATGCCTCCTATGGGCTATGGGCTATGCGCATTGGGTCGCGAAAAGATGCTACACAGTATCGGGAAAAGCACGAGGGGCGGCGGCGCTGCTTCTGATGTACATCGGGGATTCACAATTCGTGAGATATAAAACAAAAGGCCCGCACTCCTGAGAGAAGTGCGGGCCGTTTGGTTCGTGCGGCTGATTACAGCTTCACGACGTTCTCTGCCGCTGGACCCTTCTGGCCCTGAACGACGTCGAACTCCACGCGGTCACCCTCGGCCAGGCTCTTGAAGCCCTGGGCCTGGATCGCCGAATGATGGACGAAACAGTCCTTTTGACCGTCCTCGGGCGTGATGAAACCAAAACCCTTAGCGTCGTTGAACCATTTGACCGTGCCAGTGGTGCGAGCCATTTCCTACTCCTTGTACATGATGTAATCGGAGTGGGGACATGCCGCACGACCGACTACGGTTTGCGTGGATTCCACCGCCACGCGCGGTGCGGCTGCCGCGGCGCTGTATGCGCCAGGAACGACAGCCAATGAAAAAGAGGCGGGCACCCAACGCCCAGCCCCTGTGTGACCACGTCGGATACGGGCGCACAAGCGCCTCGGAACCGGAAGCAAGGTACTCACATGGACAGGAAATGGCAACCCCGGGAGGGTAACGCCACCCAGCCCTGGGAAAGAGCTCCTTTAGCCCGCAGCCCATACCGACCACAAAAGAAGGCGGCCCGCATTCCCCGAAGGGAACGCGGGCCGCCCGCGCACTGGTTACCCGGAGTCGAGGAATTCACTTCCTCGTTCTTCTTCCGTTGGCCACCGCCTAAACTGAAGCGTTTGCGGTTTGGCCTCCGGAGCTCCGGCTTCTATCCCCAGATGGTTTGCAGCCATCCGGTTCACCAGCGTGAGCGCTGCAAGTCGGCTGAATCGCGGATCAACCTCTTGCTCGGCACGCCGCCGCGCTACTGCGACGTGGACGGGACACGCGATTGGTCTCGTCTCTCCAACACGAAAACGATCAATTTTCGAGTTGGCGACGACAGTATAGGAAGAGATTTTCGAGCGCGCAAGAGGGCAATTTGTTATCCCCAGTCGTAAACATTTCTCACATTTCCACAGACAACTAGCAGGCGAATTTCTTCGAAGGGGAAACCAGTTGAACTGGAGGAGCCCGACGGCTGAGTGTAAGGGTCCAGTTCAGCCTTCGTTCTTCGCCCGCCGGGCGGTCTCCTCATCGAGACGCTGGCGAAGCGCCGACATGATCGGGTCCGCCGCGGTGTAACGCTTGCCGTAATCCAGATTGAAGGCGTAGTCGAAGTTCGCCGGATTCTTTCCCTGGTTGTGTTGGAGGATCGTCTCCAGCTTGTCCAGTCCCTTGGCTATCTTCGCTTCGGGGGAGCCGGCCGCCTCGTACTCATCCCACAGGTCGACGATCTCCTGCCGCAGGGCCGGCGGCAGCGGCGCGATCAGCTGCACTAAGTCGCTGCGCTCTTGGTCGGCCTTGCTCGCCCCCGACTTCTGCGCCGGCGCCGGTACGTCTCCCCCGATGGCCTCGCCAAGATCATGGATGAGACACATCTTGAGCAAGCGCGCGAGATCGAGCCTGGAGAGTGACCGTAGAGCAGCATTGCCATCAGGCAGAGCCGCCAGGTGTGCTCCGCCACGCTCTCCTGCTGCCCGTCGGATGTCCACCCGCTGCGCATGACCGTTTTGAGCCGCTCGGCAGCGCGGAGAAACGTCAATACACCTTCGATCTCGTCGGCACGCATCGCCGCTCCAAGCATCGTTTATGAGCTAAGACACCTCTGCAAGAGTATAGCCATGCGACCTCGATTTCTCTGGTGCTTACTGATGGGCACGGCGAACCTCGCGGCGCCGGCGTGCCGCTCCAATGCTCCCGGTCGAGAGGCTCAAGACACCGCATCCCCGCCGAGACTGGTGCCGCTTGAGGTGCTGAACGATCGTCTTGCCATTTGCCGTTCAGATAAGGACGAACCTCTGCCAAGTTGGGCCAAGGCACCCGCCGGCGAGTTCTTCTCTGCCACCCGCACGAGGGACGAGCTCTCCATCATCATCGCCAACGCGCGCGCTCCTCGGGAGGCCAAGTGTGAGCGCGACTGGCGACTCCTCATGGTCAAGGGGCCGTTGGACTTCAACCTCGTCGGCATCATCGCCGGGCTCTCGGGCACATTGGCCAATGCCGGCGTGAGCATCTTCGCCCTGTCCACCTACGACACCGACTACATCATGGTGAAGCAGACCGATTTCGACCGGGCGCTGGCGACGTTACGCCAGGCGGGGTACCCGGTCAGTCAGCCCGAGCGTCTCTGAGAGTGAGAAAAAAAAGGCGCCCCGGAGGGCGCCCCTGAAAACTGTGTAGATGACCGGAAGATCTTACTTGCTGTTCGACCCGCGCTCGCTACGAAGCGTGACATTGACGTCTGCGCCGATCTGAGCGCCGATCTGCTTGCCCTGGTTGAAGTCTGCCAGCAGGGTCGGCAGGTCGCGGTTCACCAACTCCCGTACCTGGCTCGAGTGGGCCGACCGGCCTTCCTTCTCGAAGTAATTGATGTAGTCCCGGTGATTCCGCACCACAGTCGAAATGTAGGCCCGGTCGAAGGCTCGTCCGGAGACCTTCTGGAGTGCGTCCAGTTTTGCCTGGTGGTTCTTACCCATTCCCGGCTTGAACTGTTGGCCATTGCTCGAGGCCATGGCTGACCATTCATCTTGCAGCCTGGTATGATCGTCCGCGATCCGCGCGGCGAGCTGCTTGACCGCGGAGCTCTGGCCCTTCCTTTCGGCGAGCTGGGCGAGGCGCACCTCCAGCAGGTTGTCAGCGGCGACCTCACGAATGAACTCATTGTCGGCTCGCACGTCGGCCTGCCTGCCCTGCGCCGGCTTGGGAGTGGTGGTTACCACACCGTTCACCTGACTACCTACCTGCTGGGCAAGACTCAGGTGCTGCTGGAGAACCGGTAGGCTCCTGGCGGCGAAATCCCGTACCTGGGGTGAATCCGCGTTTCGACTCTGAGTGTCGAACTGGGCCACGTCCGTCTGATGGCCCTGGATCATCAAGCTCATGTAGGCCTGGTCGAACTGCGGCCCCGAGAAATTCTGCAGGCGAGCTATGTTGTCGTTCTGCGCCGGGGTGAGAGCCGGGTTCAACGCGATGCCGTTCGCCGATACTATCGAGCTCAAGTCCTGCTCAAGCCTGGTGTGATCATTCACCATCCGCTGCCCGAACTGCTTGACCGCGGCATTACTCGCCTTGCTCTGGGCCAGCTGGCCGAGGCGGATTTCCATGAGATTGACGCCGGCCGCCTCACGTAAGAACGGCAAATCGTTACTCATTTCCCGGTCCCCGACGGTCTGGCTCGGTGTGGCGGCGGGGTTGGGCGTGGAGGCCGGGGGCGGGCTCGTTGTCGGTGTTCCAGGATTCGTCCCTGGCGCCACTACCTGTGCCTGCAGCGCGATCATCGGCGCCATGAGAGCCACAGCCAGTCCACCTGCGGCAGTGACGATATGTTTGCGTGCGAACATACGACCTTCCTTTCCTATACTCGAGACTCGGCCCCTTCGGCCGTGCTGTCGACGAAATCTTGGACCGGGCATCACGTTAGCATAGCGGTGTGGCCCGCTCGATGATGTGACCGCGAGCACAGGTCGACCCATGCCCGCCGGAGGGTGCGAGCAAAGCAATCATCGGGCCACTCCGCCACTGGGCGGCCTATGCCGTTTTAGGAGTCAACTTTAGAGATTGGACGAGCTGGCCGGACAGTACGGAGGGGGTGGACAAGGTGTCCTACGAGAGGGACTCGGCTTGCTCCTCGAGCGGGGACCCGACCAGGGATAGAGTGGACGGCCAGCATCGCCCCCGCGATACCGAGGAGCGCCCGAGTGGCGACGATCCACTCCCGCCTTCCCGCACGACCGGGCGGCACGTTTCCCGTCGTGCGGGTCTCTCCCTGGCTGGCCACTGCGAGCTGCTTCGTTTTACCCGCTTACCAATGCGAGGATGTTGCCGTCTGGGTCCTTGAACCACGCGGCCTTAGTCTTTCCAGTACGGTGCACGTCTCCCTGGCGAGTGGCACCCGGGAAGTCGTAATGCTCGAACCGAATTCCCTTGGCCTTCAGGTCTCGGACAACGCCTTCCAGGTCCTCGACTGCCCAGGTAGCGGCCGTTGCCTTGTTCGTGCCGGCGTACTGCGACTCGTACACCAGCACACTGGAGTTCCCGCTCTTGTATCCCTGCACCCCGGGTTCCTCGGTTGGCATCGGCTTCAACCCGAGGGTGCCCTCATAGAACTTCCTGGCCGGCTGGATTTTCTTGACCGCAATCGTGGAGATAGCATCTGTGCTCGCTAACACGCACCCTCCTCTTCTGTGTGTATTCTCAGACACCGGTCGTTAAGCGCCACTTCGGCCAGCCGGCTCCGCCTCAGCCGCGGCCGGGTCGTGCTGCCAGATGGCAAAGATGTTCCCTTCGGTGTCCTTTAGCTGCGCAAACCATCCCATGCCCGGGACCGGCATCTTCGGCACCACGACCGTTGCCCCCAGTCGCTCCGCCTTCCGGGCGAAATCGTCAACCTTTTCCACGGCGATGTAGTTGACCGGGGTCTGCCCCGGCATCATGCGCCGCATGAGCCCGCCGTTCACGCCCGGACGGGTAGGCCGTCCGTCGGCGTCGCTGGGGACGGTCTTCACCAGCCAGTACTCGATGCCGCCGCCCCCGGCTGGCCCCAAGCCTTCGATCTCCCAGCCGAAGAGCTCGCGGTAGAACTTGGCCGCCCGCTCCGGCTGGTCGGCCGGAATCTCGAAATGCACGACAGTGTGATCCATGATGGGTGCTCCTTGCAGAGACGTTGACTGCTGCCCACTGTCCGGCTTGCTGTACCGACCGGTTGGTATGTATAATACGGAACCGACGCCGTCAAGACCGGTTTACAGGCTGAAACGGAAATTGTTACATGCGGAACCGTAGCGACGCCCTTCCTTTGGAATAGCATGGCAAAGACTATGGTGAGGCGTCGTGGACGGGATCCCGACGTCACCCGGGACAAACTGCTCAAGGCCGCGTTCAAGGAGATCTATCGGCGGGGGTTCCAGGCCGCCAGCCTGGACACCATTCTGGCCAAGGCAGGGGTCACCAAGGGCGCGCTCTACCATCACTTCCCCGACAAGGCCTCGCTGGGCTATGCCGTGGTGGACGAGGTGGTGAAGGGTTTCCTGTTGGAGCGATGGGGGGTCCTGGAGCCCCCCAGCGGCGATCCGGTCACCACGCTGCAAGGGATCCTGCGCCGGAGGGCGGCCAGCCTCACAGCCCGTGAGGTCGAGCTCGGCTGTCCGCTCAACAACCTGGCACAGGAGATGTCTCCCCTGGACCAGCGATTCCGGCGGGGGGTGAACGCTACGTTCGATATCTGGACCGACGCGGTAGCCAAGGATCTCGCGACTGGGCAGGCGGAAGGCACCGTACGGAAGGATGTGCATCCGCGGAAGATCGCCGCATTCGTGGTCGCCTCGATCGAGGGCTCGTTCGGTCTCGCCAAGGGTGCTCAGAGTGCCGCGATGCTACGCTCCAACCTCGAGGTGCTGAGCTCGTTCCTCGAGAGCCTTCGCCCGACCAAGAGCAAACGCCGTGGTCGTTAACTACCACCTCTTGACGCGCCCGCTTCGGGAGGATACTTAAGTGAATGCTTCAGCATTCAGCGTCCCTCGATTCGATGTTCCAGGCCCTGGCGGACCCGGCTCGCCGAGGCATGGTGGAGCGGTTGAGCCGGGGACCTGCATCGGTCAGCGAGCTCGCCCGACCGCTCTCCATGTCCCTCTCCGCGGTGGTTCAGCACCTCCAGGTCCTGGAAGCGAGCGGCCTCGTCCGATCCGAGAAAGCCGGTCGGGTGCGTACCTGCCGGATCGAGCCGGCGGCGTTGCGGACGGCGGAGCAGTGGATCACCGCACGGCGCACGAGCTGGGAGCGGCGCCTGGACCGCCTGGGCGAGTACCTTGCCCGGAAACCTTAATGACCGACCAAGAGGAGCCAGCCATGGGCAAACGATCCGTCACCCACGCCACCTTCACCATCGAGCGCACCTACGACGCCTCGCCGGCGCGGGTGTTCAACGCCTTCGCGAACCCCGCGGCCAAGGCCCGCTGGTTTGTGGGCCCCGACGAGTGGGAGCCTCCGATCACGAGCTCGACTTCCGGGTCGGCGGCCGAGAGCACGTCAGCGGCGGCCCAGCCGGCGGCCCGGTGCATTTCTTCGAGGCCCGCTACCAAGACATCGTGCCGGACCAGCGCATCGTCTACACCTATGACATGCATATGGACGACAAACGGATCTCGGTCTCGCTGGCGACGATCGAGCTCGAGCCCGCGGGCAAAGGAACGCGGCTGATCCTCACCGAGCAGGACGCCTTCCTGGACGGATACGACATCCCGGCCGACCGCGAGCACGGCACTGGTGGGCTGCTGGACAACCTGGGCAAGGAGCTGCGGCGTGAGGCTGCGAGGACCTGAATGTGACTTACCTGCTGGCGATTGGTTCTGCGCTGTTCTATGGCGCGGCCGACTTCTCTGGCGGCCTCGCCACCCGGCGCGCCGGTGCCATCGCAGTCGTCCTTCTTTCCCAGGCCAGCGGGCTGGTTCTGCTCGCACTGATCCTGCCGTTCCTGGCCCACGCGTCGCCCTCGCAGGCTGATCTGCTCTGGGGCGCGGTGGCCGGCCTGACCGGCGGAATCGGCGTCGCGCTGCTGTATCGCGCGCTCGCCATCGGAACAATGGCGGTGGTCGCCCCCACGACAGCGGTGTGTGCCGTCACCATTCCGGTGGTGGCGTCGGTACTGCTCGGCGAACGGCCGCTGCCGCTGGCGATCGCAGGAATCGTCCTGGGGATCGTATCGATCCTGCTGGTCAGCCGGCCGACTGCGGCGCAGACAGACAGCCATGGCCTGGCAGTACCGCGCCGACTCCCCGCCGGGGTCGGCACCGCGTTCGCCTCAGGCGTCGCGATCGGCTTCTTCCTCCTGTCGCTCGCCCAAACCGGCTCCGGCGCCGGAATGTGGCCGCTCATTGTCGCGCGCTTGTTTTCGGTGACGCTTTTCGGCGCGGTCGCGGTTGCCGGCGCACGGTCCCTTCGGATGCCGGCCCGGGTGGTCGCGCTTGCCATCGGAGGCGGCATCTTGGACATGCTGGCGAATGCGCTGTATATGCTGGCCGCGCGGCAGGGGCCACTCAGCCTCGTGGTGACCCTGTCGTCGCTGTATCCCGCCAGCACGGTGCTGCTGGCGCGGGTCGTCCTCGGGGAGCGCTTGAACGCGTGGCAGATCAGCGGGGTCGGGTGTGCGCTGGCGGCCATCGTGCTGATCGTCAGCGGCGCCCGATAGAACAGGGGCCGTCACAAATGACAACTCGATATCAGGCCGAGTCATCACAGCACCTGCCGGTTGCGCCGGAGAAGGTCCGACCGGATGACCCGCGCTACGGGGACCTCGTCCGCAGGGGATTCAATAAGCGGTTCGCAGGCAAGCCCGACTACGTGCGCCTGGTTGGCTCCACCGAGCAGGTGGTGGATGCCGTGCAGGACGCGGTGCGGGACGACCTGCGCGTGGCGGTGCGCAGCGGAGGCCATTGTCTCGAGGGCTTTGTGTCCGACCCTGCGGTGCGGGTGGTCATCGACACCTCGCTGATGACGGGCGTCTCCTACGACCCGGAGATGGGGGCCTTTGCGGTCGAGGCCGGTACCACACTCGGCGAGGCCTATCGGAAGCTGTTCCTGGGATGGGGAGTGACCATCCCCGCCGGCGAGAGCCCCGATATCGGGATCGGTGGCCACGTGTTGGGCGGTGCCTTCGGCTTCCTGTGCCGGGAACACGGACTGGCGGCGGATTATCTGTACGGCGTCGAGGTGGTCGTAGTAGATGAGACCGGGACCGCCAGAAGCGTGGTAGCGACCCGGGAGCCGTCCGACCCGAACCCGGATCTGTGGTGGGCACACACCGGCGGCGGAGGGGGCAACTTCGGTGTCGTTACCCGTTACTGGTTCAGGTCGCCGGGCGCCGGAGGCCAGGACCCAGCTTTGCTGCTGCCGAAGGCACCGGACCCGGTGCTGGCGTTCCGGGTGACCTGGAACTGGGGAGACATCGACAAGGCGGCATTCACCCGGCTGGTGCGGAACTTCGGAGCTTGGTGCGAGCGCAACAGCGACGCGGCCTCTCGCTATGCCAAGCTGTACACTCTGCTCTTTCTGCGGCGCCGTCAGTACGGCAAGCTCGAAATGAAAGGGCTGTCGACCGCCGGGACCGAGGCGGAGCGACTAGTTGAAGAGCACCTGGCCGCCATCAACAATGGCGTCGGTGTGCCCCACAGTCGTGCCGTGGAGAGAAACTCCTGGCTGGACTTTGCCCTCAATCCCTTCCCCGAGCTGTTCAAGGTGGGCACGGAGAACGCCCTCTTCAAGGTCAAGGACGCGTTCTTACGGAGGGGCTTCACGGATCGTCAGCTAGAAGTCGCCTACCACTACCTGACCCGGACCGATCATGACGTTCCCGGTGGGATGCTCGGTCTCGCAACTTATGGAGAAGCGATCAACACCGTGGCGCCGGACGCGACCGCCTCGGCGCAACGGGACTCGATTCTCGACACGTCGTGTTCTGTGGGGTGGCAGGACCACCAGGACGAAGCCAGCAACCTGGCCTGGGTTCGCGCGTTTTACCGGGACCTGTTCGCCGACACCGGCGGGGTGCCCGTGCCTGGCGAGATCTGCGACGGCGCCATGATCAACCACCCCGATGTCGACCTCGCCGATCCGGAGTGGAATACCTCCGGAGTTCCCTGGCACACGCTTTATTACAAGGACAACTATCCCCGATTGCAGCGGATCAAGTCCCGCTGGGACCCGGGCAACGTGTTTCACCACGCCCTTTCCATCCGACCCGCATAGGGGAAGCCATGACGAACACTACTCTCACGGCACGCTGGCGTTCCCGGGCCCCGTACCTGCTCAGCGTGCTTCGCATCATTGCGGCTTTCGTCTTCATGCCATTCGGATCCGCCAAGCTCCTGGCGATTCCAGCGGCCATCATGCCGGGCGGCGGTACGGCTCCGCTAACGTCGCTTCCGGGCTTCGCCGGGTCGTTGGAGCTGGTGGGCGGCGCACTCCTGCTGCTGGGCTTGTTCACCCGACCGGTGGCGTTCCTGCTGTCGGGTGAGATGGCGTTTGCCTATTTCATGGGACACGCGCCACAGGGATTCTGGCCGGTGCTGAACCAGGGTTCGCCTGCCATCCTCTTCTGCTTTATCTGGCTCTATATATCCTCCGCTGGACCAGGCCCGTGGAGCATCGACGCGCTGCGACTCCGCAAGACGTATGAGTCCTCAACCTAGCACTCAGGCGTTTCCAATCGCCCCGCCGATCGAGCCGATGCTTGCCAAGCTTGCCGACGCCCTGCCGGCGGGCGGGAACTATCTCTACGAGCCGAAGTGGGATGGATTCCGCGCAATCGTATTCCGCGGTACGTCGGATCTATACATCCAGAGCCGCGACCTCCGGCCGCTCGATCGCTATTTCCCGGAGCTGCACCAGGCACTGCTCGAGAAGCTGCCGCCAGGCTGTGTGATCGATGGAGAGATCGTCATCAGGACGCCGCACGGACTCAATTTCGACGCCCTTCAGCTGCGCCTGCATCCTGCGGCCTCGAGGGTGGCGAAGCTCGCGAACGAGACGCCGGCATCGTTCGTCGGCTTTGATCTGCTGGCGTCCGAGGGGTTGAGCCGCATCGACATGCCGCAAAGCGAGCGCCGGGGGCTCCTGGAACAGACGCTCGCGGGCGTCGACCCTCCGGTCTACCTCACCCCTATGACACGCGACCGCGATACCGCAATCCGCTGGCTCGATCAATTCGAGGGTGCCGGCCTAGACGGGGTGATCGCCAAGCCGGCCGACAGTTCCTACCAACCCGGTAAGCGCGCGATGATCAAGGTGAAGCACGCGCGCACTGCCGAATGCGTTGTTGCGGGGTACCGCTGGCACAAGAGCGGAAAGGACGCGGTAGGATCATTGCTCCTAGGTCTCTACGACAGTCGGGGGGCGTTGCAGCACGTCGGGGTCACGTCCTCGTTCACCATGGCCATGCGCCGGCAGCTCGTGGTCGAGCTCGCCCCGCTGCGGGAGAATGCGCTCGAGAAACATCCCTGGAAGGAGTGGGCCCGGGCGGAGGCGCACGAGGTTGACCGAATGCCGGGCGGGCAGAGCCGCTGGAGCGCGGGTAAGGATCTCTCCTGGGAGCCGCTCCGCATCGAGCGCGTGGTCGAGGTCAAATACGATCATTTGCAGGGCAACCGCTTCCGACATGCCGCCACGTTCTTGCGCTGGCGGCCGGACAAGCAGCCGCGCGACTGCCGCTACGACCAGCTGGAGGTCACCCCAGCCTATGAGCTGGACAAGGTCTTCTCGTCCGGGTCGAGAGGTTCCTGAACCGGCCGTAGCTCTACCGGCACGTGCTGCAGGTTGACCCGGACCCGGGTCCAGGTGCTGGAGCGCCCGCGCATCGCATCGACCAGCACGTCCTGAGGCTCGAGGTGCGCTGCCACGTCGGGGTGACGCCCCTTCCAGCGTTCCAATCCGGCCAGCGCATCCTCCTTCCGCTGAGCGCGACCGATCTCGATCAGCGGATGCTTTGACGTGCGCCGCTTCGATGGTTGGACCCGGGCAGGCTCACCCTGCTGCTTCTGGTAGTGCGGCGGCCAGGGAGCGTCGCCCAGCCCCTCGCGTTGGTGTCGCGCCGACAGCTCGAGCAAGCGCTCGAGTGATCCGGGATGCAGGTCTATGTCTCGATGGCGGTCGCCGATGCGGGCGAACCGGGAGGGCATGGTCGCGAGGGTAAAGTCACCTGGTTCGCAGCTGTCCACCTCCTCCCAGCTGAGCGGCGCGGATACCGGTGCCCCAGGTTTGGGCCGAACCGAATAGGCCGAGGCCACGGTCCGGTCCTTGGCATTCTGGTTGTAGTCGACGAATACGCCGTGGCGCTCCTCTTTCCACCACTTGCTCGTCGCGACGGCGGGCGCACGCCGTTCAACCTCTCGCGCCAGTGCCAGCGCCGCACGACGCACCTCGTCGAAGCTCCACCGCCGCTCGATCCGAACATTGACATGCATCCCGCGCGAGCCCGAGGTCTTGGGCCAGCCGATGAGCCCGTAGTCCTTCAGCACCGATTCGACGACGTGCGCGACTTCCCGCACCTGGTTCCACTTCACACCTGGTACCGGATCGAGGTCTACCCGCAGCTCGTCGGGATGCTCGAGGTCGTCGGCCCGCACCGGATGGGGGTGCAGCTCGAGGCAGGCCAGGTTTGCCAGCCAGGCGAGCGCCGCCGCGTCACGCGGCACAACCTCGTCGGCGCTCCGCCCCGAGGGGAAGCGAAGGGACACCACCTCGATCCAGGGCGGTCGCGATGCTGGGGCGCGCTTCTGGTAGAAAAATTCGTCACCGATGCCGTTGGGGTAGCGCACCAGCATATTGGGCCTACCGCCGGCGCCGCGCAGGGCTCCGTCGGCGACAGCGAGATAGTAGCGTACCAGATCGAGCTTGGTATATCCCGGCTCGGGGAAGAGCACCTTGGAGGGGTTCGAGATCGCGATCTCACGACCGTCTACCACTACGAGCTCGGGTTCGCCCCGTGTCGGTCTGGGCGCCTTCTTGCTCATCGGGGAGCACTTGCGGCGGCGCGCTCGAGGAGCAGCGCGCGCTCTCGTTCGTTGCGGGTGAGCGATGCGGCGCGCTCGAACTCCACCCTGGCCTCGTCCAGCCGGCCCAGCTTGCTGAGGAGGTCGCCGCGTACGCTCGGCAGCAAGTGGTAATGCTTCAGCACGGGCTCGGAGACCAGCGCATCCACGAGCTCGATGCCGGCGGCCGGGCCGAACGCCATAGCGATGGCCATGGCGCGATTCAGCTCCACGACCGGCGATGGCATGAGCTCGACGAGGTCGTCGTAGAGCCCCGCTATACGCACCCAGTCCGTCTCAGACGCAGTGCGTGCTCGCGCGTGACAGGCAGCTATCGCGGCCTGGAGCGCGTACGGTCCCTGCGCGCCGCCCATCCCCTCCGCCCGCGCGAGGGCAGCGAGCCCACGACGGATGAGCAGTTGATCCCAGCGCCCACGGTCTTGCTCGAGCAGCAGGATGGGCTCTCCTGACGGACCGACCCGCGCCCGTGCGCGCGACGCCTGGATCTCCATCAGCGCAACGAGGCCGTGAACCTCAGGCTCCCCCGGCGCCAGCTCTGCCAGGATACGGCCCAGACGAAGCGCCTCCCCGCAGAGCTGAGGACGCATCCAGTCGTCGCCGGCAGTCGCCGAGTAGCCTTCGTTGAATACGAGATAGACGACCTCGAGCACTGATGACAGACGAGCGGCGAGCTCGTCCCCGCGGGGAACCTCGAAGGGCACGTGCGCCTCGGCCAGGGTCCGCTTGGCCCGCACGATGCGCTGGGCGATGGTCGCTTCGGGGACCAGAAACGCCCGCGCGATCTCCTCGGTCGTGAGACCGCCGAGCAGGCGAAGCGTGAGCGCAACCCGCGCCTCGCGAGAAAGAACGGGATGAGAGGAGATGAATACCAGGCGTAGGAGGTCGTCGCCGACCTGATCGTCGATCGCGGCATCGAGATCCGGCGCGGTCATCTCCTGCCTGGCCTCGAGCTCGTGACCGACCTGTACGTGTTTGCGTTGGAGCATCTTGTCCCGCCGCAGCAGGTCGATGGCTCGATGCTTTGCGGCGGCCATGAGCCAGGCGCCCGGCTTGTCCGGTGTGCCCGACTCCGGCCACTGCTCGAGCGCGGCGACGAGGGCATCCTGGGCGAGATCCTCCGCGACACCGACGTCGCCCACAATCCGGGTCAGACCGGCGATGAGCCTGGCCGACTCGATCCTCCAGACCGCGTCGATGGTGCGATGGGTTTCGGTAGCCGTCATGGCTACCAATCAGCCCATCTGCCTCCACCGGTGCAAGCCTGACTCTGCTCACACGTCGCCCCGCGTCGGAGACCGATCGCGGGGCGTTTGGTGATTACGCCGGTTGGCGCTCCCCCGCCCTCCCAGGCTCGGGCGTGGAAGCGGAATCAAAGGCCGGCACGTCGTGCATCAGCCGAATCTCGCTCTCACCCTCGCCTACCACCTTGAGGAAGCGTTTGGCCAATTCGATCGCCTCCTGCTTCGACTTCGCCTGGACGATCGCGTAACCCGCGATCAGCTCCTTGGTCTCGGTGAACGGCCCATCGACGACGGTGAACTTTCCGTCAGAGATTCGGACCCGCGAGCCCTTCGAGCTCGGCTGGAGCCCAAATGACGCGACCGGCCGACTACTTCTTGGCCGCCACCTGCTTGCGGAGACGCTCTTCCTGCTCCCGGAGCTCGGGAGTGAACTCGGCACCAAAGTCCTCGGCCTCGAACACTTGGCGAATTTCAACTTCGCCCTCCCGGAAGGGGGCTCGCTTGAGCCATTCGATGGCCTCTTCCTTTGATCTCACCTGCCAGAGCCAGAACCTGGCAACCAGTTCCTTCGTCTCGGTGAAAGGTCCGTCGATGACGGTGCGCTTGTTTCCCGAAAACTTGACCCGCGCGCCTTTGGAGCTCGCCTGCAGACCTTCGCCGGCGAGCATGACACCGGCCTTGACCAGCTCTTCGTTGAACTTTCCCATCTCAGCAA
>JBBQXQ010000059.1:0-18853 GCA_038209515.1 Gemmatimonadales bacterium
GCCGAGTCGCTGCGCTGAGCTGGTGCCGTGGAGTGAGATCGCCAGGCGGAACTGCTCCGGACGCTTCGCGAACTCGGCGAGGCCCGGCAGGATCCCCACCGTGGATACGGTGATATGCCGGGCGCCGATCCCGAATCCCTCCCGGCTGTTGAGGATGCTGAGTGTCGTATCCACCGACGCCCAGTTCAAGAGCGGCTCACCCATCCCCATGAAGACGATGTTGGTCGGCTTTTCCGACGGATCACGCAGCACGATCTCGCGGATCTGTCCGGCTATCTCGAACGGCGTCAGGTTGCGCCGGAAGCCCATCCGGCCGGTGGCGCAGAAGGTACAGCCGAGGGCACAGCCTGCCTGAGAAGACATGCATAAGGTGCGCCGATTGCCGGAGGGGATCAGAACCGACTCGATCGCCTCATTGTCCTCCAGCCGCCAGAGATACTTGCGAGTGCCGTCCGTGGACTGCTGGATGGTGTCGGCGGTAAGACGCGGAAGCGAGAACGTGGCCTGGAGCTCGGCCCGGAGTGCGAGCGGCAGGTCGGAGGCTCCCGACCAGCTCTCGAGGGGCGCCTGCCACAGCCGTCGCAGAATCTGGCCGGCCCGGTAGGCCGGATGGCCTTGCTCCTCGACCCAGCGTCGCAGAGTCGCGCGAGCGGCCGCCGGTGTCTGATCGAGCAGGCCGCCAGCTGCCGAAGTGGTCCGAAGGGAGGGAGAGGACATAAGGAAAAATAGCACGGTAGGGCTATGGGCTATGGGCTATGGGCGATCGGCTATGGGCTATTGGCTGTTGGCGAATCTGAGTTGCAGCGCTACGATGTCGCCGAGGCACTCCTCGGGTAACCGGCGCGGCCCATAGCCCATAGCCCACAGCCCATAGCCAACAACCCCTAACATCAACTCCAATAATACATTGCCTCGCCTCAGCCCGCGGTATAGGTTTGACGCCATGCTGTCCCAGGCCACCCCGTGCTTCTGACAGAGTTGCTCACGCCGGACCGGGTGTTGGTACCCCTGTCCGCCCGCGACAAGAGCGGGGTGATCGCTGAGCTGACTCGGCACCTTATCGATCAGTCAGGTGGGAGCTATCCGGAAGTCCTTGGGGCGGTAGAAGAGCGCGAGGCGGTGTTGAGCACCGGTATCGGCTTCGGGGTGGCGATTCCGCATGCCCGGTCTTCCGCGGTGAGTCAGCTGACGCTGGTCTGTGGCGTGAGCCCGGAGCCGGTGCCGTTCGATTCGATCGATGGCGAGCCGGTGCGGCTCTTTTTCCTGATCGTCGGGCCCGAGTCGTCTGCCGGCCAGCACGTCAAGGTCCTGAGCCGGATAGCGCGGCTGGTGCGGCGAGAAAATCTCCGGGAGCGCCTGTGTGAGGCTCGAACAGCCGACGAGTTCTACGAAGCTTTGCTCGACGCCGAGTCGCGGTGAGCGAGGCCTCCGGCAGGAGCGCCACTGCACTGCGAACCCATCTCGCCGGGGGGCTGACCCGGGCCGATGTCGGCCATCGAGTGCGGCTGGGGGGCTGGGTTCATCGGAGGAGGGATCTCGGCGGACTGGTGTTCATCGACCTGCGGGATCGGGCGGGGTTGGTGCAGCTCTCCTGTAACCCCGCCTGGACTCCAGCCGATGTTATGGAGCGCGCGGCTGGCCTTGGAGCCGAGACGGTCGTCCTGGTTACCGGGACGGTCGAGCTGCGGCCGGACCCATCCCGCGACGCTCGCCTCAGGTCCAGAGAAGTCGAGGTTCACGTGACCGGCCTGGAGATCGTGGGCCCCGCTCAGACCCCACCCATTCCGGTCGCCCGGAAGGAAAAGGAAGATCTTCCCGCCGAGGAGCTGCGGCTGCGCCACCGAGTGCTCGACCTCCGCCGGCCCGAGCTTCAGAGCAACCTGATCCTGCGGCACCGGCTGATGCAGGCGACCCGACGGTACTTCGACGCTCAGGGCTTCCTAGAGATCGAGACCCCGATTCTCACCAAGCCGACACCGGAAGGCGCCAGGGACTACCTGGTGCCGAGCCGGGTGCATCCAGGTGAGTTCTTTGCCCTTCCGCAGTCGCCGCAGATCTACAAGCAGCTGCTCATGGTCTCGGGATATGACCGGTACTTCCAGATCGCTCGCTGCTTTCGGGACGAGGATCTGCGGGCCGATCGCCAGCCTGAGTTCACCCAGATCGACATCGAAGCCTCGTTCGTGGGTCTGGAGGACGTGCTCACGTTCGGCGAAGGGATGGTCCGGGCGCTCTGGGCCGAGGCGGGGCACGAGGTCGCGCTCCCGATTCAGCGGATGCGGCATGCCGATGCGCTGGAGACCTATGGGAGCGACAAGCCGGACCTACGCTACGAGCTTCCGATATTCGATGCGACGGAAGTCTTTCGCGGGGCCGATTTCTCCATCACCCGCACCGCCATCGAGGCGGGAGGGCGGGTGCGCGGCATCCGGGTTCCCGGTGGAGCGGCACTCACCCGCAAGCAGGTGGACGAGATCGAGGCAGTGGCCGAGTCGCTGGGCGCCGCCGGCCTGCTCCGGCTCAAGGCCGCGGGGGGTGCGCTCGAGGGCGGTCCCGCCAAGTACCTCTCACCCGGCGGGGCAACCCGGCTCGGGCTCTCCGATGGAGACCTGTGTCTCCTGGTAGCCGGACCAGACCATGTATCCAGCCCCGCGCTCGACCGCGTGCGGCAGGAGCTCGCCCGGCGTCTCGATCTTATCTCTGAGGGGGAGAACCGCTTCGTCTGGATCATCGACTTTCCCCTGTTCGAGCGGGACCCGGCCACGGGAGCGCTCAACTCGGTGAATCATCCGTTCACGGCCCCCCATCCGGACGACATTCCGCTGCTCGATCGGGCGCCCGAGAAGGTCCGGGCCTTGGCCTACGACATGGTGCTGAACGGAACCGAGCTCGGCGGGGGCAGTCTTCGGATCGCGGATCCGAACCTGCAGCGCCGCATCTTCTCCTTGCTCGGAATGCCGGAGGAGCAAGCCCAGCAGCGATTCGGCTTCCTGCTCGAGGGTCTCCGCTCGGGCGCGCCCCCCCACGGCGGCTTTGCGTTCGGCATGGACCGCATCGTGATGCTCCTGGCCGGAGCTGAGTCGCTGCGCGACGTCATCGCGTTCCCGAAAACCACAGCCCAACGAGCCCTCTTCGAGGGGGCACCGAGCGAGGTGGATCCGGCGGATCTCCGCGCCCTACATTTGGAGGTTAGAGGTGAGAAGTGAGAAGTGAGAGGTGAGAGGGTGATCGATTGATCCGACCCTCTTACCTCTTACCTCTCACCTCTTACCTTCAACGATATGCCCGACGATATCCAGACTCGATTGTCAGCCGAAGGGGCCGACCCGCTGCTGTTCGCCGGCGTGAACGACAGCAATCTCCTCGAGCTCCAGCGGAGCCTCGGGGTGCGTGTCTCATTCCGGGGTGAGGCGGTGACCCTGTCCGGCTCTCCCGATCAGGTGGAGCGGGCCGGACCGGTGGTGCAGGGGCTGATCGACCTGGCCCGTATGGGGGAGGCGGTCACCGCAGACGACGTCTCTCGTCTGGCGGCCGAGGGCAGTTCGGGCGAGCTGCCGCCCCAGACCGCGGATGGCAAGATCGTGCTGCCCGGCCTGCGCCGGGCGATCATGCCCAAGACCCAGGGTCAGCGGGACTACCTCCAGGCCATCAGCAACCACGATATCGTCGTGAGCATCGGTCCGGCCGGTACCGGCAAGACGTATCTCGCCGTGGCCAAGGCGGTAGAGGCGCTTGCCCGGAAGCGGGTCAAGCGAATCATCCTTGCCCGTCCGGCGGTGGAGGCAGGAGAATCGCTCGGCTTCCTGCCGGGAGATCTCCAGGCGAAGGTCGATCCGTACCTGCGGCCGCTCTATGACGCGCTGGAAGACATGATGCCCCACGACCGGGTGCAACGCGCGCTGGAGACCCGGACCATCGAGATCGCCCCGCTGGCGTACATGCGCGGCCGCACGTTGGCCGACGCGTTCATCATCCTGGACGAGGCGCAGAACGCAACCGGCGCGCAGATGAAGATGTTCCTCACCCGGCTCGGGGTGAATAGCAAAACGGTCGTCACCGGCGACAAGACCCAGATCGATCTGCCCCAACGGGAGGATTCGGGTCTGATTCAGGTCGAGCGGCTACTCCCCGGAATCGAGGGCATAGCCTTCTGCTACCTGCATGAGAGCGATGTCGTTCGCCATCGACTGGTGCGGGAGATTATCCGGGCCTACGCGGAGGATCAGAACGGCTGATGCCGCGACGGTGGAACGCCCGACTCGGGGAGAGCTGGTCCGGGGCCTCGCTGAGCGATCGCGCCCGGTTCCACCTGGTGCGCTGGGCCCCGCTGCTCGCGGTGGCCTTGCTGACGTATTTCGCCTTCCCGCCACACGTGGGCATCGGCTCGCCGATCCCATCGACGGGGCAGATCTCCCGGCGGGTCGTCATTGCGCCCTTCGCGTTCGAAGTGTCAAAGTCTCCCGAGGAGATTGCCCGCGAGGGTGAGTCCCGGGCGCTCACGGCTCAGCCGGTCTATCGTTTCAGTCCCACCGCATACGACTCCTCCCTCGCCGCGGCCCGCGGCTTCTTCGCCGACCTCGAGCGGGCCGCCGAGGTCAAGGGAACGGACTCGCTCCAGAAGGTGGTGGCGTCCCGGGTGCGTCTGGGCCCGGACGAGACCAAGTACCTGGCCGATTCCACCAACCGCCGGCAACTCCAGGAGGTCTTTACTCACTTTCTGGCCGAAGGGCTGTCGCGCGGCGTCGCGGACGCGGGAGCCATCAGAGGCGAGGTGAGCCGGGTGATCGCGCTCCGGCGGGGCGAGACGGAGCGCATCGTCCCCCGCGATTCGATCCTCACCTTCGCCGATCTAATGGAGCAGGCAGAAGCGGCCGGCACCAACCTTCCGACCGCCGTGGGGCAGCGCACCCTGCGCCGCCTGGTCGGCGCGTTCTATCACCCAACCATCGTCCTCGATCCGCTTGTCACTGCCGCCCGCCGGGAGCAGCTGCGGGGCAGTGTGGACCCGTTGAAATACTCGGTCCGCACCGGTGAGCGGATCGTTCGGGCCGGCGAGCCGGTGACCGAGGAGGCGCGGGCGAAGCTGATCACCTTGCGCGAGGAACAACGCCGGCGCGGCACCGGCGGGCTCGCAATCCGGAGCGCGGCCGGCGCGCTGCTCTACAACACGCTCGTCCTCAGCGCATTCTGGCTGCTGATCATGTTCTACCGCCGCGAGAGCTACTCCCACCTCCGGGAGATGGTGTTCTTCGCGATGCTGTTCGCGGTGGTCGTGTTGATGACTGCCGTACTCACCGATGTCTTTCCCGGGCGACCCGAGCTGGTGCCCATACCCTTCGTGGCCATTCTGGTCACCATGCTGTACGAGGGACGCATCGGAGTCTTCGCGGCGGTGACCCTCGCGATCCTGCTCGATGGTCAATGGGCCCTCCGGGAGAGCTACACCCTGTTCTTCGGTTTGGTGGGGGGCGTGGCCGGCGCCATTGGGATTCGCGTGGTGCGCCGTCGGCGTCACCTCTACGTCACGATCGGCGTGGTGGCCGGGGCAGAGATTCTGGCGACCATCGCCGTCGGCCTCACCCAGGGCTGGTCCACCAGCACCATCGTCGGCAGCTGCCTGCTGGACATCGTCATCGCGCTTGCCAGTGCGGCGCTCGCCATGATCGTAATGCCGGTGGCGGAATCGGGCACCCGGATCACCACCGACCTGACGCTGCTCGAGCTCTCCGATCTGGGCCGGCCGCTGCTCCGCAGGCTCGCGCTGGAGGCCCCGGGAACCTGGGCCCACAGTCTGGCCATGGCCAACCTCTGCGAGTCGGCCTGCAACATCATCGGCGCCAACGGCCTGCTGGCCCGGGTTGGCTGCTACTATCACGACATCGGGAAGCTCGTCAGCCCCGGACACTTCGTTGAAAATCAGGGGGGTGGACCCAACCCGCACGATCAGATGCGGCCCCAGGATTCGGCCCACATCATTCAGAGCCACGTTCCCCATGGCTTGGCACTGGCGGAAGCAGCTGCACTGCCCGAGGTGGTGAAAGCCTTTATTCCTGAGCATCATGGCACCACCTACATCACCTACTTTCTTAGCAGAGCCAGGGGCAGCGACCCCGATGGCCGGGTGGATCCGGCAGACTTTCGCTATCCCGGTCCCCGGCCCCAGTCGGCCGAGACGGCGGTGGCCATGTTGGCCGACTCGGCCGAGGCCGCCATCAGGGTCCTGGGTAATCCGACCCCCGAGGCGGTGCGCAACGCCATCGAGCACCTGGTGCAGCAGAAGCTCGGCTCGGGCCAGCTGGACGATGCTCCCCTCACCCTGCGGGATCTGGACCGGATCAAGCGCGAGTTCGCCCGCGTAATGTCGGGGACCTATCACAAACGGATCGGGTACCCCCGTGCAAGCGACGGGATCACGCCGGAATTCCAGTCAGTCGAGCGTGAGTGAAGTGGTGGTAAACGGCCGCCGGCTGCCCCTGTCGCGCGCGCTCGTTCGTCGCGTCGTTCGGGCCGTACTTCAGGCCGAGCGCCGCGACGCGCTCATCTCCGTCACCTTCCTCGGCCGCGATTCGATGCGGCGGCTCAACGCAGAGCATAAGGGGCGCGACTGTCCCACCGATGTGCTCGCCTTTCCCCTGGGCGATCCCTCCGGGCAGACCATCGGCGATGTGTACGTCTGTTCCTGGGTCGCCCGGCAAGAGGCGCGGGCCCGGGGCATTCCGCTCCGCGAGGAGCTGATCCGGCTGGTGGTACACGGAACGCTTCACGCGCTGGGGCGGGAGCATCCGGAGGGACCGGAGCGTACCCGCTCGGCGATGTGGCGCCGGCAGGAGCGTTACGTGGAGGCGCTCGCATGATCGCCATGCTGCAGCTCTTCATCGCACCGCTGGTGGCGGCGCTGCTGACCCTGTGGGCCGGGTGGCTGGCGCTCGCGGCGGAGTCAGACGCCGATCTTCCCCGCGCCCTGAGTGGACAGCTCGGGTCCGCCAGCGGAGCCGGCACGTTATCGAGAAACCTCCACATCGCCCACCTCGCCCTGCTAGTGCTCGCGGGCGCGGCGGCTGGAGCGGCCGTGGCCTGGTGGGCGTGGTCACCTGCGGTGGGGCTTGTCCGTCTGATCATGGCCGTGCTTCTGGTCTGGGTGCTCGGTGACCTGCTGCCTCGTCTGCTCGCCGCCGTCGCACCCGAGCTCACTGTACCTGCCCGGCGCGCGGCCGCGGCCACTCTGGTGCCGTTCAGTCCGCTGCTTCGGCTCGCCACCTGGGCCGATGACCGGGGCCGAGCCCGGGCTCCGTCCCGTACAACCCGGCAGGCGGGTACAGCTCAGCGCGACATGCTCCTGGGTGTGTTCTCCCTCGCCGACACCGCAGTCGCCGAAGTCATGACGCCGCGGATCGACATCATTGCAGTGGACACCGCGGTCGAGCGGGACGAGGTAGTGAAGACGCTGCGCAGCTCGGAGCACGCGCGGCTGCTCGTCTACGACGGTCATCCCGACGCGGTCGTTGGGGTGATTTATGCCAAGGATATTCTCGCCATCGGTCCGGAAGATCCGCGGCCGTGGCGCGCCCTGATTCGGCCGGCGGCATTCGTGCCCGAGGGAAAGACGCTCGACCGGCAGGTGCGGGACTTTCAACGGGGACCGAGTCATCTCGCGGTAGTAGTAGACGAGTTCGGCGGGACGGCGGGGATCGTGACGCTGGAAGACATTCTGGAGCAGATCGTGGGCGAGATCCAGGATGAATACGACACCGACGAGGTGGCCCCGATTCAGGCGGTGAGCGAGGATCAGTGGCGGGTGGAGGGTGGTGTCGCGCTTTCCGAGCTGGAGTCCGCGCTTGGTCACAGCTTCGATCGGGATGACGTGAGCACTGTTGGAGGACTGGTGCTGGCGGAGTTCGGCCGGGTGCCGCGCTCCGGCGAGGCAATCGACGTCGCAGGCTACCGCCTGGTCGTCGAGCACGTGGTTCGCCGGCGGGTGAAGCGGATTGCGGTGCATCGGCCGCCGGTGGAGGTGTCGGTGGCGCCATCGGAGCGGGCCGCCCGATGATCTGGCTTGCCGTGATGCTGGGCGTCGCCCTTACCACCTTCGGCGCTATTGCCGGAGCGGCGCTCATTACCGTGAGCCGGGCGGAGCTGACCCTCGCGGTCGGTCGCCGCCTGAGGGGCACGTCGTTCTCGCTGGCCGGTCTGGCCCAGATCGACAGCTATCTCACCGCCGCGTCGGCCACGACATCACTCGGCGTCTTGCTCCTGGGTGCCGCCGTGCCCGGCCTTCTGGCCGGCGCCAGCGCACCCCGCTTCGTGGTGGCTGTGGCGCTTCTGGCCGTGCCCTTGGTGCTGTTCGCGGCCTACCTCGTTCCCCGATGGCTCACCCAGCCGCGAGCCGAAGGCGTAGCTGACCGGGTCATCCCAATCCTCCGTCCCTGGTCCCGGGTTCTCGGGTTGCTGCTGCCCGCCCGCACAGCCACCAGGCCCACCGATTTGCGTTCCATCTGGCGGGAGGGAGCCGCCGTGGGGCTGGAGGAGGATAGCGAGCTGGTGATGGTGAAAGGCGTCATGGCATTCACCGCGCGGCCGGTGCGCGAGGTGATGACGCCACGCACCGAGATCGTGGCCATCGAGGAGAATGCCCCGCTGGATGAGATCCGGCTGGTCTTTGCCGGCAGCGGCTACAGCCGGATTCCGGTCATCCGGGGCACCCTGGATGACATCGTCGGCATGGTCCACGCCTTTGACCTGTTCAAGCTCGAGCCAGGCGATGCTCTACCCGTGCGCCCGGTGGCGGTGACGCCGGGCAGCCGCAACTGCGGCGACCTGCTGCTCGACATGCAGCGGGAGCGGCGACATCTCGCCGTCGTGCTCGACGAGTTCGGAGGAACTCTGGGCATCGCGACGCTGGAAGACCTGTTGGAGGAGCTGGTGGGAGAGATCTTCGACGAGCACGACGAAGAGGTCCAGCCTGCGCCCGCGGCCCCGTCCACGATCTTCGAGACCGATGGCAACCTGTCGCTCGAAGCCATTGAGGAACGGTTTGGGGTGCCCCTCCCCGCGAGCCGTTCGACGACGGTGGGCGGCCTCCTGGTCGAGCTGGCGGGCCGGATTCCCAACGCTGGCGAGCGGTTTACCCTCGGAAGCCTCGAGTTCGATGTCGTGCAGGCGTCACCCACCCGTGTCGAGCGCCTCCTGATCCGCACCGATCCCACACCCGCGATTACCCTCAGCCCCAGCGCGTCATGATCAAGCTGCAGCCCCAGCGCGTCATGATCAAACTGCTCGACCGCATGGTCGAGTTGGTCCGCAAAGGCGATATCGCGCACTTCATCCGCCGGGCGCACGATTTCGAGCCGGCGGATCTGGCGGACGTGCTCTCCGCCCTCGACGAGCAGGAGCGGGTAGCGGTGGTGCAGGCCCTGCCGCCCGAGCTCTCCAGCCAGGCGCTGGCGGAGATGTCGGAGGAGGCTCACGCCGGAGAGACCCTCGCTGCGCTGGATCCTGGGCAGGCGGCGGACATCGTCGAGGAGCTGGACGACGACGATGCGGCCGACATGCTCCGCGACCTCAATCGGAACCAGCAGGAGCAGATCCTCTCGGAAGTGGAGGACCGGTCCGAGGTCGATCGCCTGCTCCGGTACGATGAGGAGACCGCGGGCGGCCGGATGACCACCCACATGGTGACCGTGTCCGATACGGCCACCGCGGAGGAAGCACGGGAGGAGATTCGCCGGCAGGCCGAGGAGGTCGAGGATTTCTACGAGGTGTTCGTCGTGGACAGCGACCATCGGTTGGTTGGCTTCCTGCCGTTCAAGGACCTGGTGATCAGCCGACCCGAACGGCCGGTCCGGTCATTCCTGACTCCAGCGGACATCTTCGTCACCCCGGACCTCGACCAGGAGGAGGTCGCGCGTCTGATGGCGCGATATAACCTGCCCAGCGTCGCGGTGGTGGACGACGAGGGCCGGCTGCTCGGCCGGGTGACCTTCGACGACGTCATCGATGTGGTGGAAGCCGAGACGACGGAGGACCTGCTCAAGTTCGGTGGCGTCTCCCCCGACGAGGAGCTGGCAGCCGGCTGGAGGTCGGCGGTGCGGAGCCGACTGCCGTGGCTCTCGGTCAATCTGGCCACCGCTTTTCTTGCCGGTGGCGTGGTCTACATGTTTCAGCACACGATCCAGCACACGCTCGCACTGGCGGTGTGGATGCCGGTGATTGCCGGGATGGGCGGCAATGCCGGAACCCAGGCGCTCGCGGTGACGGTCCGGCGACTCGCCCTGGGGCTGATCCCGGTAGACGTCTTCACCCGGGTGGTTGGCAAGGAGATCCTGGTCGGCATCATCAACGGGCTGGTGATGGGGGTGACGGTCGGCACGGTGGCCACCCTCATCGGCCAGGGCGCCCGGCTGGGCATCGTGGTCTTCCTCGCCATGGCAGGAAATCTGATGGTGGCGGGCTTTGCGGGGGCGTTCATTCCCCTTGTGCTCGAGCGGTTTGGAGTCGACCCCGCCGTCGCCTCGTCGATCTTCGTGACCACCTTTACCGATGTATGCGGGTTCCTGCTGCTGCTCGGCCTCGCGGGAATGCTGCTGCTGTAATGCTCGGGTCATCCAGCCGATATCGCGCCTTCCAGGTCCGCAGCGATTCCATCGACATTTCCTCGAGCACCCGGGAGACTGCGGCCGTCGCGGCGATCGCCGCTTCCAGAAGCTCGCGATCGGTGCTCGAGGTCGGTTCCCGGTCTTGAGTGACCGACATCAACACGATGGTGAGATAGTTGTTGATCCGGTCCTTCAACATCGCGCGCAGCTCCGCGATCATCTCTCTTCGGACCCGGCGATATCTGCGCCTCAGCAACCAGAACACCACTCCTTGAAACACGCAGGCTGCCAGCGCCGTGATCGCGAGCTCCTGCTCATTGGTGCCGACCTCGATGGCCAGAGGGATCACGAGTGCTATCCCTACGCTGAATCCCATCAGGTACAGCTCGGGGTTCCGGCCTACATGGTGCTCCAGAGCGCGCAGCACACCAGCCTCCGATAGATAGGAAGGCGCCCCTCCGATTCGAAGGGGCGATGTGGACAGTACGGGGCCGCCGGGCTGCCCACAGTAGTGGGAAGAGCCGGTGTGTCAGCTCGAGTGAAGTCTTGTCAGCAGATCATTGCTCAGGTGTCCGGTGACCGGAAGCTTATTGGCCTTCTGGTATGCGCGGACCGCACTCCGAGTTGACCGGTCGTACTTGCCCGTGGCCTTGCCCTTGTAGAAACCGGCCTTGGCCAGACCCTCCTGCGCCTCCTCGATCTGTTCCTTGGTCCACGTGGCGTGCTGCGCCTTCATACCTGTCGAGGAGCGCACCTTGGTGGAATCCTGCCCGGGTGCGGCAGGAGCATGCTGCATCGTGCTTGCGTTTGTTTTCGTGGTGGCTGAGGTCTGGGCCGTGAGAGTGCCGACGGACACTGCGGCGAACAGAACGCCGGCGGCGAGCGCGAGCTTGCGGGTCATACCTTCCTCCTTCGAGGGTACCGCGGCGCCGCAGACGTGGGCGTCGCATGTGGTGCCGTGGAGAAAGGCAATCACCATGCCAGCGGCCTATCACTGGGAATCGCTCGTAGTGAGGCTGTCGGTGGGGTACGTAAGCTTCTGGCGTGCCACTCTGTCGCGCGAGGACAGAATGTCCTTCAGCCGTGGCGAGGAGGCAGCCCCCAACGCTGGATCATGCGGGTCAAAGTTCGCCGGGAAATGCCCAGAATTCGGGAGCTTTCCTCGCGATTTCCGCCGGTCGCGGCGAGGACCCGGATCACGTGCTCGCGCTCGACTTCTTCGAGGCCGCGCAGGGCAGGGGCCTCGGGCACCTCGGGCAGCGCCGCCGCGGAAGCACGCACGGTAGTGGCGAGATGCTCGGGGCCGATGACGCCCTGCTCCGCCAGAAGCAACGCGCGCTCGAGCACATTCTGCAGTTCCCGGATGTTGCCCGGCCAGTCATAACCCAGGAGCCGGCGAAGTGCTTCGGGATCGACGGCCACGGGGCCGCGCCCGTGACGCGACGTGAGGGTACGCAGGAAGTGATCGACGAGGAGCGGAATGTCCTGACGCCGCTCGCGGAGCGGAGGAAGGCTCAGCGTCACCACATCGAGCCGGTAGTATAAGTCCTCCCGAAGCCGGCCCTGCCGGACGAGCTCCGGGAGATCCCGGTGTGTGGCCGCGACCACCCGCACATCCACCTTGACCGGTGTCTCGGCGCCGAGGGGGACGATCTCGTGCTCCTGGAGTGCGCGCAGGAGCCGTGCTTGCAGGCCGGGGGATATATCTCCGATCTCGTCGAGGAACAGAGTACCCTTGTCCGCCTCGCGGAAAAGACCAGGTCGCGAGCTGGCCGCGCCGGTGTAGGCCCCCTTCACGTGGCCGAAGAGCTCGCTCTCGAGCAAGCCCTCGGCGAGCGCGGAGCAGTTCACCGCCACGAACCGGTGGCTGGCCCGCTCTGACCAACGATGGATCGTGCGAGCGACGAGCTCCTTGCCGGTGCCGGTCTCGCCCAGCACCAGGACCGTAGCCTGAGAGGGGGCAACCCGGGCGAGCGTCTTCATCACCTCGATGATCGCCGGGCTGTGACCTACTAGTGCCAGTCCTTCCGGCTCCTCGGCCGCCGAGTCGAGAGGACTCGCGGCCTGGCGCCGCCGGGCCAGACGCCGCCGGCCCAGTGCGCGGTCCAGTGTCTCGCGGAGCGTCTGAATATCGTATGGCTTGCTGATGAAGTCGTAGGCGCCGGCGCGGATGGCCTCGCCCGCGGCGGCGGCATCGCCGAATGCGGTGAGAACCAGCACCAGAGCCTCAGGGTCCCGGCCACGTACGGTGCGAAGCAGATCGAGGCCGCTCTTCCGGGGCATCCGCAAGTCGGTGAGTACCGCATCGAACGGGCCCTCCTGGTCCAGCTTCGCGATTGCCTCGTCGGCGGAGAGCGCAGAGACGACCCGGTAGGCCTCCCGCTCGAGCACCTCCGAGAGAAGGCGGCAGGCCGCCTCGTCGTCATCCACGAGGAGGAGGCGAGCGGGCCGCTCGGCCGTTCCGCTAGAGCCGGTCACATCCGCCCCGATTCCAGGAGCGTGAGCCGCCAGCGGACACCGCGCGGGCTGGGCACCCGCACCAGGTCGCCACCGAGCATCCGCGCGAGTTGAAGACTGACGGCCAAGCCGAGTCCGGTCCCATGGACCTTGGTGCTGGAGAACGGGCGGAACAGGTTGGCTTCGGCTTCCGGGCCGAGACCGGGGCCGTCGTCGAAGATGTCGATGAACGCCATCGCGTCTTCCCGCCCGCTCACCACGCCCACGCTGTTCCCGGGTGACAGTGCCTCGATCGCGTTCTTCAGCAGGTTGAGCAGAATCTGCTCGACCAGTGCCGGGTCGCAGCTGGCGAACACCAAGGGTGAGGGGAGCAGCCGGGCATTAACACCCGCATCTCCGAAGGACGGCTCGAGAAATCGAAGCATGCGCGAAGCGATCTCGCCGAGCTCGATGCGTTGCACGTAGGGGCGGGGCCAGGTGCCCCGTTGAAGTGCGGCCCGAACGATCCCCGCTACCCGGTCAACCTGAGCGAGCAGCAGGCGAACCCGGTCAACGGGAGCCTCGTCCTGTTGTCCAGCCAGGTCATCCCGCAGCAGCTGGAGGTGCCCGCTCAGGGTATTTAGCGGGGTTCCTATCTCATGGGCGAATGCCGCGGCGGTCTCATGCACCAGCGCGATACGGTCGAACCCCCGAGCCCGTTCCTCGAGTGACAGCAGCATGGCGCGAGCGGCACTCTCCTGCTCCCGCGCAGTGAGTGCCTCCCGCAGCCGATTGTAGCGTCGAGCCAATTCCCGAAACTCGGGAGGGCCGATCTCGGGAGCCGGCGGTGAGCCCTTGGTGCCGCCATGCGCACGCGCCATGGCGCTGCCGATCGCAGCCAGCGGCCGCCCGACCCAGCGAGCAGTCAGGACCGCAACGCCAAGCGCGACCAGCAGTGCGGACAGCAGGGCGAGCAGGTAGGCGCGCTGCCGCTCGACCCGGGCCCAGTCCTGCAGTCGGCGGGTGGAGACTCTGACCTCGAGAACACCGTAGGAGCGTGCCGCTCCCAGCGGGACAAGGACCTGCCACCCCGGATCCGGGCCGGCCAGCAGACGTACGCCGGTGCTTCGCCGGGCCAAGGTCGTGTATGCACCAGGGTCGGGCGGCCGTATCGGGCCGTTTCCACTCGACGCGATCGGAACCAGCGCACCGCCGCGGGCCAGGTAGACCGTGGCTTGCGATTCGGTAATGCGGTGGCGAGCCCATCCCTCGATGCTTTGCGTCAGACTTTCGGCATTGCCGGTGGGAGCGGCGCGCTGGAGCAGCGATGCGAGGGTGTTGGCGAGCGCTACCGATTCGAGCCGGAAATCCTCCAGCCGGGTCCGGGCCGACCAGGAAAGAGCAATCTCGGTTGCGCCGAGAACGAGGAGCACGGCCATCACGGCTGTGAGCAATGCCAGCCGGCGCGGCAGACCCATGGGCTGCCCTACCCACTCGGTGTCCGACTCGGCTGTCCCGGCCGGCTCGTAGAATACCGGAAGCGACGGGCGACCCGATGCAGTGGAATCGTCGCTTGATCCCGTGGCCGGTTCGAGCTCCATCACGTCGGTGTCCCTCACGCTGTTTCCTCGCGGTGCGCAAGGAGCTGGCGAAAGCCTTGGGCGCTCACCAGGGCGATGCCGATCACCAGCACCGGTATGACCTGGACCGCCTGAAGGGCCAGGCCTGCCGCCAGCGCATTGGCCGCCGGCATCTGGAAGGCGCGCATTCCGAGAACGAGCGAGCCCTGCAGGACGCCGAAATTCCCGGGAGTGAGACGCAGAATCCCGGCGATGTTAGCCATCACCAGTGCGGCAAGGGATACCCCAGGCGTCACCACCGCCCCGGTGGCCACGAAGCTCCAGTGATAGGTGAGCCACTGCAAGAGCCAGTTGAGCGTAGCCAGCGCGACCGGCGCCGCGAGGCCCCACGGACCGGTGGCGGCCAAGCGCACGAGGGCGGGGTGCCAGCGTCTTCGGGGCAGGAGATAGTAGCCGGCCGTCACCGCCACTGCGACACCGACCAGGATCAGACCGGTGGCGCGCGCGCCCGGCCACAGGGGCAGAACGATCAGTACCGCCGCGAGGAACACGACGAGCCCGAGTGTTTCGACCACGCGGCTGGCAACCAGCGATGCGGCGGCCAGGCCGAACGGCACCCCATCCCTCGATCCCGCCGCCTGCGCCCGTGCCGCTTCGCCGCTGACCGAGATGCTGATGGAGTTCACGGCGGCGCCGATCAAGGTGGCCACCTGTGCCGTCATGGCGCGGATGGGGGTGAGGCGGCGAAGCAGGAGGTGCCACGCGCTGGCCTTGGCCATCAACGAGAGAATATTCACCAGGCCAGCTCCTGCCAGCAGCATCCAGTCGGCATCGCTCAGGGCATCCATGGTCCGGGCCCATGGAAAAGTCATGCCGAACCGAGCCGCGAATCCACAGGCAACGATGACGACGGCCAGCGTGATCCATGCTCGCCGGCTCAACCCGCCACCAGTGCCGAGAGTGACTCCAGCCGGTAGCCGGCATCCCGGATATCTCTAATGATGCCTGGGAGGGCTGCGGCGGTCTGCCAGCGATCCCCGGCCGGATCGTATCCATCACCATCGTGCAAGAGCACGATCGCCCCGGGCCTCAGTCCCCGACGCACGCGGGCGCGGATCAGCTCCACGCCGGGACGGGCCGAGTCCCAGACGCCGAGCGTCCAGCCGAAGGACCGGTAACGGTACGGTGCGATGGCGCGGGCGACGAATGGGCCCCGATACCCATGCGGCGCGCGGAAACTGCGCGGAACGTGTCCGGTCACTCCCGTGATCGCCTGGTGGGCACGCAGGATCTCGTCGGCGGCTCGGCGGGGGCCCACGGAGTGGAGCTTGACGTGCGAGTACGTGTGATTTCCTATCTCCTGCCCGGCTCGAGCCACGGCGGCGGCGGTGGTCGGATGCTGTACCACGTGCTTGCCGACCATGAAGAATGTCGCGGGTGTCTCTTCCCGGTAGAGTATCTCCAGGATGCGGTCGGTCACGCCAGGGTTCGGGCCGTCGTCGAACGTGAGAAAAGCCACCCGCTCGCGGGGTCCCCGCCCGATGACCGGGCCGAACACGGGGCTGTTCGGGGCATACGCTCCCCAGAGGCCGGCGCCGAGTAGCAGGCCAGCCCCGGCGGCGGCGATCTCTAGCATCCCAGAACCCCACGGTACACCGCCGTGACCTCCTGGGTCACATTGGGCCAGGAAAAACGTGCGGCCTTGGTGAGACCAGCGGCTCCCATCCGCTCGCGCCGCCGCCCGTCCTGGAGGAGCGCGATGATGGTCTCGGCCCACGCGCCCGCATCGTTCTTGGGGACCAGGACCGCCTCATCGCCTCCCGATACCAGCTCCCGGAACCCGATAATGTCCGAGACCACCATCGGAGTTGCGCACGCCATCGCCTCGAGAAGGGTGATGCCGAAGGACGCCTTGGTCGTAGGACAGAGGTAGAGGTCCGCCCGGGAGTAGAATCCCGGTCGGTTGCCGTTGACGCTGCCGGCGAAGGTGACGTGTCGCCCGACCGGTGCTGCCAGCCGCTCGTACAGCCGCCGAAGCGGGCCATCCCCAGCGATGGTGAGTCGCCCCCCAGGAAATTGCTCGAGAACCGCCGGCATTGCCGAGAGCACGGTGTCGAGGCCATTCCGAGGATCCAGCCGGCCGAGAAACAGGAGCTCGGGTTCGGTGTCGCGGCTGGTGGGGCGGTCCGAGTCGTCCGGTCGAAAGAAGGACGTATCAACCCCATTCGGGATGATCCTCCAGTCGGCCTCGAAGTAGCGGGCGTGCGCCTCGACGACGGGCTGGCTCACCGCGATGACAGCGGCATGGCGGTCCAGCCGTTTCTGGAGCGGCCGCCGGAAAATCCGGCACAGGGCGGACCGGTGAAACCAGGAGTGGAACGTGGCCACCACCGGAATGTCGAGATCGCCGGCGGCGTCCGGCGCAACCAGGCCCAGCACGGGGTTGAGGCCGCCGTGGACGTGAACCAGATCGATTTGCTCTCGTCTGAGGATGTTGCGTATCCGGCGGCGCAAGCCATGTCCGGTGGTCACGCGGGCAAAGGAGCCGTAGCTATAGATGACCCGGCTGGTCCCGATCCGATAAACGTAGGAGGGGTCGCGGGAAGCTTCGGCCATGTGGGAGGTGATGACGATCGCGTGGTGTCCGGATTGAATGAGGGTGCGGGCGAGGTTATGCACGTGCTCGGTCACGCCCCCGAGGTGCGGATAGTAGAACTCGGTAACGAGTGCCACGCGCATATAAGGAAACTCCCAAGGATCTGGGGTTGCCAAAGGCAAGAACGTGGCCAGTCCGCGAGGTGGCTATGCCACGTTCTGGCATCGGTCCGGGGACAAAATGTCCTGCGAACTAGGCTGCTAACGGGCCACTCTGTCCCATGCGGGGCGTTATCATTTGCCATGGAATCATGAGAGGCCCGTCCGCCAGGACGGGCCGTGGGTGACCAACCAGATTATTCTGTTCACCAGCCAAGTAGCCCACAGCCCATAGCCAGCGGAGACCGGTGCTCGTACCGGAGCTGTTCACCACCCTCAAGACCTACTCGCGCGACCAGCTTGTGGCGGACCTCACCGCCGGACTGATCGTCGGTGTGGTGGCGCTCCCCCTTGCGATCGCCTTCGCCATCGCCAGCGGCGTCACGCCCGACCGCGGGCTCTATACGGCCGTGATCGCCGGGTTCATCATCTCGGCACTGGGCGGATCGCGAGTGCAGATCGGCGGGCCTACCGGGGCTTTCGTGGTGATCGTCTACGGGATCGTGCAGAAGTACGGCGTGGATGGTCTGACGGTCGCGACGATCATGGCCGGCCTGCTGCTGATCGGATTCGGCCTCGCCCGGCTGGGTGCCGCTATCAAGTTCATACCCTATCCGGTCGTCACCGGGTTCACCTCGGGTATCGCCGCGATTCTCGTCGTGCAGCAGCTCCGCGATGTGCTGGGACTGCGGCTCGCCAGCGCGCCCCCGGACTTCGTTGAGCGGCTGAGCCTCTACGCGGCCAACATCAGGACGATCAATCAGTATGCTGTTGCGCTGTCGGTCGCCACGCTTCTGATTCTGATGCTCTGGCCCAGATTCAGTCACAAGGTACCGGCGCCTTTCGTCGCCCTGATCCTGACCACCGTCGCCGCTTACCTGTTGCATCTCCCGGTGGAGACCATCGGGAGCCGGTTCGGCGAGATTCGGGTGGGCTTCCCCTCGCTTTCACTGCCCTCGGTCTCGCTGGCCGAAGGACGGCTGCTGGTCGGTCCCGCAGCCATCCACGCTCTCCGTGATCTCATCCGGCGTACCCGGAAGGACCGCACCATGGTGCTGCTATCCGAGGTGCGCTCCCAACCGCTCGTCGCGCTCGGCCGGTCAGACCTGCTCGACGAGATCGGTAGCGAGGCCCTGTGTGGAGACATCGATGAGGCCCTTGCCGCGGCGAGAACGCACCTTGGGGCTAGCTGATGCACGACCATCTTCAGCAGCTATTGATCCGTCATGGGCTCGTCGCCGTCCTTTTCGGCTCGGGCCTCGAGGGCGATTTCACGCTCATACTTGCGGGCGTCGTCGCCCACCTCGGCATCTTCGCCTTTCCGCTCGCAGTTGCGGCGGGGGCGGCCGGCAGCCTCATCGGCGACTCGGCCTGGTATACCCTCGGCCGGCTGCGCGGCCCTCGCTTCCGGGAGGGAAAGCTCTACGGCCGGGTCGGGCCTACAATCGAGCGGCTCGCCCGACGCATGGGACCCTGGGAGCTGCTCGCAGC
>JBBQXQ010000060.1:0-18846 GCA_038209515.1 Gemmatimonadales bacterium
GGAGAAGTCGCCGGTGAAGATCCGATTCACGAGCAGGGAGTCATTGGGGTCAGGGGTGCTGGGATCGTCCACCCTGAACTGCACCGAGTCCCGTCCGGTGCTCCGCTCATCGTTGACCCGAAAGGCGTTCTGCCAGTTGAAGGCGGTCACCCGATTGCTGCCGGTCTGGGCGATGGTGTCCACCAGTCCCCCCGGCAGCACCTGCACCAGGGACGGCAGCGGGGTCTTGGTGCTGGTGTTGTTGGTGAGGCTCAGCCCCGGTGACCAGGTGATGTTGGAGCCCAGGTCAACCGACGCCGGCGAGATCGTGAGCGCCGGAAGCAGCTGCTGGACGCTTCCGTCCGAAAGGCTCTGTCTCCGGTTCCCTCCGAGCGTCACCGTGCCCCAATCGTAGCGCTTCGAAAAGTTTACCGAGCTGGTGATCTGCTGGGTATTCAACAACGGGTCGATCGCGTTCCGCCGGATGAGGGCGGTATTGCTGGCGTAGTTGAGATCGAGATTGAGGCTGGTCGAGAGATCGAAGGTCTGCCGGTGATCCCAACGGATCGACGTGGAGGATGAGCCTCCGGTCTGGTGCTGCTGGCTGTACGCAACGGAGCCGTCGATAAACCGATTGATCCAGCGATACTGCCCCCCGACGCCGTATTGAACGTAGCGATTCGAGTACCAGTCCAGCCGCCCGGTGAAATCCACGTAATCGTTGGGCGCCCAGTAGTAGCCGATGTTGCTGATCTGCCGGTTGTAGGAGCGATTGGGACGAACCAGGTCGTTGAAGCCGAACTGCGGAATGAGAATGCCGGAGTGCCTCCCCGGTCGCATATCCTGGAAGATGAACGGCAGCCAGAGTATGGGAACATCCCGGACGTACAGCACCACTGGCCGGGCGACCAGTACGTTACGGGAGACCCATTTCACCTGACGCCCGGAAAAGTGATAGTGGGGGAGCGGGAGATCACAGCTGGTGATCTCGCTCTTCGCCGCGTAGATGCGGCTCGAGCTCGAGTCCTGCGAGACGTTCCCCCGGAGAAACCAGACGGTAGATCCTTCGGTAAAGTTGGTCAGCGCGTCGGTGATGACACCGCGGCGGACACACGTGTCGTAGCGGATGCCCTGCCCGATCATCACCTGCCCGCGGTCGAACAGCTTGGGCTCCCGCGACGCGTCCAGGAGGCAGCTCGAGCGGCGGTAGGTGATCGACCCCGCCTCCAGCATCGAGCCTCTTCGCTCGGTGAGTGCCTGTCCCTGCAGCAGAATTCGTTCATCCTGCACGTACACCGTGGCCGTGTCGGCCCGGTACCGGGTCGTCTGATACCCCCGGCGATTCAGCAGGTCGGTGATGACCGAGTCGGGGGGGGCGAAGCTTCGCGACGGAGCCGTCGGAAGCCCCATACGGCGGGCGGTGGCGGTATCGAGCGACTGGCCGGCCCTCCCCTGAAGGGAATCGCGCGCCAGCCTGGTCGAGTCCCGGAGGGAATCGGCGCGCGTCCGGGGCGGCCTCCGCTGCTGTGAAGGGACCTGGGCTTCCACCTGGCTGCCCGCGAGACAGAGGAGCAAGAGCACTCCCACCACCGTGCCGGCCGCCGAACGGCTCGCGGCCCGGCGGCGTCGCCGGTGCACCAGCACCGACCCGGCGAATCCCACCTCATACAACAGGATCAGCGGCAAGGTCATCATGATCATCGAGAGCACGTCCGCCCCGGGCGACAGCACGGCGCCCGCAATGCACGCGAGCACGATGGCGAAGCGACGAAAGCGGTTGAGCTCGGACGGGCCCACCACGCCGAGCCACGACAGGATGATGATGACCAGCGGCAGCTCGAAGGAGATCCCCAAGGCGAGGGTGACCTGAAGCACGAAGCCGAAGTAGGCGTCGTAGGTGATGAACGGCGCGATGGCCTCGCTCTGAAAGCTGAACAGCACCCGCAGTGCCTGGGGTACCACGAAGAGGTACGCGAGCACCATGCCGGTGAGGAACAGGACTAAGCCGACGAACAAAGAAGGAATCAGCGCCCGCTTTTCTCGGGCGTAGAGCGCCGGAGCCAGGAAAGCCCAGGTTTGCCAGAGGATGACCGGGGAGGCCAACACCAGGCCAGCGAGCAGGCCCAGCTTGAACACGATCATCACCGGCTCGGTGGGGCTGGTGACCACCAGCTTGCCACCGGTGAGGTACGGCGCGATCGGTGCTTTGAGGAGGGTGAGAAGTTGGAAGCGCTGGACCAGCCACAGGCCGAGAACACAGCCCACAACTACCGCGGCGAGCGACCGGAGAATGCGGGACCGCAATTCCTCGAGATGATCGAGGAACGGCATTTCCTCAGGAGTACCGGTCATGAAGCGAGACGCCCGGGCTTACCGCCCGAGCGCCTTCAGTCGGTCACGGGCCAGGGCCGCTTCATCGGACTGGGGATATTTCTGGACCACGCGCTGGTACGCTTCCCGGGCCTTCTTGGTTTCCTTCCGGCGTTCGGCTAGAAGACCCAGATTGTACAACGCCGATCCGGCACGAGAAGAGGTGGGATACTTCTGCACCACCTGGTTGTAGTAGGCGATGGCGGAATCGGTGTTCTCGGCGGCGTAGCTCTGTCCGATGAAGTAGAGCGCATCACCGGCGCGGTCACTGGTGGGATACGCCTTGAGCATCTCCCGCAGACCGGAGCGGGCGGTGGCCGTGCTCCCCCGCCGAAGCTGCGCCAGCGATGCCTCGTACATCTGATCGGCTGACGCCGCCGCGGGCGTGGGAGCCCGCCCGGTATCCGCCGCGGTGGAGGCGATCTGCTCGCCTCGGGCCTCGAGCTGGGTGCGTAGCTCGCTGAGCCGCTGCTGACTCTGGCCGGTCAGCTCCTGCAGCTGCACCAGCTGTTGCTGGATGTTGTAGAGATCGCTCTGGAGGTCGCCTCGGAGCTGGGCCACCGCTTTCCGGCTGGACGAAAGCGAATCCATGATTCGTTGCTGCACCTGGATCAGCTCGGCCAGCTGGGCCGCCCGGGCGGAATCACGCCGAGCGGCTTCCGCCTTGAACAAGGCGATATCGTCCTGCACCCCCTGGATGTCGCCCTTGGTGACACAGCCGCCGAGCAGCGCGAGACCCACACCGAGCCAGGCCCCGCGCCGCAGCCAAGGCAGCCTCAACCGAGCGGCCGAGCGGGGGCGTCTCACTGGGGAGCGCTGAGGTTATCGCCGCCCGCCGTCACTTCGAACTCATCGCGGCGGTTCTGGGCGTAGGCACTCTCATCGCTGCCCGGGTTGAGCGGCCGCTCCTCGCCATAGGAAACCACTTCGATGCGGGAGCCGTCGACGCCCTTGCCTTCGAGGTAGCGCTTGGCGGCAGCCGCACGGCGGTTGCCGAGGGCGAGGTTGTACTCGTCGGAACCGCGCTCGTCGGCGTGTCCGCTGATTTTGATCTTCACGCCGGCATTGGCCACGAGAATGACGGCCTTGCGGTCCAGCGTCGCCTGGTCGGCTGGACGTACCACGGCCTGGTCGTAATCGAAGTTGATCATGGCGGCCAAGTCCGCGGCCACGGCCCGAGCTCGCTCGGCGGCCTCTCTGGCGATCCGCTCTCGCTCGAGGCGATCCCGGTCTGCGCTGTCATCGGCCGGGGCGGGGGCCGGCGGCGCGGGGGCGGGGGTCGCCTCGGGCGCGGGCGTCTCCGGCGCGGCCTTTCCACCGCAGGCGACAGCAAACGCGGAGGCGGCCAAGAGCATCAGCAGAGATGGTGCACGCATCATGACTCCGGGATCATGGGTTGGGAACGACGGTGGTTCGCCCGAGGCGGCGCGACCACGACGGAAGCCGAGCGGCGCCTGGGGTTGCCAGTTGCCGGACTCGGCCGGTTTCGACATCGACGATCCAGATCTGGCGGCGGCCGCTCCGGTCGGAGATGAAGGCGACGTGCCGGCCATCGGGCGCCCAGGTCGGGTCTTCGTTCCTGCCGGACGACGTGAGCTGCCGCACCCGCCGAGCCCCTACGTCAACCAGAAAAATCTGCGGGCTTCCGGTAACCTCGCGATGAAATACGACACTGGCCCCGTCGGGAGACCACTCGGGAGCATTGGAACTTCCGGTGGCGCCGAAATCGAACGGCGCCAGCAGCTCCTGATCGGTTCCATCCGCTGCCATCACATACAGCTGGGGCGGACCGGCCCGCGTGGAGATGAACGCGATGCGCCGCCCATCTGGCGAAAACGTTGGGCTTAAGTTGTCGGCATAGCGTCCTACGGTCAAGCGTTGCGCGCAACACCGATCGATCACGTTCGCGGTGTAGATGTCAGTGCCCCGCTCGTCCGAGTGCGCGAACGCCAGCGTGCGGCCGTCGGGCGCGAACGTCGGTGTGATGTTGAGCGCGGTCTGCGAGCCGGGAACCATAAACGTGGCGCTACTCGAAAGGGCTTGCACCAGGACGCCGCCGCGGCCTTCGCCCAGCTGGGTGTATGCGATCCGTTGGCCGTCCGGAGACCAGACCGGCGAGAGCGCCGTCTGGCCGGCCGGCGACACCGGGCCAATCGCCTCGCCATCGCTGTCGGCGCGGTACACCCGTCCCCCCGACACGAACAGCAGCCGGCTCGCTGCGGCGCCGGCAACGCCGCTGGCCCATCGCGCGATCTCGTCCGACAGCCGGTGCACCTCCAGCCGGAAGTCCGGGGCAGTGCTGGAAGGAATCCCCAGTGTTTGCTGATTCCGCACCCGTCCGGCGTTCAGGTCGTGTAAGCGAACGGTGACGCCACCTGGAGACTCAGCCAGCTCCACGGCGAACTCGGCGCCGAGCGCCTTGTACAAGGCGTAGTTGACCCCGCCCCCGCCTTCCGCAGCCCCCCGCCCCGTGACAGGGCCGGACGAAGCATCGGCCACGGTGACCATTTCGAAGCGATCGGTGTAGTCGAGGTCCCGCCCCACGATGGTGCGAACCGAGTCGAGACCGGGGCCAGGAAGCACGAGCAGACCCGGTCTGACGCCGGGCCGGTAGTCCACGCCGACACGCACACCCTGGTCAACCCGCGTGGTATCCTGAGCGGCAAGCGTGCCGGCAGCGGCGAACATTGGAAGCAGCAGAAAGAAGAATCGTTTCATCGCGTTGGCTTGAAGTAGAAGCTGACGGGCAATACGTCCGCCTCCCATCCGTCAGGTAGCTGGCCGAAGGCTTGGGTGTTGCCCGCCGCTTCGATGGCCCCTTGCGCGTCGAGGTCGAACGCAAAGCTGCCGGACCGGGTGACGAATCTGATGTCACGGACCGATCCGTCTCTCAGGATCAAAAAGCTGATCTCGGCGAAGTTGTTCTGCTTGGCCGCGGCCCGGTCCCAGCGCTGATACACCTGGGTCACGATGTTCCGCAGGTACTCGGGAAAGGGGAACGCGAGCCCGGGAGTCTTAATCGTCGCGACATCAGTTCCGGTGCTGGGGGTCTCGCCCGGAACCGGCGCCACCGGAGCCGCGGTCCTGGGAGCCGGCTCCCGCTCGCTCTCCGTCGGCGGGGGTTTCGGTGCGGGCTCGGGGGTCGTCTTGGCTGGCTTCGGTGGTTTCGGCGTCACCGGTGCTGGTTTGTCCTTCTGAGGCGGCGCCGGCTTCGGGGGGGTAGGGGCTGGCTTCTCCTCCGGAGGTGGAGTCGGCAGCGCTTCACGCGCCAGTCGCTTCGTTGTCGGCGCCGGGGCGGCAACCAGCTCGACCGCGTACGAGGGCGGTGAGGCCCGGGTCGGCTTCACTGCGGCCACGAGAAAGAGGACCGCCCCTGCGTGAACCACAACCGTCCCGACCACGCCGGCGACCCTGCCCGGCGCCTGGTCGGGCTGATCGATCCTCACGGCGATTCTTCCTCGGCGGCGACAAGCCCCACGTTCTGCACTCCCGCGGTGCGGATGATCGCGAGGACTCGCACGACCTCACCGTAGGGCACCCGAGCGTCCGCTTGGAGGTACACCCCGCTCGGCTTACGCGTGGCCACAAGGGAGCGGAAGGTCACTCTGAAGTCGCTGTAGGATACCGGCGTCTGGTCGACGAAAATTCGACCGTTTCGATTGACCGACACTACCATCCCCTCCTTCGGGGAGAGCGGGCGAGCCTCGGCGCGGGGCAGCTCGACATCCACGCCCCCCTGCATCAACGGTGCCGTTATCATGAAGGTAATCAACATCACCAGCATGACGTCCACCAACGCGGTGACGTTTACATCGGCCATCAGGGGGAGCTCACCCCGCTGACTACCGAGCCCACCACCCAGTCCCGAAGCCATTTAAACCAGCCCTTCCCGGGCCATGGTACCGATCAGCTCGTTGGCGAATCCCTCGAGCTCACCGGCAAAGAGACGGGTCCGGTTCACGTAAAGGTTATAGGCGATCACCGCGGGGATGGCGGCCAGCAGGCCGCCGGCCGTCGACACGAGCGCCTCAGCGACGCCTGGGGCCACGGCGGAGAGATTGCCTGATCCCTTTGAGGCGATGCCGATAAAGGCGCTCATGATTCCGAAGACGGTGCCGGTAAGACCAAGCAGCGGGCCCACGGAGCCAATGGTCGCGAGCCAGGGAATGTAATGCCCCAGCAGGTCCCGCTCCGCGGCGACCTCCTTGCCGAGCACCATCTTCAAGGCCTCGAGCTGGGTCATGGTGAGGGAGCTGCGATCCGCACCGCGATCCTCCCGCAGTGCCCCGGGACGGAGCTCGGAATAGAATGTGATCGCCTCCCGGAAGAGCCGGTTGTACGGCGAGGGCGGCAGCTTCATGACCGCCTTGTACGCATCCTGGAGCCGGGTAGTGCGCTCCATCTCCTTGAAGAAGCGGTCGGCCTGGCGATTGAGCTTTCTGAACTGCCACCACTTCAGGATGATGATGAACCACGATACCAGGGAGAAAATCGTGAGGATGAGCAGGACGACCTTGGTCTCGGGGCTCGCGGAGAGCACCAGCTCGAGCGAGGACTGCGGAGTTGCACCGCCGGTTTGCTGGATCACCTCGCCTCCTTTTTGAACCAGTCCACCAGCTCACGCAACCCGTCCTCGAAAACGTGCTGCGGAGTCCATCCTAGGATCGTCTTGGCCTTGCTCACGTCGAGCGCGCTGCGGAGGAGCTCGCCTGCCCGCGGAGCGGCGAACTCGATCGTCGGTTTCTGCCGCATGACCTCGCCCACCGAAGCCGCCAGCTCGAGCACGCTGCGCTGGATCGAGGTGGCGATATTGAAAGCAGGCGCGTCGATGTCCCCGCTGGGGGCGCGCAGCTTGCTGGCGAGGACGTTGGCCCGGGCCACGTCCTTGACGAAGACATAGTCACGGGTCTGCTGCCCATCGCCGAATACCACGAGGGGCTGGCCCGCGAGGAGCCGCGAGACGAAGATCGACACCACGCCCGCCTCGGACTTGGGATCCTGGCGTGGCCCGAACACATTGGCGTAGCGCATCGCGATACCCTGGAAGCCCCGCAGGGCCCCCAGGGCGCGGAGGTAATACTCGCCGGCCAGCTTGCTGACTCCATATGGTGAGATCGGAGCCTTGGGCGCCGTCTCGGGGGTGGGAATGACCTCAGGATCGCCGTAGACCACGCCGCCGCTGCTGGCGAAGACCACTCGCTTGACCCCACCCTCCCCCGCTCCCTCCAGCAGGTTGACGAAGCCTCCCACGTTGATGTCGCTGTCGAAAGCGGGCCGGTCCACCGAGACCCGCACGTCGATCTGCGCGGCATGATGGTTCAGCACGTCGAACTTGCCGGTGGCCAGCGTTCGTCTGGCCTCCGGTGACCGGATATCCGAGCGCACCAGGCGCGCTCCGTTGGGGATGTTCGCCTCATGGCCGCGGGAGAGGTCGTCCAGGACCACGACCTCCCAGCCGTCGCGGAGATACGCCTCGGCGATGTGAGAGCCGATAAACCCAGCACCGCCAGTCACCAGGACCTTGCCGCTCATGCTATACCTGCCAGCATTGAACCTCTCTCGCCATGGTTTGACTCGAAACCACCATCTCGGAACGCCCCGCAATATAGAAGCGGGTGAGGAGGAGGGAACCGTGAAGGCGGGGGACGCGGGGAAGCAGGGATGCGCGGGGGGAAGGTCACAGGGCCGGAACCCTGTCAGGTTTCGGCCCTGTGCTTACTCAGGTAAGCTCGTTGGTCCTTGACGTCCTTCCCCGCTTCCCCGCCTCTTACGACGGCAGCTTTGCCACCTGAAGAACATCGGTACCCGCCGGGATGTCCGGTGAGACCACGTTGAGGACCAGGCCCGTGGCTGTCCGGTCTCGCACGTGGACGATCTGGAGAGTGGCCATGAGCTCGTTCACGCGGATTGTGCCGTCCGGCAGACGCTTTGGCCGCCGGCGCACCTCGAAGAGGTCTCCGGGGGCGACGCCGTCTTCCCGGCCCTTGTTGATGAAGACGATCATCTGGGGCTCCTTCAGCTCCTGGCGCCCCATGCCGCCGATCAGCGAGCCGCGAACTCCATCGGATACCGGCACGGCGCGCCGGCCAGCGCCGGCGGTGAAGCTCTCGACCGGCAGCACCCGCTGCCCGTTCCGGACCGGTCCATAGGTCGCGACGATGTTGGCGAGATAATGCTCGTCCACCGTCTCGATGACCCGCGCCAGCCCAGTTGGGGAGACTACGTCACCGTAGGGCTCGATCTCGCGGCCGACCTGGAGGATGAGGAGGCTGTCTCCGATCTCGTAGGTGGCACCCTTCGGCGCTTCGATGGCGATGGTAGTAAAGGGAAGCGCGTTGGCCCGGTTGCTTTCCGCTTTGATCTGCTGCGGTGTGACCGGCCCGAGCACACGTCCGTACGGCAGGTGCTGATTCTCGGTGAGGAAGCCCGACGAATAGAACTCGCTGCGCCGGAGCGGGCGATACGGTTGGTCGGTGTAGGCCTTGAAGATGTCGGCGACGCTGCGCGGCCGCTGGGCGCTGAACAGCGGCTGCTGCTCCTCCGGTTCCTCGGCCAGGGACGGCTGTTGCGGCCCACGGGCCAAAGCTTCACTCGAATCGGGGGCCGCGAGGGTGGAATCTCGACCGGCAGAACTATCGGTGGTTGACGCAGGGACCGGCGTGTCCATGGTGGGGACCGCAGCCACGTTGTCGACCGGAGCAATGCGAAGCACCTCGCCCGGGTAAATCCAGTGTGGGTCTTCCACGACATCGGTGTTCTGACGGAAGATGCCGGGCCAGAGGAATGGATCCCTGAGATAGTGCTGGGCGAGATCCCAGAGCGTGTCGCCTTTGCGCACGGTATGGGTCTGGGGGAGCGGCTCCTGAGCCAGTGCCGCGGTTGCAGGCGCGGCAACGGTCAGAGCGGCTAACCAACCCAGGGTGCAGGAAAACTTACACGGCATCGGGATCTCCCAGCGGCGTCGCTGTGTGGTATCGGGGACACGGCCGAACGCGAGGTATCGCCCTGGGGAGTCGCAAAATCAACGCCACCTTTAGCACACTTGAATTGCGAGGCGTAACTTATATAAACAGCGTGAGTTGCGCCTTTTCGAAGAGAGCCAATCCCACGGCCTGGAGGTCTGGCGATCGGCGGGAGGACTGGCATCTCCCGGCGGGGAGGCGGGGAGGCAGGCTGTCTCTGCTTCCCCGCTTCCCTGCTTCCCTCAAAAAGGCAGGTCGTCGTCCTCGGCGTCGAGCGCCTCAGGGAAGTCGTCGAAGCCTTCCTTGCCTTTGGCTCCGGCTGCACCCGCCGCGACCTTGCTGGGAGCCGAGAAGGCTTCCGCGCCATCTCCGCCCTTGCCGGAAAGGAGGATGAGCTCCCGGCCGTTGATCTCGGTCGTGTAGCGGGTCTGCCCCTCGCGATCCTGCCACGAGCGATACTCGATGCTCCCCTCGACGTACACCTTGTCTCCCTTCTTACAGTAGCGCTCGGCGATGTCGGCAAGATTGGAGAATTTGGTGTTCCAGAATACCACCCGATGCCACTCGGTCTTCTCCTGCTTCTCGCCGGCCTGGTTCTTCCACTGGCGGCTCGTGGCGATCGAGAGCGTGGCGACCCGGGATCCGTTCGTGGTGCTACGCACTTCCGGATCGGCCCCGAGATTCCCGACCAAAATGGCCTTGTTCATACTCCGACTCACATGCACCTCCAGGGTTCGACGTGCGTCCCACACAAGTGACTCGCGGTTAATATAGGCTGCGGAACTCCGGCTTCAACCAAATTTTCCGGCGAGGGTTCCAATTTCACGCAGGTTGCTCGAGCGCCAGCCAGAGCACCAGGGCGTCTTCCTTGGGATTTCGATAATACGCCGCTCGCTGCCCCACCGGGCGAAAGCCCGAGCTCAGGTAGAGCGCCTGGGCCGAGCGGTTCGATTCACGGACCTCAAGATACACCTCGTCGACCCGTCGGTTCCGGAACGTGGCGAGCCCGGCCCGAAGAAGCGCCCGCGCCACGCCGCGCCGGCGAAAGTCAGGTGAGACCGCGAGGTTCAGGATCTCGCCCGTGCCAGCGACTTCACGCCCGATGAGATAGCCCGCAAGGCCGCGGGTGTTGTGAGCGACCAGGCCGAACGTCCAGGGCGATTCCAACGCTTCCCGAAAACTGCTCTCGCTCCACGGATCGCTGAAGCAGCGGCGCTCGATGGATACGAGCGGTGCCGCGTCAGCGAGAACTGCCGACCGAATCCGGTAGGGGGCGTCCATGGGCCATCTCCCAACGCACCTGTGCTTCTGCCGGACGGCCGTACACCGGCTCCCAATGACGAGCCGCCTCGACCGGGCTCGCACCACCAGTACGCCCAATCAGGTCCAGGAGGCGTGCGGCTCGGGGAGACCCCTCTGGTGGTCCGATGACCGGCTGGCCAATCCAACTCTCGAGTGCTGCCAGAATCTCGGCGGGGGCCTCGCCCACGACCAGGGCCGGCTCGAGGCCGCTGGCGACGAGGTCGGCCGGCCGAAGCACCGACGGCGCCAGCATGGTCTCGACCCGCTCAGGGAAAAATCGATACGCCGCGGCGTACACTTCTCCGCGCAGTGCATTGGCGACCGAGAGCACCAGTCCGTCGCCCCGCGCCACACCGGCGGCTCGCACCATGAGCGACGGCGCAGTCCACAGCGGGACCCCCCGCGCATGCACCAGCGCCTTCGCGACCGACGCCCCGACCCGGAGACCGGTAAAGCTCCCAGGACCGTCGCTCAGCGCGATGCCTTCGAGGTCGTCGAGCGACGCACCCGCCAGCCGAAGCAGGCCCTGCAGCGCCGGGAGCAGGGAGGCGGCATGGCGCCGGGCGCCGCTGATGTTCTCTTCCATCGGCACCGCACCGGCAACGCCGAGCGCCACCGAGGCACGGTCGGTGGCCGTATCCAGCGCCAGCCACATCAGAGCGACTCCAAAGTGCGGCGCGCCGGATCGGACAGGTGCGAGAGCCGGAAGCGCCGGCTGGGCGACGGAAGCCAGGCCCCGGCCCGCTCCGGCCACTCGATCAGAATTGCGTCGCCCTCCGCGACCAGTCCCTCCCAGTCGAGATCTGCAGCCTCGTCGGGAGAACGCAGTCGAAAGCAATCAAGGTGAAAGATCGGGCCCCGGGCTCCCTGATAACGGTGGACCAAGGCATAAGTAGGGCTGGTGGCAGGGCCGATTACGCCCAGTCCACGGGCTACCGCCTTGATGAACGTCGTCTTCCCCGCTCCGAGATCGCCCTCGAAGGTCAGCAGCTCTCCCGGCCGGAGCTGCCGGCCGAGCGCCTCGCCTTCGGCCTCGAGCTCTTCCTCCGTGAGCGAGCGGGTCACGCGCGACGACGGATCTTGCCCGTGGGGCGCCGCACGTCGGGGGCGTCGGCGGCCTTGAGATCATTCAGCTGGTCCCGCAGCATGGCGGCGAGCTCGAACTCGAGATTGGCGGCGGCTTCACGCATCTGCCGTTCGAGCGTGGCGATCGCCGCCGCGCGCTTGGCCGGATCATGGAGATCGATACGCTCATGCAGGGCGGGGCGTGGCTCGGGCCGCTCGGTCCTGGCGTCGGCAACGTGCGTAGAGAGCCGGACCTGCTCCATGGACTTCACGATCGATACCGGGGTGATGCCGTGGGTCAAGTTGTACGCCCGTTGAATGGCTCGACGGCGGTCCATCTCGTCCAGTGCCCGCTGCATCGAGCCGGTGATCCGGTCGGCATAGAGAACCGCCCGGCCGTTGAGGTGCCGGGCCGCACGGCCGATGGTCTGCACCAGCGACCGATCGGAGCGCAGGAACCCCTCCTGGTCGGCATCGAGAATGGCCACCAGCGAGACCTCCGGCAGGTCGAGTCCTTCCCGCAACAGATTGATGCCGACCAGCACATCGAAGTCACCCAGGCGAAGCCCGCGGAGAATTTCCATCCGCTCGATCGCGTCGATGTCCGAGTGGAGGTATCGAACCCGGACCCCGGCCTGCTGGAGGTAATCGGTGAGATCCTCCGACATCCGCTTGGTCAGCGTGGTGACCAGCACGCGCTCGCCCAGCACCTCGCGCTTCCGGATCTCGGAGAGCAGATCGTCCACTTGCCCGCGGACCGGACGGACATCGACCTCGGGATCGACCAGCCCCGTGGGCCGGATGATCTGCTCGACCACCGTGCCCTGAGAGAGCCGCAGCTCGAGGTCGCCTGGCGTGGCCGAGAGGTTGATCATCTGGGACACCAGTCCCATGAATTCGTCGAACTGGAGGGGCCGATTGTCCAGCGCCGACGGCAGGCGGAAGCCGTATTCCACCAGAGTGAGCTTGCGGGCCCGATCGCCATTGAACATGCCGCCGATCTGCGGCAGGCTCGCGTGCGACTCGTCCACCACAACAAGGAAATCGGGCGGGAAGTAGTCGATCAAACAGGCCGGCCGCTCTCCCTCCCTGCGGCCAGTCAAGTGCCGCGAGTAGTTCTCGATCCCGGCGCAGGTACCTACTTCCAGCAACATTTCGACGTCGAAGTTGGTGCGCGACTCCAGCCGCTGAGCTTCCAACAGCTTGCCTGCTCCCTTCAGCTCCGCGAGTCGGACGGTGAGCTCCTCCCGGATGACTTTGACCGCCCGTTCGACGGTGGGGCGCTGGGTGACGAAGTGCTTGGCGGGGTAAATGGCGCACTGATCGAGCTGGGCAATGGTCTCACCCGTCAGCGGGTTGATCTTGCTGATCCGTTCGACCTCGTCGCCCCAGAGCTCGATCCGGATGGCCTGCTCGGCATACGCGGGGAAGACCTCGATCGAGTCGCCCCGGACCCGGAACGTGCCCTGCTCGAAGGAGACATCGTTCCGGCCATACTGGATCCGCACCAGCTCCGAAAGAATCGAGTCCCTTCCCCGCTGTTCTCCCCGACGGACGGTCACCATGAGCTTCCGATACTCGGCCGGATCGCCGAGGCCGTAGATGGCGCTCACGGTGGCCACGATGACCACATCTTCCCGCTCCATCAAGCTGGACGTGGCCCTGAGCCGAAGGCTCTCGAGGTCCTGATTAATCGACGCGTCCTTCTCGATGTACACGTCGGTGGCGGGGACGTAGGCCTCGGGCTGGTAGTAGTCGTAGTAGGAAACGAAGTACTCGACCGCATTGCGAGGCAGGAACTGGCGGAGCTCACCATACAGCTGCGCCGCCAGCGTCTTGTTGTGGGACAGGACCAGGGTGGGCTTGCCGTAATTCGCGATGGTATGAGCCAGCGTCATCGTCTTGCCGGAACCAGTGACGCCCAGGAGGGTCTGGTACTTGTCACCCCGGAGGAGTCCCTCAGTCAGCTCGCGGATGGCCTTGGGCTGGTCGCCGGCGGGCTCGAACGGGGCGACGACCTCGAAGCGGGGGCTGCTCATCGGGGAAATATATACTGCCGGGGTTTCTTCGGGGAGCGCCTGTCCTTAGCCGAGGTCTGCCATGGCGAGCAGCTTCTTCCACTGCGGTTCTGGCACCGGACTCACCGACAGGCGTGACATCCGTACCAGTCCCAGGTCCGCAAAGAAGGGGTCGGCTTTGATGGCAGCGAGGGAGACCGTCTTGGGCAACCGTCGACCGACCTCGATGTCAACGACCACGAGCTTGGGATCGTTCTGCTTCGGGTCCTGATAGGGAGCGCTGGTGACCCCAGCAAGGCCGACCAGCTCTTTGCCCTGGCCGGAGTGATAGATGAGCACCGGATCACCTGGGGCCATGCTGCGGATGTGCTTCAGGGCGACCGCATTGCTGACCCCGTCCCAAACGGCGTTCCGCTCCCGCTCGAGCTGCTCGAAGGGATAGACGTCGGCGTCGGTCTTCAGGATCCAGTAATTGGGCACGAACGCTTACCGGATCACTTCTTGACTTCGAACTCCTTACTTCCGACTGGGCTGCCGTCCACGCTGATCTCCACCTTGTACTTCCCGATCGGCCACCCGGTGGCCTTGGCGAGGTGAAACTCCGTCGCCGCGGGTCCAGTCGGGGCGACGGTCTCAGTCGCCTCCTTGATCACCTGGCCATCCTGGAAGCTCCACTTGGCGCTGATGGTCTTGCTGGGCGCGGCGCCTTCGGTGGCGACCGATACGTAGATCGTGTCTTTGAGTCCGAAGGTCGTGGTTGGGTTGGTGATCCGCTTGTCCGCACCAAGTTGTTTCCCGACTTCCACCCCACTCACGCTGAATTCCGCAGCGGCGGGGGCTGCCGCACCGGTCTCAGTCTGCGGAGTGGAAGCCTGTTTCTTACAGCCCGCCAGGGTGATTGCGGCCAGACCGAGCGCGAAAGTGAAGAATCTGCGTCCGTGCGAGTGCATGCGATGGCCTCCTCGGATCGGCTCAGGGAATTCGGAAAGTCTGGCCGGGGTAAATGAGATCGGGGTTCTTGATCTGGTCCTTATTGGCTTCGTAGATCTTCCGCCACTGCTGGGCATCCCCGTAGTACTGCTTGGCGATCTTGGAGAGGCTGTCGCCCTTCACCACCGTGTGGCTCTGTCCACCCGCGGGTGCGGCGGTCGAGGAGCTGCCGCTTTCTACATCTGAGAAGTCGGCTTTGGGTGTCTTGGGATCCGGCATAGTTTGCTCCGGCTAGGGAGAGAAGTTTCTACAGCGGTCAGCGTCGGCCGAACAACCCGCCGAGCAGGCCGCTCACATCATCGAGAGCCGAACCGTCCTTGTTGCGGTCGAGCAGCCGGCCCACGGCCCCGAGCAGCCCCGGCGCCGTGGTTCCCAGCTCCTCGCTTTCGTGGCCGAGCACCCGGCTCAGACCGTTAGGGTCGAGGCCCTGCTGCGCCCGGGTCCGCCCCAGCGCGCCCATGACCAGAGGTGCCAACATGGCCAGCAGGGGGCCCACCTTCGAGAGATCGAGACCGGACGCGCGTGAGATTCCCTGTTCCGCCACCTCCCGGCGGTCACCCAGAATATGGCCGAGAATCGCATTACCGTCGCGAAGACCGGCGCCATCGGTCACGGCGGCGGGCTGATCGAGGACGCTGCCATCGTGATCGCGCACTAGGGCCTGGTGCAGCTGTTCTGCCCCGTCGCCCTGGCTCGCGTTGTGGGCGAGGGCACCGAGCAGGAGCGGTACGGCGGCGGCGATGGCCTTGCTCGTGTCGCCTTGGTCTGCTCCCAGCCGGGAGGTCAATTGAGTCAGTACGCGTTCGTCGAGATGGGAACTCAGGGTATCGAGAATCGATGGCATAGAGGTGTTTCCTCGCGGGAGGGCGGCGGGTGCTCGGTGGCGGGATCCCAGAATGCTGCGGAAGATGGTGATAACGCGCGCCGTGTTGATGTGACCGGCATCACCGGATTGGCATTCTGGTCCGTTAGCTCGGGGGCGCCTCGCGACGCTCGATCTCGGTCACGCCTTTGACCTTGCGCACGGCCTTCATGACCTTGCCGAGGTGGGGCAAATTATCCACCTCGACGAAGATGGTGCCGAAGACGGAGCCATCCTTAGTATGGAGATCGGCGCCGCGGATGTTGGTCCCGGTCTGGCTGATCGCTTCCATGATATCCGCGTACAGCCCGCGGCGATCCTCGCCCGACACCACCAGACGGACCGCAAACGCTTCACCCTGGGTCTCCTGCCAGTCGATGTCGACCCTGCGCTCGTCGGCCGATAGGGTGAGCAGGTTGGGGCAGTCCGATCGGTGGATCGAGATTCCCCGCCCTTGCGTTACGTAGCCCACCACCGAGTCGCCGGGGACCGGCTGGCAGCACTGGGCATAGCGCACCATCAGACCGTCCACCCCCTGGATCTTGATACCGCGGCCAAGACGGATCCGGTCGATGACCCGGCCGAAGACGGTAGGCTTGGGCTCCTGGAGCTCATCGGTCGGGAGATCGGGATACAGTGCTCGCATGACCTGGCCGATGGGGACGTCACCCCTGCCGATCGCGATTTCCAGTCCTTCGCCATCAGCCAACGAGAGAGTATCAGCCGCCTTGGCGAGCCGATTGTCGTCGGGGGCCTCCAGCCGACGGCGGCGGACCTCGCGGGCGAGGATGTCCTTACCCAGGCTCCGGCTGACCGTTTCTTCCTCGTGGTTCACCCACTGCTTGATCTTGTGCCGCGCACGCGCCGTGCGAACGTGGCTCAGCCAATCGCGGCTGGGCTTGGCCGACGAACTGGTGAGGATCTCGACCGTGTCGCCGCTCTTGAGCTCCCGGTGCAGCGGCGCGATCCGCCCGTTGATCTTGGCGCCCTGACACTTGAGCCCGACCTCGGTGTGCACGTGGAACGCGAAGTCGATGGCGGTGGATCCCTTGGGCAGCCGCTTCACGTCGCCCTGCGGCGTGAAGATGAAGATCTCGTCCTGATAGAGGTCGATCTTGAGGAACTCGAGGAACTCCTCGGGGCTGTGGGTGTCCTGCTGCAGCTCAAGGAGCTGGCGGAACCAGCCGAGGTGCTGGTCCAGCTCGTCGGGGCTGCCATCCCGCTTGTAGAGCCAGTGCGCGGCGATACCGTATTCGGCAGTGCGGTGCATATCCTGGGTTCGGATCTGCACCTCGAAGAGTTGCCCGCCCGGGCCGAAGATGGTGGTATGGAGCGACTGGTACGCATTCGACTTCGGGCTCGCGATGTAGTCCTTGATCCGCTCCTGGATGGGCGTCCAGTTGTGGTGGATGATGCCCAGCACGTGATAACAGTCGGGCACTGAGCGGACGATGACTCGCACCGCCATGAGATCGTAGATCTCATCGAACGCCTTCCCCCGCTTCTTCATCTTCTGGTAGATGGACCAGAGATGCTTGGGCCGACCGGTGACCTCGAACCAGTCGATCCCCTCTTCCTTTAGTTCGTAGTCGAGCGGGATCTTGAGCTTGAGGATGGTCTGCTCCCGGGCGGCGCGCTTGGCCGCCACCTGGGTGGCCAGATCCTTGTACTCCTCGGACTCCAGGAACTTGAAGGCCAAGTCTTCCAGCTCGGCCTTGATCCCGGCCATGCCGAAGCGGTGCGCCAGGGGCGCGTAGATCTCTCGGGTTTCCAACGCGATCCGGGTTCGCCGCTCGGGCGGGAGATGCTCGAGCGTTCGCATGTTGTGCAGCCGGTCGCCCAGCTTGATGATGATGACCCGCGCGTCCTTGGCGATGGAGAGGAGCAGCTTCCGGTAGTTCTCAACCTGCTCCTCGGCCGAGGAGTGGAAGGTCAGGCTGGAGATCTTGGTGAGGCCGTCGACGATGCCGGCCACCTCGGGACCGAATTCCCGGGCAATGTCTTCGGTCCGCACGTCCGAATCTTCCACGACATCGTGGAGCAGCGCAGCCACGATGGTCGTGCTGTCCAAGAGCTGCTCGGCCAGGATGAGCGCGACCGCGATGGTGTGGGAGACGAAGTCCTCGCCCGACATCCGCTTCTGGCCGCGGTGGGCGGATGCGCTGAAGCGGAGCGCCCGATCCACCAGCTCGAGGTCGAGCCGGTCGGCGTGGCGCTCGAGCACCGCCCGCAGCTCAGGAGCGAGCTCGGGCAGGCTCCCGGCTACGGGAGTCTTGGTTCCGGTCACAACAGACCTGCAGTCGCGAAGCTCACGAATCGATCCCCGGCAATGATCACGTGATCGTACAAGGGTACATCGAGCAGCTGACCCGCCGAGGCCAGCTGCCTGGTAGCCGCCCGATCTTCTGCCGATGGCGTTGGATCGCCGCTCGGGTGGTTGTGCACAACAATGATTCCGGCCGCGGCCTCGGCGATCGCGGCTCGAAACACTTCCCGCGGATGAACCAGGGAGCTGTTCAGCAACCCGCGCGTTATCAGCACCTCGCGAAGAACCTGACTCTGACTGTCCAGCGCGAGCAGGTGGAACTCCTCGACCTGGAGATCACGCAACCGGGTACCGAACAGACGAAGGACATCTTCGGGTTCCCGTATTCGTTGCACCGGCGGTCGCTCCTCCCGCGCGGTGCGGGCACCCAATTCGAAGGCGGCGATGAGCCGACCGGCCTTGGTGGGACCGATGCCCCGGGAGCGCAAGAACTCCGCACCGGGACGTTGAGCCAGCCGGCGAAGCGACCCCTCAGTAAGCTCCAGCAGCTGGGCGGCCAGCTCGAGCACGTCCTGGCCGCCTCCCCCTGTACCTAACACGATGGCAAGAAGTTCGGCGGTCGTCAACGCGGCAGGGCCCAGCGACCAGAGGCGCTCGCGAGGACGGTCGGCGTTGGGAAGGGTGGAAACCGGGAGGACCATAGCATCATGATAGTCCGCAGTGGCCCGATCCCCGTGCCGTTATCGTGCGGGGACGTCGGAAGTTACGCCGTTCCACCTCGCCCCATCAAGGCACGTTTGTCCTGCAGGCCGTGACCGCAAGGTGTTCGCAGGCCACGAAGGTGGTCGCCCGGGACCGATCAGAGTGAGGACGGGAGTCCCACCAACTGGCTCACCTTGGGTCGAGGGTCGACACCTCAGGCCATCACGACCGACGACCAGGGAACCGGCCGGGCGGCGCTGTTCCGGAACGTCGCCGCATTTCCGCCCGGCTCCGAGTTCGACATCCATTTCCGGGTGATCGAGGCGCTGA
>JBBQXQ010000061.1:0-18794 GCA_038209515.1 Gemmatimonadales bacterium
GCCTGGGATACGATGCTCGATATCAACCTGAAGGGTGCCTGGCTGGTGGCCCGCCGGGTGATCCCGATAATGATGCGGCAACGCTCCGGCGTCATCATCAACAATTCCTCCATCGCCGGTCTCCGTGGCATGGGTCGCCTCAGCCATTACTCGGCTTCGAAGTGGGGGCTGACCGGGCTGACCAAGTCCTGGGCCATCGAGCTGGCCCCCTACGGGATCCGGGTCAACTCGATCCACCCGACCGGGGTGAACACACCGATGAACGACGGGCTCGCTGCCCTCGAGGGTCTGACGCCGAAGGAAATTGCCGAACGCTCCGCCGGGAATCTGCTGCCGGTCCCATGGATCGAGCCCGAGGACGTGGCCAACGCTGTGCTCTATCTCGCGTCCGACCGGGCGCGGTACGTGACCGGCGCGCCGCTGGTGATAGACGCGGGGCTTCTCAGTCGCTGACGGCCACTGGTTTGCCCCGCCCTGCTGAGCCGACCGGCCGGTGCGGGGTGGTGCAACCCCGCGACCCGGTTATGTTCCCGGTCCTGCAGTAGTTCCACGGTCTAGGTCATACCCTCGAGCCCAAACGGGTTCGCGGTGGTCAGAGGCAGACATGTTCGTGACAATGAGACGGTACAGTCCGAAGAACGGGGCGGTGAACAAGGCCTCATTGGAGCTTCTGCGTCGGCAGATTCAGGACGAGTTCCTTCCCATCATCGAACAGGTCCCGGGCTTCCGGGCCTACTACGTCCTGAACGTGGACAATCGGGAAGTGGTCACCCTCAGCTTCTGCGCGACACTGGAGGGGAAAGCGGAATCCAGCCGCTGCGCCGCCGAGTACACTCTCCGAAATCCCCTCGTCTACGAGCTGGGGCGGCCAGAGGTGACCGAGTGCGAGGTGCTCACCCATCTCGAGTCATCGGAGACAGCTTCTGGAGAGGCCGCCGACGGAGAGGACGCGATGGCGGCGGCAATTGCCTTGTGGCTGAAGGAGTCCCGGGGTATGCTTCTCTCTATACCGGAGCCGTGACAGGTCCGATATTCGACCACCCCACGGGGCTGGCCTTGATGCCGGCCCCTCCTTTTTTCATTCTCTCGACCAGGGCGGCTGGATGACCGAAGTCAGGCTCAGCGACGATGACAGCTTGGAACGAGCGCTCAAGCTGTTCAAGAGGAAGCTGCAGAAGTCAGGACTGTTCGGAGAGCTGCGGCGCCGGCGGCACTACGTCAAGCCCAGCGAGGCCAGGGCCATCAAGACCGCCGCCGCCATCCGGCGGAAGCGAAAGAAAAAGGTCACTCCCGAATCCTGGTAGGGCCGTTCGCTAGCCTCCCCGACAGCAGTCAGGGAGGTTTTGGTTTCTGAGTTCCCGCTGAAAACAAATCCGGAGCCCTGTGCGGGCTCCGGATTGAATTGGGACGCGATTCCTAACGTCTACAGTCCAGCCCGCCTCGGCTTCCGAGCAATGGCGCCCGCGAGCATCTCCGAGAGGTAGCCCAGCACGGCTCCGACTACTAACGCGATGGCCGTTCTAGCCCAGGGATGGGGGAACTTACCTTCGGCCCCCACTACCACACTGACGGCCGTCGCAGCCCCAAGGAAGGCACCCGGGATAAATGACAGAGCAGAAATCTTGGACTGGAGCACCATAAAAAGCGCAGCCACTCCGACGAGGAGGGACAGCACCCCGATGCTGCCATGTAAGCTCGCGTTAAGGTATAGCGCGACGAAAGCCCAGAACACGCCGGAGAGATTGGACGCTATGGTCTTGGTCAGCCCCGTCGTCTTTCCACCCGCGGCGAAGAAGCAGCCCCAGGCGACAATCCCCGCCCAGACCGGAAGTGCGGCGGGTCCCAGAGCGACAAAGGTCCAGGCCGCGATCAGGATTCCGATGCTAACGGCAAGTGCGACGAGCACGTCCATGTGCCACCTCCGGCAGAAGGGGACTGAACACCAGACAGAAAAGCTTCGTCACATGGGGAAAGGCGTGAATCCGCCGTCGCTACCCTACCACTTGCGCCAGAGTCCGTCAAGACCTCGAGCCGTGCCGCTAGCGCTTCTCGACGTCGGAGCGGAGCCGCAGTAAGGCGTCTTCGGTGGCAACTAGCTCGGCTCTGGCTTCGTTCAGCAGCAGCTGCTGGCTCTGGACGAAACGGCGATAGGGTGCAATCGCCTCGTTGATCCGCCCGGTGGACTGCTCCAGCTCGAGATGCACCTGGCGGGTAAGGGTGTCCTTGAGACGGGTGCGCAGCTCGGCGATCCGGCGCTGGAGGTCGCGCTGGGCCTGGCGCCGCTTCCGGGGGAGCACGTAAAACCCGCCAACGGCCAGCACGGTCGCCAGGAGGATTCCGGTGAGATCGGCTGCCGCGCCGGTGACGACCGTGATCACGAGGGTTCCCAACCCGAGCGCGCCGGCCTCCGCGAGCGCAGTGGTCGCAAAGGCGCCCTGGATGTCATTGGCGATGGCGCGCGACTCGGTGTCCCGGTTGTAGCTCCCCACCACCTCCCGCGACACCCGGCCGATTGAGTCGAGCAGGGCTTGGCGGTTATAGCGGAAGCTTGGCCCCACGTCGCCGATCATCCCTTCTCGGTGCCGGGTGAGCTGGCGCCGCTCGATGTAGCCGCTGATGTCCTGCCATAGCCGGAGGTTTCGCTCCACGATCCAGTCGATGACCCGGTTGACCTCGTCCTCCATCTCGCGGGTGGTCTCCCCGATGACCTCCCGCTCGAACGCCCGCTTCACTCCTTCGCTGTCCATGAGACTCTTGATCCGGCCGATCCGGATGGTCTCATCGAAGAACCGGATCCCCCGCCGTTCCATGTCGCCGAGCAGAACGTCCAGCCGGGCCAGTCGAGGCTCGAAGTCCCGCAACATTTCCTGGTGGAAGAGCGCGAGCTGCTGGTCGATGTTCTGGATCGCCTCTACGTCCTGCGCCAGGAGCTTGAGCCGCTCGAATGTCGCGTCCTTGTACTTCGAGGCGAGCCGGAGCCCGACGTTGAGCGGGTTGAGCAGCTTGAGCCGGACTCGCTCCTCCTGGTCGAGCGTGTTGAGCAGGTAGTCTTCTACAGCCCCGAACCCGCTCCGCTCCCAGAGCTCTCCACCAGCTTCGTCCGCCCGCCCGCCACCACCGGCTGCGCGGGTACCCGGTCCGTCTGCCCTCCGTGCCTCCTGCGCCTCTCGAGCCGAGACGGCAAAGATCTGGGGTGCTTCCCCCAGAAGCGCCGCGGCGTGCTCGCCAACGTAGCGAACCACCTCCTCGCGCTCTTCCGGCCGGGTCAGTATGTCGATCTTGTTGACGATGAAGACGATCTTTTTCCCCCACTGACGGATCTGCTCCAGGAACTCCCGCTCACTCTCGGTGAACGGTCGGTCGGCCGAGGTCACGAACAGGACCAGATCGGAGCGGGGGACGAAATCGCGCGTCAGCTCTTCGTGCCGGCGGATGATTGCGTTGGTTCCCGGGGTGTCCACGATGTTGATCTCGCGGAGAACGTCGGCTGGGTGGGTGCGCTCCAGCAGGTACGCCTCGCGGAGCAGCTCCGACACCACGGGGCCGTGGCGGAGAATGTTGATCCGGTCGGTGGTGGGAGTGACGCCCTCGGGCAGGACCCGCTCGCCGAGCAGGGCGTTGATGAAGCTGGATTTGCCGGAGTTGAACTCGCCTGCGATCACCAGGAGGAAGAGACCGGTGAGCTGCTCGCGGGCCTCCTGGAATCGGCGAAGGTCGTCGGCGGCAACGTCGGAGCCGAAGCGTTCGAGGGCGGTGGCCAGACGCTCGAGCAGTTCCTGTTCCCGAGCGCGAATCTCCTGTTCCCGCTTGGATAGGATGCCCCTGCGGGCCAGCAGCTTGCCGATCACCATGGGATAGGTCCCGGGGCTGCGATCAAACCCGACGGGAGTGTGAGCGGTTCAGATACGCCGCTACCCGCGTCAGATCGGCGATGAACTCCTGCCTCGCTTCGTCGCGTCGGTCGTCGGGCGCCCGTAAAACCGCTGACGGGTGCACCGTCGCGATGACCGCATCGGCCAGGTCGGAAACCATTGGCTTTCCCCGATCCTGGGTGACCCGGAACTGTTTCCCGAGCAGTGTCTGCGCGGCGGTAGCACCGAGTGCGACGATCACCCGCGGCTTGATTAGACGAATCTCCTCCTGGAGCCAGGGATTGCAGGCGCGAACCTCAGCCGCAGTCGGCTTCTTATGCAGCCGGCGGCCCCGTTCGATGGTGACGAACTTGAAGTGTTTGACCGAATTTGTCACGTACACCCTGGTGCGATCGATGCCGGCCTGGGCGAGCGCGGTGTCGAGCAGCTTCCCGGCTGGCCCGACGAATGGGTGACCCGCACGGTCCTCGACATCACCCGGCTGTTCGCCGACCAGCATGACCTCCGCCGTGCGGGGGCCCTCACCGAACACCGTCTGCGTTGCGTGCATCCAGAGGTGGCACCCGCGGCAGCCCCGTGCCGCCTCACGGAGCTTCGCCAGCGTGGGCTTCGGCGGAATGAAGTCCGCAGCGGAGCCGGTGGCGACAGTTGTCCCGGTGCGGAGTTGGGTCATGGATCACACTAGCAAACCTGCTGAGGAGATGACGTGGTCCCGATCACTAGCGGTCGAGAAATTCAAGGGATATAGTGTGACACACGGCGGGAGAGCTTCGGCCCACCATCCCAGGACACAACAGAGCCGCTTGGTCGAGGTATGGTCCTTGCGCATCCTCATCGGGGCACAGCGCAACAACATGCGCGTACGTCCCGTGGGTTGCCGCCCAGCTTGAGCCTTTTGCTACGGCGGTGAAGTTCCGTACGATCAGCACACCGGCGGCGTCAATGAATCAACCCCATCGTAGCGTTTCCTGGGCCAGTGCAAAACTGGTGTGCGTGGCACTGACTCTCCAAGGTTGTGGCGTTTCCACCTCGACGACCAACCTCTCTGCCGGGCCCGAACCGATCGAGCTGACCATGACACCGGCCGTAATCCAGGCCGGCAGCTCGGTGCAAGTTCGGGTAGTCAGTCCGTCGGCCGACAGCATCCTCGTCGAATCCGATAACGGCATCGACCGGTACTGGGATACCGGTGGGGATCTTCACGCCCGGCTGCAGAGCGACTTCGGCGACACGTTGGAAGAGACACGCTTTGCGGTACGGCAGAACGGCCGTCTCTTCGACGTGCTCAAGAAGCCGATGAAGGTGGTCGTGTGCCGTAAGAATACGTGCCGGGAGTACTATCACGAGCTCGCGGTGCAACTACCGGAGCGGAACGAGCGGTCGGTTGCGGTGACTGGTGGTTGGAGTACAGCGTTCACCAAACGTGCGGTCACCGCTCGCGACAAGTCGGTCCTGTTGAAGGAGGCGCTGAATAATACGGTCTGGAATCTCCAGGCCGAGTTGGCGACGGGTGGGCTGAGCGCCCGGCTTCAGGGCTTCTATGGGCCGGACGAAAAGGGAGGTTCCCTCGATGTCTCCCATGAGATCAAGCAGGTCGGCGAGGGGCTGAGCTACGGTCTGGCCATGCACGTGGCCGCAACCCACGCCGCGTGGCTACCCACCGATCAAAACCCGGTGCTGACCCACGGTACGGCCTACCGGGCGAGCATCGGACCGAGCGTGATGATCAAAGGACTGACCGCCAGCTCCCAGCTCGGGATCTACACCGATGGACGGGAGACCCTCCAGGAAGTCAGCACGTTTGTGTCGCTGAACGGTGGCCTGACCGAGGTGCGGAACCCGGTAACCGTCACTCTGGAAAAGACTTTTGCCTTCGGGGGGGAGCCGATGATTCCCCGCCGTCGCGACCAGCTCGAGCGGCTGACCCTCGGCCTGGATCTAGTGCGAAACCTCGCACTCAGGCTGGGGATGACCACTCACCGGAGCGCCTGGCCCATCGCCAACGGGACCAGCGACCTGCGAGCCAGCGAGGTCTACTACACGGTCGGAGGGCAGTACACGATCAGTTGGTAGAGGCGGCGATGTAGCCGGGGCGGCTGCTCCGGGGCACAGAGGGCCAAAGCCAACAGGCTTCGGCCCTTTTTTGCATCCCGGGGCCTTAAGCATGCGACCCGGGGCCCCCCTCAGGCAGTACGTATGCGGGATTCCCGCTGGGGAACCAGCCAGGCCCCTCGAATGTTTGATCTCCAGCGGAACTGGCTTCATGGCGGCCCTGACGGGCAATAACAGGGAGTACGAAAGTGGCAGGTACCAAGAAGTCGCGTCGACGTTCGACCCGTCCCAAGGCGCTGGCCCGGGCCGCGGACGAAGGGCGTGAGAGCCTCGATTTCTATCTCAAGGACATCAGCCGCATCCCCCTGCTGACGGTGGCGGAGGAGACGGCCCTGGCGCGGCGTGCATTCCAGGGCGACGTCGAGGCTCAGGAGAAGCTGGCCCGCCATAACGTTCGGTTTGTCGTCTCCGTGGCCAAGAAGTTCCAGAACCGGGGGGTTCCGCTGATGGACCTGATCGGGGAGGGGAACGTCGGCCTGATGACGGCAGCCCGGAAGTTCGACCCAGACCGCGGCGTCAAGTTCATCTCCTACGCGGTCTGGTGGATCCGCCAGGCCATCCAGGCTGCAATCGCCCGGCATGGTCGGCCGGTCCGGCTTCCGCTCAACCGGACGGCGGACCTGACTCGCCTAGGCCGGACCACGGCGTATCTCACTGAGAAGCTGGGCCGGGTGCCTACCACTGAGGAGTTGGTCAAGGCGACAGGGCTCACCCCCGAAGCGGTGCGGTCGCTCGGCGCCCTGCACGTGGAGGCTCTCCGGCTCGACCACCCCTTGCGGGAGGGAGAAGACCGAGGCCGCCTCGAGCGGTTCGTGCCGTTGACGCAGGAGGGTACCGATGCCTCCACTCTGGCGACCAGCCGGACGAGCGACCTGGAGATCGCGTTGGCGGCCTTGCCTGCCCGGGACGCGAAGGTGCTCCGGCTGTACTTCGGGCTGGACGACGGTAATGCCAAGACCCTCGAGGAGATCGGCCGAATGATGGGGGTCACTCGCGAGCGGATCCGCCAGCTTCGGGATCGCGCCCTTCGCCAGCTGAAAGAAGAGCACGGGGACAAACTTCGGGAGCTCGCGGCGTAATCCGGCCAGTATGGAAAAGCCCCGCCTTTTGGCGGGGCTTTTTGCTACCCATGAGCCACCGGCCTCTGGACAGGGCGGCGGAAAGGCGAAATACTATAGCCTTAGCCTTCGAGTTCCCCCCATCGCGTCCAGCGCATCATCAAGTACCTCGCTCTCTGAGGGCCCTGTGAAGCACCACTCCTCCGCGCAGCGCGCGCTCCGCGCTCGGCTGGCCGACCACTTCGAGCTCTTCCTCACGACCGCAGGGGTGCTGCTGGCACTCATGGTTACACTCAGCGAACTCTCCCGGGGCGATCAGGGGTTGGCACTCCTCTTCCTGATCTGGCTTCAAGGGTTCCTCACCTGGGCCGTCCACCGGCACTGCTGGTTCCGCCGCCAGGCACTCATTCTGAAGCTGCGGGCCATGCTGCAGGACCGAGTCAACAGCCAGCTGACCGTCATTCTGGGCGTAGCTCATTCCAGGGTTCGGGAAATGACGGAAGAGGACCGGCGCGACTTGGAGACGGCGGTCGCGGCCGCGCGTGCAGTGTCTCTCGAGTTGGATGGGCTGTCCATCGAGTCGCTTCGCACCTGGGAGCGCCGCTACCCCGCGTCCACCAGGCCAGCCTGATTCATAGGAAGAGCGTTGCGGGTTGCTCCCCTACGCTTCCAGGGATGCGATGATGGCTTCCAGCTGGGGACGGCCCGGCACTATGCCCTGCGCCAGGGTGGCGGAGCCACCACCCCGGCCTCCTACCGTGGCCAGAAGACCCCTGAGGAGCTCGGCCGCGTCCACCCCGGCATCGGGTGAGGCGGCCAGGACGACCGCCGGGGGAGTCGCGGCGGTTCCGACAAAGATGGCCATGGGCATCGAGGCGTAGGCCTGAGCCAGGCCCCGAAGGGCCTCGAGCGGCTCACCGGTTTCCCGCACGACCACCTTACGGATTCCACTCGCGTCCGGCGCTGCACCCTGGTACAGCTCCCGGGCGCGGCAGAGGTCTAGAGCCGTCTGTAGCTCGCGCCGGGCAGAATTGGCCTCCTTGAGCTCCTGCCGTTGCGCCTCAACTAGCTGAGGCAACTCCTCGGCAGAGGAGGTGAACTCACTCGCGAGGTGAAGCAGGAGCTCGTGGTCGGCACGGGCCCGGCGAACGGCACGTCCCCCGCACAGGAATTCCAGCCGGATCCCTTTTCGGACCCGTTCTACCTTCCGTATGAGCACCGCTCCGATCTCGCCAGTGGCTCGAACGTGAGTCCCGCCGCACGCGCTGCGGTCGATGTCTCGTATCGTAATCACCCGGAGAGTACCGCCCCGATCCGATGGTATGCGGAGCCCGCCTGCCGATCCAGCTTCCTCGAAGCTCACGTCCACCGGTCGGTTTTCGAACACGATCTCGTTGGCCCGCTCCTCCGCCCGGTCTACTTGGTCCTGGGTGAGCTTGCCGGTCTCCAGGTCCAATGTTGAGGTTTCCCGCCCAAAATGAACCGCGATGGTCTGGTAGCCGAACAAGGCGGCCAGGACCGCGGACAGAAGATGTTGGCCAGTATGTTGTTGCATGTGATCGAACCGGCGAGGCCAATCCACTTGACCGACAGTCGGACCTCCTGGCAGAGGGCCGGACAGCACATGGGCGATGCGCTTGCCTTCGTCCACCACGTCGGTGACCTCGATCCCGCCGAGCCGGCCGGTATCGAACGGCTGCCCGCCGGACGTAGGATAAAACGCCGTCCGATCGAGATAGGCGCGCCGCCCGTCGTCCGCTCGCTCGACCACGGAGGCGTCGAACTCCTTGAGGTACGAGTCGGTATAATAGAGCCGTTGGGTCATGGGGAACCCGAGCCTCACAAAGTCGGCCAGGACGCAGCCGTTGGGCTCAGCTCAAGCGGATTGGGGTGGGGATCGGTGTGGTGAGCTGTTCCAGCACCATCTGCTGGACCTCGGCTGCAAAATCCAGCACAGCGGAGAGTTGGTCGGCCAGCTGATGCAGCTCCGCCGGCTCGAGGGCAGGATCCCCGCCCAGCTCGGCTGCCTGCTCCTGAAGCAGCACAAAACCAGCGTGCGCGAACGCCATTCGTTCCCATAGAGGGAGAATCGACTCGAGCTGCGTGGTTGAAAGGGAGGCCGTGGTCTTCTCGAAGTCATGTTCCAGCGGTCGCATCAATCTGGCCAGCTGGTCGGCCAGTACGCGCGCCCGCTCAGCATTGGGGAGGGTGTCCGATGTGGCGGCTATGGCCGCCACCCACTGCTGCAGGTCGCCGTATTCCTGCCCCAGTCTGGCGAGCTCCGCCCGACTCGAGTCGCTTCGGAGAGGCATGGTTCCGGTGTTAAAGCTGGCGCCGGCCACCGTCAACGCCGCCAGTCCCCACAGAGTTGCTATGCGCCGCACGTGTCCTCCCGGCGAATCCCCTGCGCATTCCGGCGGGAGCCGGGGCGACGGATTCCGTTCTTACGAAAACTGCGGCGCGCCGGAAGGCTTGTCTGTGACGCCCGCTACCCGGTGAAGCCATCTACCTTCCTGCCATCTGCTCCTGAGCGAGCAGTTTTCCGTCTTGTACCAGAGGCTTCCCGTCGACCGTGACCGTGCTTTTCGGCGAGCTTCCGAATGCAGCGAACTGCACCTGGTTGTCTCCGCCGGCCCAGGTGTTGTTGCCTACCACGACGGTGACCGTACCTGCCTGGCTCCAGACTCGTAGCGCCTTTCCTTCGGGCGCCTTGACGCCGGGGTTGATTCCTATGTCGATGACTCCGAGCAGATCCTTGCCCGGCCCGGCCGCGTCATACAACGCCTTCAACGGTTCGAGCCCGGCTTTGGCTGTCATCGAGGTGAGCCTGCCGTCCTTGAATTGCAAACGGAGCCCTTCGATCCGATGGCCCTGTAGGTAGTCCTCATCGGTAACCACCACTCCATTCGCCGTTCCCGGCACCGGGGTCAGGAACACTTCGCCGGCCGGGAGCCAGACCGAGGTGGCGGCGCCACCCTTCTTTCGATCGTCTGCGGAGATGATGCCGTCACTAACGGTGATGGGACGTCCGCTGATACCGACCCGGAAGTCGGTCCCGTTGGGATTGGTAATGCGGAGCTGCTTGCCCCCGGCGAGCACTTTACTCACCTGTTCTCCCGTGGATTTGAGGGCGTCGTAGTCGGCATCGATTCCTCGGTACATGAGCCCTGCCAGCTGATCTCGGGACACACCGAACTGCTCTGCCCGCTCCGCGCTCGGGTACAGACCGTTGCCTAAGTAGACCGAGCGCACTCCACGTTTCCGCGCCAGCGCTGCCACCGGTGCAGCGGCCTTACCCCGTGCCACCATCCGCTCAGCTGGCACACCCTTGAACGTGCGACCCTCTCCAAACTCGGTGCCGATGAAGACATCGATCATGCCGACGAGTTTCATATCCATCTCGGGCACACGACTGTCGTACTTGGCGGGCACCTCGTCATAGAGCCGGCGGCCGAGCTGCTGACTGGCTACCGTCACCAGAGGGTTCGCCCCACGCTTCCTCACCTCGACCGCGATGTCCTCCAGCAGAGGCAGGTCCTCGTCACTGCCGCTGATCAGGACCAGGTCGCCTTCCTTCACGCCAGCGCTCTGGGCTACGACCTTTTCGGCGGCCGAGCGGTATTCGGCGGGTTTGGTAGTGGTTGGAGTGCTGTCGTCGAGCTTGACCGCGGGAGATTCCGTCGCTCCGGACTCGCTGTTTCTCTCCTTGCAACCAAACAAAGCGACGAATGCGAGTGTGAGAACGAGTCGGCCGATGCTTCGAGCGGGGTGTGACATACGGAGGTCTCCTGACGGAGGACAGCCTGGAGCTGAGCCAGCCGGGTGGCTCACGGGTGCGAAACCATCGGGGCGTCAGGAATGCGGCGCCTCGCACGGGACGTGGTTGCCGGCTTATATCGTTCTCGTTGGGGTTGTTCGGAGAGGGTACGCCGGAAAAACGCACCTGTCAAGACAAACCGTTTCCCCATCCTCGCAGTGCGCGCACGTAGTCGTGCAGCACCAGGAACTTCTCGTAGAGTGTCACGCCTTTGCGCTTACGACCGAACTCCCCAAACAGGTCTCTCAGACGCCCGCGCCGGGTGACGTAAAAACGGAAGGTCTCGGCAAAATCCTCCTGCGGATGTTTGGCGGCATACGCGCTCACGAAATTGGTCGGCGCAATGGCGATCCGCCGGCGCTGGAAGTACACCCAGGTGTTGTCCATGCCGCGATAGACCTTGTCCACCTCCCCGAAGGCTCTCCGGAACTGCCTGGTCCGGGTCCAATCCCAGTGATGATACAGGAAGCTGTGACCGAGTTCGTGAGTGATGAGGCCCACCAGCATGGTCCATGGAATCTCGTCCCGGCGGCGCTTACCAACGACGTAGCGCTGCTCGATCTCGACCATTGAGGGATACTTCGGATCCACGCCGGAGACCCCCGGGCGGAGGAGAATCCGGTAACCCCAGTCCTTGATCCTCGATACCAGGAGGAGACGGCGGACCCGAGTCAGAGCCCTGGGTATCAGGTCGCGGCCGGTGGAATCGCCGCCGCACCAGGGACAGGCATTCATAAGGTCGTCCACACCGCGGCCGCAGTGAGGGCAGTCTCCCTCGAAGAACCTCTCCTCGTTCCAGAACTGCTGCCGGCTGCACCAGGGGCAGTACTTCATCGGGTACTGTACTCCGCCGCCGCAGCCCCAGTCGCAACGGGCATCCATTCGGAAACCGCGTGGAGCCTTCAGTGGCTCGGCGCTGGAGTAATTCTCCTCGTGGATATTGGCGCCGCACCACGGGCAGCAGGCAAACTTATCAGAAACGGCCCAGCCGCACTTGTAGCACTCCGCGCCGGTCAGCCCACCGACATCGCCCCAGCGCTGGGCACGACCGCAGTTGGAGCAGAAGCCCTGGTACCGCCGCACCAGTTGCCCGCAGACGCAGCGCTGCTCGCGCGCCCAGGCAGGCACTCTCCGGCGCCTACGAGCGCTCATACCGCGTCACCGCTGCGTCGATGTGCGCTGGACGAAATCGCCGTAGTCCCCTCCTGCCCTTGGCAGCGACGTAACGCCAGGCCACAGCTTGCGTTGTGGGGCCTGAGACCGCGCCGCGAAATGCCCGCCAACCGACAATCTCAAAAGGTGTAACTCCTTTCGCAGCATTCAACTGGGCCATGGCTCGACGATTGCTCCTGTTTGACGGAGTGCCTTTCCTCAATTTCGCGACACATAACCGAACAGGAACGAGCCGCCGCATGCAACTCCGTTTGCTTCCGGCGCTGGTCGTGTTCTTTCTCAGCGGCCTCTGCTCCCCCGGCATCCTTGCCGCCCAGGAGCTGTCGCCCGGCGAGCTCGCGCGGGTGGATGACTGGTACCGCCGGACGGTGGTCCGCTCCGGAGACGGCCAGTGGGGCATCGCGATAGGCACCATGGACGGTCGAATTCTATGGAGCCTGAACCCGGAACTGGAGCTTATCCCCGCCTCGACGGCCAAGCTATTCACCACTGGCTTCACCAGGGCACGGGCGGGTGGCGGCGCACGCATTTCGACCAGAGTCATCGGCCGGGGGCGGCTGGACTCGGCGAGCGGACGGTGGCAGGGAAGCTGGCAGCTGGAGCTCGGCGGCGACCCAACATTCGACCGGCCGGGCCGAGGCGGTCCCAGTCTGCGCGAGCTCGTCCGGCAGCTTCGTGAGCGCGGTATTCGCGTGCTCGAGGGCCCACTCGCCCTGACCAGCCGCACCGGACCGGCCTCGTCACGCTACCCGACGGTGTGGTCGCCCGAATTCCAGGGGCAGCTTTACGCCCCGCCGGTAGGCCCGGTGGCGCTGCACGAAAACACCGTTTCGTTGACCTTCAGACCCGGCGCGGATGTCGGCTCCCCACCCGCGCTCGTCTCCGCGTACCCGGCCGGGATCGAGCACCTGGTCCGGATCAATGCCACGACCGTCGGGGGGAGCCGGCGTCGGCTCGGCCTGATCGCCGACCCGGACGGGGGTTGGACCCTGATCGGCAGCATAGGTATCGGCTGCCGCATGGCCGGACTCTCTGCGGTGTCGCATGACCCTTCCAGAGTTCTAGGGTATGCCTGGGCTGCCGCCCTGGACCGCGCGGGAATCCAGTGGATCAACAGGACCTCGCCCCCGACCTCATCTCCGGCGCTTCCGGCTGTTCTGGCCATGGTGGAGTCCGCGCCATTCGACAGCGTCGCCATCGAGATCAATCGCCGCAGCTTGAACATCGGCGCCGAGCTCATGCTCCAATGGGCCGCGGTCAGTCAGACCGCTGGTCCATCGCTCCTTACCCAGCACGTACGCGACGTCGTGGGCCCCAGGGCTCAGGTGCAGCTGGTGGACGGAAGCGGTCTCAGCGAGCTCGACCGGGTCAGCCCGCTCACCCAGATGCTCTACCTGGCGCGCTATCCCCAGAGACGCGGGGCCGAACGGTTTCCGCTGCTCCTCCCGGCCAACGGAATAGGCACCTTGCGGAGACTGCGGGGCGGAATGGCACCTGGAGTGGTGCACGCGAAGACCGGTACGCTGGACCGGGTCGCGGCCCTCGCAGGCTACCTCGGCCGGACCGATGGCGTGCTGGTTATATCGCTGATGTACAACGGGCGGCGCATCGGCCCCGCTCGGGCGGCCGAGTGGGAGCTCTTCCGCCTGTTGGGCGCCGAAGGCGTCAATCTGAGCGGCGCTCTCGAGACCCACATGGGTGGTCCCAGCAACGTGGATGAGGAGCTGGCCGACTCAGCAGCCGCCTGGCGCTAGCTCCCGCAGTCGAGCAGCTGCATTCCCATCAGCCTACCCCCGACAAGCTCGGCTACCCTGGTGCAGTTGACGTGATGCCCACATTATGACTGGCTCGTGACTTGCGGTGCAAAGCGGCCCTCAACCGACCCTTCCGGAGATGGTATGGATTCAACGGCCCGGCAGGCCCGACTAAAGCCAGAGTTCGCCAGCCTGTACCCGCCGCTGACGCCTGACGTGTGGGAGCCTGCTGCCGAGATGGGAGCCCGGGTCTTACTCTGGCAGGTCCAGCAGCAGGGGACGGCAGCTTTGGGTACCCGGCTCCTGGACGAGCGCCACTTCGAGTTTCGAGGAGGATGGCGCCGGGGGTCCGAGACCGACCTCAGGACCCGGGTATGTGACCCGGCCTTCAACGGGCCAATCTGAATCTAGTACTGCTCGATCATGGCCATGGCCGTGCGCTCGAACAGCCTCTGGTAGAGAGGGCGCTTGCGCCACTGGTCGAGGTGGATCTCGCGGGATCGCTCCAGATCAGCCGTCACTCCCTCCTCGATCGCCCGGGCAAAGTCAGCATCCGCAATTCCCAGCACATTCTCCTCGTTCAGCTCCATGCTGCGCTCATCGAGGTTGGCCGACCCCACCACCGACCAGGCTCCGTCGACCACCACGGTTTTGGCGTGCATCATGGCCGGCTGGTACTCGAAGATGCGCACCCCCGCTGCGAGCAGCTCCTCGTAGTAGCTCCGGCCGGCCGCCTGAACTGGGAGGGCGTCGGTATGATTGCCTGGCACCAGCACCCGAACATCCACCCCCGCGCGCGCCCGTTCGATCACCGCCACCCGAAGCCGTCGGTCGGGGATGAAGTAAGAATTGCAGATCCATAAACGGTGATGCGCGTTGAGGAAGCTGAGCCAGAAGAGAAGCCGGATCGGTTGCATGGCTTCAGAGGGAGAGCTCACCACCGACAGCCCGCAGGGTCCCTTCCCTCGATCCAGCCGGGGAAAGAAGCGAGGGCCGGCGATAACTTCGCCGCAACAGTAGACCCAGTTCTCTGCGAATGCCGTTTGAATTCCGGCTACCAAAGGGCCAGTGACCTGGGTCAGGCTATCCCGCCATTCATGGTTGTTGCGGACGTTGCCCTTCCACTTTGCCGACACCGCCGCGCCGCCGGTAAACCCCACCCGGCCATCGATGACGATGGCTCGCCGGTGCGCCCGCTTGTAGAACCGGGGGAGACTGCGCAATGAGAGCGGCCGGAACCGGCTGATCTTTATCCCGGCCTGAGTAAGCTGGTCACGGTAGCGCTTCTTGAGCTTGATCCCACCGAAGCCATCCAGCAGCAGCCGGACCTCAACCCCCGCCCGGGCTCGTTCCATGAATGCGTCAATAAACTGAAGCCCGATCTCGTCGGGCTCGAATATGTATACCTCGAAGTTGACCGAATCCTTTGCCTCTCGGATGGCCCCGAGGAGAGCGGGAAAGAAGGCATCGCCATTCTGGAGGAGCCTGACTTCGCCGCCCTGGAAGATGGGACTATTCAGGAACGCCGCAGTCCATTCGACGAAGCTCTCGGAGCCAGGATCGGCGTCGAAGCCGACGCTATAGTCCTCGTCGGGCCAGTCAGGGAGAAAGAGCGCACCGATGACCGCCACGATGGCGATCACCCCGACCGCCATGAGAGCCCAGCCCCACCAGTGGAGGTCCGAGCCGAAGCCGAGCCATTCGCTCACTGAGTGCCTCCGTTAGGGGACGCCAGGTCGATTCGCGCGAGCAGGGGGTGGTGATCCGAGCCGAACACCAGCGCCCCCCGATCCCGGGGGTGCTCATCGAGCCGGTGCACCCGGGCGCGCTCGACCGCACCGGACGGATCGCGAACCAGAAGGTAGTCGAGCACCAGCCGGGGCAGCGCGTGGAAGGTGTGGCGCCAAGGGGGGGAAGATGGCGGGATGCCAAAGCTGAAGCCGGCGTCACGCAGGACCCGCCAGGCGCGCTCGTAGCGTCCGCGGCCGAGGTTGAGGTCGGCGCCAAGGATGATGGTATCGTCGCGTAGCGAGCTCAGGAGATGCTGAGCCTGAAGGGCGCGACCCGCGGCTCCGAGCCATCGGTGCCCCGGCGGGCCGCGCGGGTCGAGGTGCGCGCTCACGACGCGGAGGTTGCGGCGGCCGACCCGTACCATTGCGGATACGGCAACGCGCCGCTGGAGCACGAGGGGCAGCTCGAGGGCCTCTGCGTCTTCCAGCGGCAGCGTCGACAGAATCGCGTTGCCCCGATCGCTCTGCATTGCGCCGTTTCTCATTGAGGGCGCGTAGCGCAGATTCATGCCGAGCGCGCGGGCGGTCTCGACGATGTCCTCCTGCTCTCCCAACTGGCCGACGAGCATGCGGCCGGTACGCCCCGTCGAGTCTGGTGGGATGGTGGAGTCGCTGCGATAAACTTCCTGCGCCAGCACGACGAGGGGGGCATCGGACTCGGCGCCGTGCGTGGCAAAGTCACCGCTCCGGATGCGGGACACCAGGTCGAGCAGCCGGCCTCGGCCGATCCACACATTCCAGCTGAGCACGACCAGGCTCCGCGCGGCCGGATCATTCCCGGTCGCCGGTGCCGTCATCAGGTCCAGCGCAACCGGCGCGCCGACATTCCGGCGCCACCGCTCGAGCCGCGACCGCTCATCATCCTCGTGACGGGTAACGCCGAAGACAGGGCTGGCCACTTGCTACCGCCTGCCATTCATAGGGCATGATCCCGTTTCATGGGCTCGTTGGTCCCGCGCCTCCGCCTGCCGAAGGTAGACCCGGCAAGGGGAAGCAGATGTGACTCGGGTCACCCGGATCGAACCTGCTGCCCCGTGTATTTTCCTAGTCCAGGGTGCGTCGGGCGCGCTCTGAGCCAAGCCCAGTCACCATGGAGCTATTGCACAATGAAGGCAACCGACATCCGTCGCGGGCACGTGATTTTCTTCGAGGGCCAGCCTTGCCGGATCATGGAATTCACCCATCGTACGCCGGGCAATCTCCGGGCCTTCGTCCAGGCGAGGATGCGGAATCTGAACACCGGGTCCACCTTCGACCATCGATTCAGCGCCACCGAGTTCATCGAGGAAGCTCGGCTGGACACCAAGCAGCTCCAGGTGATGTATCGGGACGTGAACGGGGTCCACGTCATGGATGCGGAGACCTATGACCAGTACACGCTGGATGAGGAGACCATCGGAGACCAGGGCCAGTGGCTCGAGCCCGGAATGACCTTCCAGGGCGAGTGGCTCAACGGAAGGCCGATTGCGATCGAGCTGCCGGCTGTGACGGAGCTGGAGGTAGTGGAGACGGCACCGGTCATGAAGACTGCTACCAAAACCGCGAGCACCAAGCCGGCGCGGCTGAGCAACGGGGTCACGGTTCAGGTCCCGGAGTTCATCAGCGAAGGAGAAAGGGTCCGCATCAACCCTCGGGAGGGCGTCTACCTCGAGCGGGCCAAGTAGGGCTCCATTTCCAACACCCGCATCGCTCGAGATTCGCAGTTCGTACGCCTAGCCGTCGCCGGAGAGGCCGGGCTGGCGTTGCTCGCATTGGGTCTGGGCCGCGTGCTCGGCATGTCGCCGCTGGCGCAGCTGGAGCCGGGCTGGCGTTCCTTCCTCTGGGGTGTGCTGGCCACCCCGCCATTGGTTATCGCGCTCGTCTGGGTTATAAAGAGACCGATTGGAAGATTACGCCGGCTGGTTGACTTCGTGGTTGGTGAGCTCGGCCCGGCCCTCGCTGGTCGCTCGGCTGCCGGGCTCGCGCTTCTGGCCGGCCTCGCGGGTCTCGGCGAGGAGCTCCTGTTTCGCGGCGTGATCCAGGCGGGTCTCGCGCGGCTGGTCCCGAATTACCTGGCGCTCCTCTCCGCCAGCGTCCTCTTCGGTCTGGCGCACTTCGCTACGTCGACGTATGCGGTCGTCGCCGGCCTCATGGGGCTGTATCTCGGCGGGTTGTTCCTGGTGCAGGGAACGCTGCTTGCGCCCGTGGTGACCCATGGGCTCTATGATTTCGTAGCTCTCCTCCTCGTCGTGCAACGATATCGAGCATCGCAGGCGGGACCGGCGCCCGAGTAGATTGCGGGTATGGATGCCATCACTGCCATACACCAGCGAACGTCGGTCCGGCGCTTTCGTTCCGAGCCAGTCTCCCGGGAGATAATCGAGCAGCTGCTGGAGTGCGCCGTGCGGGCGCCAAATCACAAGCTTACCCAGCCGTGGCGATTCACCATTCTGATGGGAGCCGCGCGAGACCGGTTCGCCGAGCTCCGCGCCGGACACCGGCTCAAGCGATTCGATGACCGGTCGGCGCCCGAGGCGTTGGCGGCTGCGGACAAGGTCCGGCGGGAAACCCGGGACACGCCCGTGTTCATGCTCGTAATGTCGGCGGTCAATCCGGACGAGATCACCCGCGAGGAGGATTACGCGGCGAGCATGATGGCGGTGGCCAATCTGATGATCGCAGCCGAGTCGCTTGGGTTGGGAACCTATCTCAAGACCGGTGGCATGATGCGCGATCCGGCGGTCTTGGAGCTGGCCCGGGTACCGCAGGGTTTTCGAGTGGTTGGAATCGTCTCGCTTGGCTATCCCGCCGAAGCGGAGCCACCGCGGCCACGAAAGGCCGCGACGGAGCTCACCGAGTGGGTGGAGTAGTCAGTTGCATGGAGTGATCCACCCAGGCAGCTCGGCCCGAGCCTTCCATTCCCAGCAGCCTTTCAAGTGTGACCGCATCCCGTAGGGCAAAGCCCTCCCAGTCGTTGTTGAAGTAGACGTACACCTCCTTGCCTGATGCCGCCAGCGCGCGTACCCGTGCAGCCCACGATTTCAATTCCTGCCGGGTAAAGCCGCCGGCCGGCTCCCGCCCGCGATGCATGCGGATGTAGGTAAACGGCGCCGTGGTGATGCGATCCGGCTCGAGCCGGCCCCCTACTGGGATACAGAGCGCCACGCCCGCTTCCGCCAGAAGCTGGTAGGTCTCGCTCGTGTGCCAGCTCGGGTGACGGAACTCCACGACCCAGCGCC
>JBBQXQ010000062.1:0-18557 GCA_038209515.1 Gemmatimonadales bacterium
GACCTCCTCGATCGAGGAGGAGGTCGAGAAGCTGCGCTGGGCGACGCTCTGGGGCGCCGACACCGTGATGGACCTCTCGACCGGCAAGAACATCCACGAGACCCGGGAATGGATCATCCGGAACTCGGCGGTCCCGATCGGTACCGTACCGATTTACCAGGCGCTGGAGAAGGTGGGAGGGGTGGCGGAGGATCTCACTTGGGAGATCTATCGCGACACCCTGATCGAGCAGGCGGAGCAGGGGGTCGACTACTTCACGGTCCACGCCGGCGTGCTACTGCGCTATATCCCGCTCACGGCCAACCGGATGACCGGCATCGTCTCCCGGGGCGGCTCAATCATGGCCAAGTGGTGTCTCTCCCATCACAAGGAGAGCTTCCTCTACACCCGCTTCCGCGAGATCTGCGAGATCATGGCGGCGTACGACGTCTCGTTCTCGCTGGGTGACGGGCTCCGTCCCGGGAGCATCGCCGATGCCAACGACGAGGCCCAGTTTGCCGAGCTCAAGACCCAGGGCGAGCTGACCCGGATCGCCTGGGAGTATGACGTGCAGGTGATGAACGAGGGCCCGGGCCACATCCCGATGCACCTCATCAAGGAGAACATGGAGAAGCAGCTCGAGTGGTGCGACGAGGCGCCGTTCTACACTCTCGGCCCGCTCACCACCGACATCGCGCCCGGCTACGACCACATCACCAGCGCCATCGGTGCGGCGATGATCGGCTGGTACGGCACCGCGATGCTCTGCTACGTCACCCCCAAGGAGCATCTCGGCCTCCCCAACAAAGACGACGTCAAGGCGGGGGTGATCGCCTACAAAATCGCCGCCCATGCCGCAGACCTGGCGAAGGGTCATCCCCGGGCGCAAGCTTGGGACGACGCGCTCAGCAAGGCCCGGTTCGACTTCCGCTGGGAGGACCAGTTCAACCTGGCGCTCGACCCGGTGACCGCGCGGGCCTATCATGATGAGACCCTCCCGGCGGAAGGGGCCAAGGTGGCTCACTTCTGCTCGATGTGCGGCCCCAAGTTCTGCTCGATGAAGATCACCCAGGACGTGCGGGACTACGCGGCGGAAATGGAGCGGAAGGCGGTGGAGTTCAAGCAGTTGGGCGGGGAGATCTACGTGGCGCAGTGAGCCCGGCGACCAACCCTGGCATTGCTCCACTCCGATTCATGGGCCATGCTTAGACAAGTCTAGCATCGGCTGGTATGGTCCTCGGGCTCGTTGGTGCAGCCAAAGTCCTCCTTCTGATCCAGACGGCCCAGTCCTAGGTTGCCGGAGTTATCTGTGACGGCGAGACCAGGCAGCCTCTGGCCAACGCGACAGTAGCGCTCACCGACGTGGATCAGTCGGTGGTATCCGACTCCCTCGGCCGGTACGCCTTCGTCGACGTTCCACCGGGTCCACAACACCTCACCATTCAGCGCATCGGTTACGCACCTCGGACCTTGCACGCCCTGGTGCCGGGAGAAGGGCGGCTACAGATCAACATCGCCGTCCACCCGGTGCCGATCCAGCTGACCACCATTGTAGTGCGATCGACGGTAGCGGTCCGCGGCGTGGAGAGCGGCGATAGCACTTCGCTTCCCGAACGCGGCATTTCGATGGCTGCCGTCCGGAACGATCCGCTCCTGGCGGAACCAGACGGGCTCCTTGGTCTGGGCGGCGGTGAGGTGGTGGCCAGCCCGGAGACCCCGAGCGGCGTTCATGTCCGGGGAGGTGCATCGGATCAAACCCAGTACCTGCTGGACGGCATCCCGGTCTTCAGCCCCTACCACGCCGCCGGCACCTTCAGCGCCTGGAATCCCGACGCGCTGGAGCGGCTCCAGGTCTCTTCGGCCTCACCCTCACCCGACTTTCCCGACGCGCTCTCCGGAACCGTCTCCGCGGTCACCCGCGCGCCGGGGTCGGTGACCCGGATGCAGGGAGGGATGAGTACCACCCAGGCGCGCATGGCCCTGGATGGACCGCTCGGCAGGAGCGGCGCCGGTTATCTGCTGAGTTTCCGAACCGGCTTTCCGGCCGTGCTCGCACCCCGGCACGAGGCCTCATACTTGAAAGGAGACACGCACGATCTCATAGCCAAGGTGGCGGCGACGGCACTTGGGGGTAGCCTGCGCTTCCTGCTTTACGATGCCGGAAACTCGATCGTCTCCACCGCTGCCGCCCGGGGAACGGACGGCCGGCCTCTGCGCAACTCGTTCACATGGAGCAGCCGCTCCCTAGGGGCTCAATGGGCGTTGCGCACCGGGACCGCGGTTGTACGGCTGCAGACCTGGACTGCGTCCAGTGATGCCGAGGCTATCTGGATCGTAGGCGTCCCTCTCGGAATGACCGGCGAGCGTCACGACGAAGGCGTGCTCGCGGTGGTCGAGCAAAGTGGAGCGGGGTCGTCAACCAACGCGGGTTTGCGAATCGAACGGAGCCACACGAATTATCGGGTCGCCCCCGGGGACAGCGGGGGCCCAACCCTGGACCTGAGGGGAAGGACACCGGTGGCGACCATCTTCCTCCAGCACGAGGGTTCCCTCGGATCGAGACTTGCCACCCATGTCGCACTGTCAGCCGCATCGGCCGCCGGCGCGCTCCACCTGAATCTGCAGACCCAGGTCCGGTGGCAACTCTCGGATGTTCTGGAGCTGAGCGGGACGTATGCCCGCTCTCACCAGTTCTCCCAGTCGTTGCGTAACTCGGAGTCCGTGGTGGGAAACATATTTCCGGCTGACCTCTATGTTGGCGCCGGTGCCTACGGCGTGCCCGTAGCGCGGAACGATCGCGGCGTGCTTGCCGCTGACTACCGCCCGCTTCCCGGTCTACGGCTGGGGGCTCAGGGCTACCTGAGTCACTCCACCGGTCTCCTCCTGGTTGCCCCGCAGACGGATCAGCCCTTTGCCACTGATGGGTTTGCTACGGGATCGGGAACGGCGCCCGGGTTTTCGCTCGACGCTGCTCTGAGCGGCGCCCGCTATGGCTTGCTGGCGAGATATGGCTGGCAACGGGTCCGGGTGAAACATGCCGACAGCAGCTACACGCCCGGCTACGGTACCAACCAGCTGCTCGAGCTGGGGGGAATCGTGTTCCCCACGGCGACCTCTTCCGTTCGGCTCGGGCTCACCGGCGGACTGGGGCGCCATGCGACGGGCATTACCGGAGCCTTCGAGTGGGAGGCCTGTAACCTGCTCGACCGGGGATGCGAATTCAGCGGCGACCCCCAGACGACGGGAGCGATTGGCGCGGTGCGGCTGCCGGCCTACCTCCGGCTCGATCTGAGCGTTCGTAAGCACTGGCATCTGAATCTCGGGGGCCGAGACGTGACCTTGGCGTTCTTCGGTACCATGACCAACCTGCTCGGACGCCACAACGTGTTGACCATCGCCACCGATCCGGTGACCGGTCGCCGTACCGCAATCGAGATGCGTCCCCGCGCCCCTCTCGTGATCGGTCTCGACTGGCGATTCTGAGAGCTTCATCCCCCCAGATGTCACAAGCCACCCTGTCTGCATGCTCCATTTATTGCGGCCATGGGTTACCCACTATCGGCAATGGATCCAGGGGAGTCGGAGGTTGGCTGGGGCCGACCCACAGCTCATAGCTCAGAGCCCATAGCCATCATGAGTTCGACGTTCCGGGAATGTTTCGTCGCCCTGTTCGACCGGGAGTTCCCTCGACTCTACCGGTACCTCGACCGGTCTACCGGTGAGCCGGACCTTGCCGCCGACCTGGCGCAGGAGGCCTTCGTCCGCCTCCACCAGCGGGGGTCAATGCCGGACCACCCGGAGCTCTGGCTGATCACGGTTGCGCTGAACCTGTTCCGGAACGTGAAGACCACGAGTGCTCGGCGGCGCCGGTTACTCACCATCGCGCGGGCCGAATCCGTTCTGGCGGACCCCGCTCCGCAGCCGGGCCAGGCCAACGATGCCGCGGAATCCTACCTCCGGGTTCGGGCCACCATGGACCGGCTGCCTGAACGAGACCAAGAGATGCTGCTGCTCCAGGCCGAAGGCTATAGCTACCGGGATATCGCCGCGGCCCTGGGCCTCCACGAAGCCAGCATTGGAACGCTCCTCGCCCGGGCGAAGCGAGCCTTCCGCGAGGCGTACGAGGAATCCGATGCACCTTGATGAGGAACAGATCCAGCGACTCCTGCATGGCGAGCTTGCCCCGCCAGGCGCTGGGTCGGCACGCACTCACCTGGACGGCTGCCCCGAGTGCCGGCTGAGGCTGACAGAGTCGGAGCGGGAGGAGGCATGGGTGTTCGATCGGCTGGGGCGGCTGGACCATGCGCGGCCTGAGCAGACCGCCGAAGCGATCCTCGGCTCGCGGCGTCGCCCGGCTTCCAGCTGGGGCAGAATGGCTGCGGGAATCATTCTCACGCTGGCAGCCGCCGGTGCTGCCTATGCCGCCCCGGGATCCCCCCTGCCGCGGCTCATTGATCACATCGTCGAGCTGGTCGGCCGGACCCCGGAAAGGCCGGTCAAGGCGGCTCCCTCACTCAGCACCAAGGAATCGCAGGCGGGCATAGCGGTGGCCCCAGGTGATCTAATGACGATCGATTTCCTGGGGGACCAGTCCCGAGACACGACAATAATCTCCTTGACCGACAGCCTCGAAGTCATGGTCCGCGCCCAAGGCGGCACTACGACCTTCACGTCCGACAACGAACGCCTCGCAGTCGGGCACCAGGGTGCACCGGCCACCTTCGAGATTCTGATCCCTCGCTCCGCTCCCTGGATTGAGATCCGAGCCGGCGGCCGGCGGCTGTGGCTCAAGGAGAACGGCCGTATCTTCACCGACATCTCCCGGGATTCCGGGGGCCGTTATCGGACAACGCCGTGAGCGTACGTCCGCCGGTAGCCCCAGAAGGCTAAAGTCGTCCCCACCACCTCGATCGCGACCCCGGTGTAGATGGCCGGGCTCCGGTTCCCACTCCCCAGGACAGCGAACGTCCGCGCGATCGCAAACCCGAGAAGGGTACAGCCACTCGCGAGCAGGCCAGATCGCACCCAAACTGCATCCCGTCGGGCGCAGATCCCGAGAAACGTGGCAAGTCCCAGTTGAAGCCCGCCATATGTGGCGACAAAGTCGATTCGGGCGGTGGTTGTAGGAAGGGAGATGTCGGTCACCGCGGCCATGGCTGTGGGCCAGAAGGCATAGGCCACGCCGAAGCCGGCGAATCCGAACGCGAGAAGCCAGAGGATTGCTCGAGCGAGACGCACGAGAGCTCCCCGAAGTGGAGATTCAGTGCGGGTGAGGCTTGGGGAACGCGAACATGACGCCGAACTGCGGAACCCAGTCGGGCGATTTCGATTGCAGCCCGATGGAGTTGTCGATCTTAAGCGCCACCCGGTCTCCGATTAGCCATCGCAGCCCCGCCACGAAGTCAAACTCATCAGGAGCACCGGCTTCACCGCCCTCGATGGCGAGGAAGAGTCGGACAGAGGGGAAGAGGCGTTTCAGGTACTCCAAGGCGAGCTCGCCCAGGATCGGATGAGACTCCTCCCGGTTCCACTCGCCACTGATTTTGCCGGTGAACGTGCCCCAAGCAAACCCTTTGGAGACCCCGACACCGGGCCGCAGGTCCCAATCCTTATCCCCAATCAGGAGCTTGCTCCGATTGGAGGGGAAGGTGGCGTCCCCGTAGACGAACACCTCGGGCCCTCTTCTGCTCTCTTTTCGCACCCGGGCCCGGACTTGTGCCTCGAAGTCAGTGACCGCTGATTCGCTGATCTTAGGCGGCAGCACGGGATCGTCGGGAGACTTTGCCAGGCTGGCGTGAATGTGCGCCGCTTCAAATTCCAGCGCGAGCCAGTCGTTGACTCCGTACGCGACAAATACTTGTTCTGCCGTCGAGCGGTACCGGCCCCGAAAGTCCTGGACCACCGGGAAGCCAAACTCGGACGGATTGTATTCTTTGTTATGATCCCAGGCGTACTCGAAGAAGGGATAGATCAGGAGCTCACCCCGCCTGACGTAGGTGCCGAAGAGGGAGGTGGGAATGCCGGTGCCTCTATCGTTGAGATACTGGGGTCCTGGTTGGGTAAACTGAGCCTGGACCGGTGACCCGGGCCATTCCCCAGCTACAAGAGCGAGCCCGATACTGGCAGCGAGGCGCCACACGAATCCTGTTTTCCTGTTGCTCGAGAGTCGTGGATCCTGCCTAGGAGCACCCCGGCGGCTGGCTTTGTGACAGGCTGTGGCTGTCACATATCGTCGCCTCACAGGTTCCATTGATGGAGAACCCTTACGACCTCCACAGGAGCCCCATCCATGCCACGCCTAGCATTACCACTTCTGATACTGTTGGCCGCCCCGGTGGCCCTGAGTTGTGACCACCAGCCGACCCAACCCACCGATGTTTCAACCGGCTCCAGTCAGAGCCCAGCAACCGCCTCCCTGCAGAGCGGCAGCTCGGCCGGAACCGGCTCGGCCCAGTCCGCCCTCCCGGAGTTCGATCCTCATAACTTCGTGCGGGTCGTTGATAACCGTTTCTTCCCTTTGCGGCCGGGCACGCGGTTCGTCTTTAAGGGCGAGGAAGACGGAGAGGCCCTGACCAACATCACGGTGGTGACGCGCGACCGCAAAAACATCCTGGGAATCAGCGCGGTGGTGGTGCTGGATCGGGTCTTCGTTCACGGGGAGCTCAAGGAGAAGACCTTCGACTGGTACGCCCAGGATAAGCAGGGCAACGTCTGGTACCTGGGAGAGGACACCAAGGAGTACGAAAACGGCCAGGTGGTGAGCACTGCAGGCTCGTTCGAGGCAGGCAAGCACGGCGCCAAGGCCGGCATCATCATGCTGGCCCACCCGCAAGTGGGGCAGAAGTATCAGCAGGAGTTCGCGCCTGGTATAGCGGAAGACGTGGCCCGCGTCGTCGCCCGGGGCCTCGATGTCCAGGTTCCCTACGGGTCATTCCATAACTGCCTCAGGACGGTGGAGTTCACCGCGCTGGAGCCAGGAGTCAAGGAGGCCAAGCTCTATTGTCCGGGAGTGGGGTTCGTGAGGGCGGCGAGCGTCGAGGGACCCATGACCCGGCTGGTGTTGACCGGGATCTTTCACTGAGCCAGGCTGGAGCATGGATAACGAACCGCCGCCGAGAGGTGCTCCCGGCGGCGGGCTCCATGGGGAAAGGAATAGGCTGCCAGCGGCCTGATGCACCCGGCGGGGTCCGGATCCCGCGGGCAGGGTCCCGATTTTTCTGCCCGCGTCCAAGGTTTTCTAACCGCGTTCGAATTTGTCTGGCGGCGTTCGAATCTGTCCAGCAGCCTCCCGAGTCTCGCCGCAGTCTCCGTATTCTTCTCGACAATCTCGAGATTTTTCTGGTGGCGTCCTGAGTTGATCCCGCGGCCTCCTGATTTCCTCGGCAGCTCCTGATCGTTCCGACATGATCCCAAACTCTTCAGCAGCGTCCTGATGTTCCTGGGCCGAGTCCCGATTCTTGTGCCGGCGTCCCGATTTTTTCTGACCGGGTTCGAATTTTCCCCGCCACCTCCTGATTCTTCTGGCAGCCTCCGCAATCCTCTCGGCAGCGTCCCGTTTCTTCTGCGGGCGTCCAGATTCTTGTGACCGGTTCGAATTTTCCGGCACCCGTCCCGATCTTTCCGGCAGCCTCCTGATTTCCCCAGCTCAGGCCGTCGGCACGGCCCTGACGAACGTCCGCGTAGGATCTGCGCCGCAGCCGCTCCACACCGTCTTGATGTATCCGCCATCGGCCAGGGTGGCATGGATCTCACCCGAGACGATCTTTCGGTCGGTGGTGCAGGAGGCGTCCCACACCAGCGGGATCGCCGTCGTCACGGTGAAGGTCCGGGTGATACTGCCCTGGCTCCAGGTGAGGGTCCCGCTTTTCGTGAAGGTCCCGTTGGGCAGCGGCTGCCCCAGCGCTAGCACTTCGCCCGCCGCCGGCGTGAAGCTGAGCAGGAGGTTATGGCTGACGGTGGCGTCGGCCCGGTTGGGAGCGCTCCGAACCAGGGTGATGTTGTTGCTCAGCGAGACGCCGGCCGCGCTGCCGCTCAGGGCGCGGGTGCCGTTGCGGGTGGCCGTGAAGGTCCGGACGGCGAGGGGGCTGGTCAGCTTGAACTGGAAATCGGCGAGCGTCGCCAGATAGTGGAAGTCGGCGCCATTGGGCGTGGGGTCGCTGATGTTGATGGTGCCGGTGATCTCGAGCGTGCCGCCCCGGAACCCGGTGAAGCTGCAGGCCGGAAGGGCGAAGGTGAAGGTGGCGTCGTCGGGGGCGCCGTCGGCATCGGTATCGGTGGTGTTGTCGACGGTGGCGCAGCCGCTGCCCGTAGGCGCGTAGAACGCTGTTGCGATCGAGCCTACCGCCTGATCCACCTCGTCTGCCTCGGCATCGGCGATATCGTTGGTCTCCGTAACCGACAGCACGGTGGCGCCCGACGGGTTGCTCGAATCCCCGCAGGCGCTCATCCCCAGTATCAGCAGGCTGCCCGCCAAGGCGGATGCCATTGTGGCCCAGGGAGCTCGGCGCATCGGAAAACTCCTTCCGGATAGGGTCGTACGGTTCTTTGCACGATCGGGACCTCGGCCACCTCAGTGCTATAGTTGTCATCACCTTGCGGGGGCCCACGGTGCGCGGTAAGTCTGACGAAACCCCGACACCCCCTTCGGAGACCCCCCAGTGCTTCGCTCGCTCTCGATTGCCGCCACCGGAACCGGTGTGGCCGCTCTGCTGGTGGTCGCCTGCTCTGGTAGCTTCGAGCCCACGACCGCCTTCTTCCGGACCCCTGGGCAAGGCCCGTCGAGCGGAGGGCCGACCCTGACGCCGGACGGACCAACCCTGACGCCGCAGGTGAGTGGCACCACCGAGAGATTCTTTTCGGTCAGTCCGGTCAACGACCGGGTGGTCTGGGCCAGCGCCGACGGCGGGACGTTCGCGTTAACCACCGATGGCGGAGACACCTGGGTATCCCGAGTCATGCCCGGCGCGGAAGGGCTCCAGTTCCGGGACGTGCAGGGGGTAACCGAAAAGATTGCCTATCTGCTCTCGGCGGGTGAGGGGTCGGCCAACCGCATCTACAAGACGAGGGACGGGGGCGACACCTGGAGCCTGGAGTTCCAGGCGGGGCCCGATCCCCGAAACTTCTACGATTGTTTCGACTTCTGGAGCCCCGACCGGGGCATCACCTTCGCCGACGGCCAGGACGGCCGCTTCCCGGTGATCAGGACCAAGAACGGCAAGACCTGGGAGGACATCGGTGATCTGCTGCCCGCGGCCCAGGCGGGTGAAGCCGGGTTTGCGGCCAGTGGCACCTGCGTCGCGACCCAGGCCGGGAACCGAGCGTGGATTGGAACCGGGGGGGCCGCCCAGGCGAGAATTCTCTCCACCACGGATGGAGGCAACACCTGGAGCTCCCACGACGTGCCGGGGATCACCCAGGGAACGGCGACCTCGGGTGTGGTCAGCGTGGACTTCCGTGACCGCTTCCATGGCATGCTCGGCGGTGGCGACGTGGTCGCGAGCACCGACCCCCAGGACAACGTGGCGCGTTCGGCAGACGGTGGCGCCACCTGGACCCTCGCAACGCCAACGCCTTTCCCCGGGGCCGTCTATGGTCTCAGCTACGTGCCGGGGCAGCTCAGGCTCACCGTGGTCGCCACCGGGCCGGGCGGCGCGGCCTGGTCACCCGACGAAGGCGACACCTGGTCCCTGCTTTCCGGCATCACGAATTGCTGGTCGGTCGGGTTCGCCAGCCATAAGGCCGGCTGGTTGGTGTGCAGCGCCGGGGGGATCGTAAAGGTCAGCTTCGCCGGCAACTGAGGAGGTCCCGTCCATCCTTACGACGTGATCGTGCTCGGCCTCGGCGGCATGGGGAGCGCAACGCTATTCCATCTGGCCCGCCGAGGTCTCCGGGTGCTCGGCCTCGAGCGCTTCGACCTGGTCCACGAGTACGGCTCCTCCCACGGACTCACCCGCATCATCCGCCTTGCCTACTGGGAGCACCCCACGTACGTGGCGCTGCTCCGCCGGTCGTACGAGCTCTGGCGCGAGCTGGAGCGCGGGGCCGGCGAGCGACTCCTGTACATCACCGGAAGCGTCGACGCCGGGCCGCCCGGGAGCCCGATCTTCCAGGGCGCGCTCAGGTCCAGCGAGCTGCACGGATTGCCCCACCAGATAATGGATGGCGCCGAGCTGCAACGCCGCTTCCCCGGCTATGGCCTCCCCCGAACGATGCAGTGCCTGTACCAGCCGGACGGCGGATTCCTGCTGCCGGAACGATGCAACGTCGCCCACGTCACCCAGGCACTCACCCACGGCGCCGAGGTGCACTTCCAGGAGCCGGTGCTGGAATGGGGAATTGCGGGCGGCCGCGCGTGGGTCCGCACGTCCCGGGCGCGGTACGAGGCGGGCCGGCTGGTCATCTGTGCCGGACCGTGGGCACCGAAGCTCGTGCCGGAGCTGGCTCAGCTTGCCATCCCGGAGCGCCAGGTGGTGGCGTGGCTCCAGCCGATTCATCCCCCGCACTTCGCCATGGGCGCCTTCCCGGTGCTCAATCTGGAAGTCGAGGAGGGCCGCTACTACGGGTTCCCCAGCTTCCTCATCCCCGGCTTCAAGTTCGGGAAGTACCACCATCTGGGTGAGCAGGTTGATGCCGACACGGTGGATCGCGAACCCCATCCGAAAGACGAGGAGCTGCTGCGCGCCTTTGCCCAGCGCTACTTCCCCGATGGAGCGGGACCGACCCTGATGCTCAAGGGGTGCCTGTTCACCAACAGCCCGGACGGTCACTTCATCCTCGATCTGCATCCGGAACACCCCGAAATGGCCATCGCAGCCGGGTTCTCCGGCCACGGCTACAAATTCTGTAGTGTGGTGGGGGAGATCATGGCCGATTTAGCGGAGCGGGGCGAGACGCGGCATGATATCGGGTTCTTCGGATTGAAGAGGTTTGCTGGAGGACCGGTCGCGAGTCACGAGTCGCGAGTCAAACTCTAAGCATGCTGAGTAGATCCTTCGCTGCGCTGAGGATCACAGCGCATGGAGATTCGTGACTCGTGACTCGTGACTCGCGACTCGTCATGGATTGATAGCTCCAGCACCCGCCGACACCGGCACTCCATAGTCCCGGAGAATACGATCGATGTCCGAACGCCTCCGCCCGAGAATCCCCTCGAGCTCCTTCATTCGTACGGTGTCTCCTGTTCGTACCGCGAGCGAGATGTCGAAGGCAAAGCGCAGACCCGGAGGATCGACCTGAGGTGATACCGGAACGAGCTCGAGTGGTATTGGCGACTTTTTCGCGAAAAAGCCCGCCAGGGGGCCCCAGGCTACGGCCACATCCACATCGCGTGCGATCACCGCGTCGATGATGCGGGCCGGAGGATTTTGCTGCGAGTAGTCGCCCAGCACGCTGTAGCCAACCAGGTTCTTGACGATCCCCCGCCGGCTCAGCGCATGCACCGGCGGGGTGTTGGCATAGTCGTCTCCTACCAGTTGGACGCCGATCCGCAGTTTCCGAAGCGCCGGGTCGTCCAGGGAGCGGACGCGCAGATGGCGATCCTTCCGGGAAACGAAGACGTAGCTGGAGCGGTAATACGGTCTGGTCGTGAGGACGCGGTCGGATCCCTGCGGCATGCCCATTACCACGTCGCACGCCTGGGCATTGAGCGTGTTGCGGAGAAAGCCCCGGCGCTGAGGCTGCCAGGTGTAGCGAACGGTGGCACCGAGCTCGCCTGCGATCAGGTCCGCCAGGCGATTCTCGAAACCTTCCCGCCGCTGGTTCGAGAACGGCAGGTTGTTCGGATCGGCGCAGACCCGGAGCTCGCGCGAGGGCTTCGGTGCGGAGCCGCACCCAAGCAAGCAGAGGACCAGAGCCAGCGCTCCCAGCTCCCAGCTCACCGACTCATCCGCCGCATGTCCTGCAACAGCGCCTCCGGTGACACCGGCCCTCCCAGAAACACCTCGATGACCTCTCGACTGGGACGCTCCAGCCCATACCGAAAGAGTCGCGGGGCGATCCACCCATACCAGGTGGAGTCACCGGCGCTGGTTGTGCCGTGGATCTCTCGGGTCCTGGCCCGGATCGCGGCGCTGAGGATCGCACCGACGGCGTAGTTCATCATGTAGCCCGGCGCGTCGATCAGCTGGCCGCGCATCGCCCACCAGGAGTACTCGGGGTGGGGGCGAATTCTCAGGTAGTCGTGCGTGAGCTCGCTCCACACCGCATTGGGATCCGCGTGCGGGTTACTCATCATCCGGAGCTCGAACACGGCCCAGGCGACGTCCAGCACGATCCCCCCGTAGCGACCGCGGAGCCCATCGGCCAGGGGCACCGAGTCTCCCAACCAGTGCTGCTGCCAGGATGGCTCATACACATCGAGCGCGATGACATCGGCCAGGGCCTCGGTGAATGGATCGCTGTCGGGCCAGTCGGCAAAGGCGGGCCGGGTGCGGATGGCGGCGATGTGCACCGCGTGTCCGGTCTCGTGCAGCAGCTCGTTGAGGTTGTCGAGGCCGCCGGTGCGGTAGGTGGCAAGCACCCACGGCTCGCCGAGCAGCCAGCTGCCGTTCACGAAGCGGGGCCGAGCGCCGAAAGTGGTGTAGGCCACCGGCGTTTTCCCTTCGCGCGGATCCAGGTCGTAGTGTATGTGAAGCGAGTCGACGTTCGCGCCGAGCGTCCGATAGACGCCGGCGTTGAGCTGGGTGAGCCGCTCGCGGGAGAGGTGCGGGCTCAGCGCTCGGTTCGCCCGGCCGGTCACGTAGTACCAGTCCCATGGCTCGATCAGCGTATCGGGATTGACGCGGCGCCAGGTTGCCAGGATGGCGAGGAGCCAGGGCTCGACCGAGTCGGGCTGTACGCCGGAGCCACGAGCCTGTTCGTTGGGATGAGCGATCAGCTGCCGATAGGGACTGCCCGGCCCGTTGTCCCCATTCACCGTCCGCCATACCGGCTCGAGCGCGAGGAACAGCCGCCGGCGCCGGCTCGCGTCATCCTCCCGGCCGAGGGCTCCGAGGATGGAGAGACGGTCGAGCGTGTCGCGGTCCAGGAGGAGATGGGACTGGGACCAGCCGTAACAGGCGTAGAGCCGCCTGCGCAACGAGTCGAGACCGTTGGCCAGTCGCACAATGGCAGTGGCATCGTAGGCGCAGTCGGGGCGAGTCAGCGCGGCCTTGGCAACTGCCGTTGACGGTGGGGGGAGGGAATCGAGATCGCGTCCGAGCGTGCGGCGCATGATGCCGAGCGCGCGGGCATCGTCGGGGCGGAGGGAGACCGAGTCGATCCCGGCCAGCCGCCGGCTCGCTTCTGCCCTGAGCCCATTGTGCACCTCTACCAGAGTCGCGAACGGCCGGGCGTCGGTGAGAACGGTCCGGCCGGAGGCCTCCGCGACGTCGAGCGCGTCTCGCAGGTCCCGCAGGTCGGCGTATACCGATTCGGCGGCGGCCAGTGCCATCGCCGATGTCGTGGCGCCCTGGGGACGTACGCTGTGCGCGCAGCCAAGTACTACGAGCCAGGCGAAGAACCAGGATGACCATGCTGGCCGGTCAGCCACGCCATCACTTGAGAATCAGCTGGCGGAGCTGGCGGCTCCCGACCTGATCGCGCATCGCCCCCCGCTCGACGCTCGCTGCAGCCGCCTTATCCGGCGTGATGCTCAGGGTCCGCATGGTAATCGGCTCAGCCCGGTCACGCAGATTGTCCAGCGCGGCCATGTTCTTATAGGTCACGGTGAGCACCATGTTCCAGTCCTCCCCGTCCCTCTGAGGCGAGGTGTAGACCCCATAGTCGAGGATTATACCTTCCTTCTTCTGGGCTTCCATGCTCCGCTTGTAGTCGGTGTCAAGGTACTTAACGTACTTATCGAACATGCCAGGCTTGATGCGGATATAGCTCACGGTCGTCACCGATCCCTCCGTGTAGGGCCGGTCCTGTGCCGCGGGGGTGGGGCCGACGCAGTGCAAGCAGGAAGACGGGGCCGTAGCGCATAATGCCTCCGAGGGGAGTGGGTCGAGGTCGAGTCGGCCAATATGTGGGCTGGTGTTGATGGACGCTACTCGCGCCACTCCCCCTTCCGGGACAGATTTGTCGACCATGCCTTCAACCTCCCGCGCCCGTCCCAAACCTTCCCGCAAGCGACGGACGACCGCTCCCGCACCGCTGGGCCGACTTCGCAAACTCTGTCTTGGACTGCCGGAAGCACACGAGGTCGAGGCGTGGGGCGAACCCACCTTTCGGGTCTGCAACAAGCTTTTCGCGATGTACGCGGCCGCCAACAATCATCATGGAGGCGGTCGCCCGGCGGTGTGGTGCAAGGCAGGACCAGGCAACCAGGCTTTCATGGTCCGTGCCGCACCGGAGCGCTTCTTCGTACCGCCCTATGTCGGCCCCAGCGGGTGGGTCGGTATCTGGCTGGACGGAAAAACCGATTGGACTGAGCTGGCCGATCTGCTACGAGACGCTTACAGGCTGGTGGCGCCGAAGAGGCTCCTCTTACCGGCACGTCTTCCTGGATCCTCCCGTCGCCGCACTTCTCATTCTTCCTGAAACCTCCGACGCCAGGACTTCTGGAGCCGCCCCAGTGCTGGCGGCCGCACCAGGGGCGACGGCGATACTCTGAATCGACGTGACCTGAAATCTGGTTAAGGAGGAGTATCATTCTTCATGTCTTACCTCCGCGCCGTCGCCGTCCTCATCTTCACGACATCACTCACCGCATCGGCTCAGCAGCCGCCGCCGAAGTTCGACGAGTATGTCCGGCGGGTGATGCAAACCTTCACGGTGCCCGGCCTTTCGGTGGCGATCGTGAAGGACGGAAAGGTGGTTCTGGCCAGGGGCTACGGGGTCCGCCGCATGGGCGACCCCGCGCCGGTGGACGCCCACACCCGGTTCGGCATCGCCTCGAACACGAAGCTGTTCACCGCCACCGCACTGGCAATACTGGTCGAGGAGGGGAAGGTCGAATGGGACAAGCCGGTCATCAACTACCTCCCGGCATTCGCGATGTCCGACCCGTACGTCACCCACGAGCTCACCATCCGGGACCTGCTGGTGCACCGCAGTGGCCTCGGCCTCGGTGCCGGCGACCTGCTCTGGTGGCCGCCATCCACGTACAATCGCAAGGAGATCGCGAGGCGCATCCGGTACATCCCGCTGGCCACGTCGTTCCGAAGTGCCTACGCCTACGACAACGTGCTCTATCTGGTGGCGGGCGAGGTGATCGAGGCGGTGTCGGGCAAGTCCTGGGAGGATTTCGTCCGGACCCGGATCCTCGCCAAGGTGGGGATGACCGACAGCGACGTCCGCCATTCGGGAGCAACTGAAGGCGGCAACGTAGCCGGGACTCACGCCGAGGTCAACGACACCGTCCGTCCCGTGGATCCGTTCGCGAGCGACAACACCAATCCGGCCGGCGGCATCATGTCCGGCGCCGCGGACATGGCCAAGTGGATGATGGTCCAGCTCGACTCCGGGCGGGTGGCCGATGGGTCTCGACTCTTCTCGGCGGCTAGTGCCAAGCAGCTCTGGCGGGAGGTGACGCCGACGCCCACCGGTGAGGTGCCGCCCGGAATGGAAGCCCTCGCGCATCTCCGTCCCACTGTGTCGGGCTATGCCCTCGGCCTCGGCGTGCGCGACTACCGGGGCCACATTCTCCGCCAGCATACCGGCGGCCTGCCGGGGTATCTCTCCAAGGTGGCGATGATCCCGGACCTCCAGCTCGGCGTGGCGGTGCTGACCAACCAGGAGTCCGGTCTCGCATTCGAGTCGATCGTCGATCAGGTGCTGGATTACTACATCGGGGCCAAGGCACCCGACTACCCGGGGCTCTTTCAGCAGCTGCGGCAGCGAAACCGGCAGAAGCTGAAGGAAGCAGCGCAGAAGGCCGCCTCGACCCGCGACTCCACCGCGGGCCCTTCGCTTCCGCTGGCGAAGTACGCCGGCAGGTACCGGGACCCGTGGTATGGTGACGTGACCATCGCCCAGGAAGGAAAGGGCCTGGCAATCCGGTTTTCGCACACGCCCGCGCTGGTGGGCGACCTGGTGCACTGGCAGTACGACACGTTCCTCGCCCGCTGGCGCGATCGCGAGCTCCGGGCCGACGCCTACGCGACGTTCTCGCTCAATCCGGATGGAACCGTGGAGCGGCTTCGCATGGTTCCCGCCTCGGACGAAGTAGACTTCAGCTTCGACTTCCAGGACCTGGTACTTAAGCCGGTACCGGATTCAACCAAGGTGCACTGACTATGCGATCACTTGTTAAGGCGTCGAGATTCCTACTCCCGGCGTGTCTTGGTTTTGCTGCTGCGGTCGAGGCGCTCGCGGCCCAGACCGGCGGCACCCATAAGTACCATGTTGAGCGACAGATCAAGCTCGGTGGCGACGGCCGATGGGATTACATCGTGCTCGATACCGCCTCGAACCGCCTCTTCATCGCACGGCAGGATCGCGTCATGGTGGTAGATCCAGACCATGGCAAGCTGCTGGGCGAGGTTCGCGGGCTCGACGGCGCCCACGGCGTGGCGCTCGACCCCGCCTCGAAGCACGTGTTCACCTTCAATGGCGACGCGCATTCCTCGACCGTGGTCGACCCCGCGTCGGGGCAGGCCCTCGGCAGCATCGATCTGGGAGGGAAGCCGGAGTTCGGGGTGAGCGCGGGGGACGGCAAGCTCTACGTGAACATCGAGGATCGAGCGGAAATCGCGGAGATAGACGCGGCGGCTCAGAAGGTCACTCGGCGGTGGTCGCTCGCGCCTTGCACCGAGCCCACCGGCCTGGCTATCGACCGGGAACATCACCGGCTCTTCAGCGGCTGTCACAACCGAGTGATGGCCATCTCCGACGCCACGACGGGAAAGGTGATCGCCACGGTGCCGATCGGGGGCGGAGTCGATGGGGATGGCTTCGATCCGGTCACCGGTCTGGCATTCTCGTCGGATGGCGAGGGCACCCTGACGGTGGTTCACCAGGACAGTCCGACCAGGTATCGGGTCGTCTCCACCGTTCCCACCAAACGCGGCGCCCGAACGATGGCGCTGGATCCGCGCACTCACCGGATCTCCACGGTCACGGCCGATCTCGGCCCACCGCCGGCACCGACTGAGGAGCAGCCTCATCCCCGGCCCACGATCGTGCCGGACACCTTTACCCTCCTTGTCTTGGAGCGCTGAGGCCGTTCACCCCTGGGAGCACCGCCTCGATCTCCTCCCGGTTCTGCTCTTCCCAAGGAGGGAGCTTCACGCTCGTGCCGAGCGAGTCCAGATCCTCGTCGATGGTGAACCCGGGCTTCGTCGTTGCCACCTCGAACAGGATCCCGCCGGGCTCCCGAAAGTAAACGGAGCGGAAGTAGCACCGGTCCAGCACCTCGGTGACGGCCAGACCCTGCCGGATCAGCTCCTCTCTCAGACGCAGCTGCTCGTCCTCATCCGAAACCGCGAAGGCGACGTGGTGCACGGTGCCGAGCCCGTTCCTGGCCGGCGGTGCGCCGGGCGAATCCACGATGTCCACCAGCTTGCCGGCGTCGTCGCCACCGATCCCCATCCGAACCCGGCCCTGGATCTCGTCCACCTGGCGGAATCCGAGCAGCCCCGTCATGAGCCCGCGGGTCAGGCCGGGGGCTCGGCTCTGGAGCGTCACGCTGTGCAGGCCGCGTACTCCAGCCGTGAGCGGAACACCGTTCCCGGTCCACGGTACCCGCCGGTCGCTTTTCGTCGCGACCAGCTCGATGGCAAGGCCGGACGGGTCCGTCACCACCAGCGACTCCTCGCCGAACCTCGGCGGCGACTCCCCCACCGGAAGCCCACGGCCCTCGAGGCGACTGCGCCAGAAATCGAGCGAACCGAGGGGAACCGAGAACGAGGTCACCGTGATCTGACCCAGTCCAGTCTCGCCAACCGGCACGCCCCGGTCCCTGTAGGGGAACGTGGTCCACACTGTCCCCGGCGTGCCGGTCTCGTTGCCGTAGTAGAAGTGATAGACGCCGTGGTTGTCGAAGTTCACCGTCTTCTTGACCAGCCGGAGCCCCAGCGCACCGGTGGCAAAGTCGAGATCCTCCTGCGCGCCGGAGACGGTGGCGGTGACGTGGTGCAGGCCCAGAATGCTCACGAGATCTCGGTTACGACTCCCAGACCGGCATACCGGTATCGAACGCCGAAGACCCGCCGCAGCTCGGCGAACGCCGGCTCGCCGGTGCAGTGGCCGGGAGCGATTTTGACGACACACCACCGATCCCGGAGTGCGGAAGCGATCCGGGCGATGGCCGTGTCCGGCGTCGTGACCAGGTGAAGCCCGCCGAAAATGACGCCGACCTGATCGCCGAGCGGGCGAGCCGCCTGCAGGATGGTCTCGATACCGGGGTGGGAGCAGCCCACCAGCAGCACCAGCCCTTCCGGGCCTCGCACCGCCAGCGAGAGCTCCCGCAGCTCGAGGATGCCGGCGTTTTGGGAGACCGTCGAGATGATCGTTACCCCGGGGGCGACCTCGGTGAGGCTGTCAATCCATTGGATGTTCACCTGCGGCCAGGGAGTTCCGAAGCGCATCTCCTCCGGTGGGCTGCCCTGGTAGTAGCGCATCGAGTCAGCCAGGCTCGCGTCCCGGCGATAGAACGT
>JBBQXQ010000063.1:0-18278 GCA_038209515.1 Gemmatimonadales bacterium
TTTGACCCCCGGTGCCGGCAAGACCTCAAACTGAGTCACAACCGGCCCGGTTGTGCGTTGGCCCGATCGGCCCTCCACCTTGAACGTCCGGAGCGTCTCGATCAGGGACTGGCCGAGCCGGTCCAGCTGCGCCTCGCCTGCGTCAAAATCCTGGCTTGAGGGTGCGGTTAGGAGCCCGACCGGCGGGAGATCGGACTCCTCGTCCAACACCGCTGTTCCGGCCCCTGCCGCGTTTCGCTTCGCTTTCTTTTCCTTGCGGGGCCGGGGCTCGGAGGATGGGCGGACGGTCGAACGGGCGGACGGGCGGACGGGGTCTGCCCGTGAGCTCGACCATGAGCCTGCATTTTCCGAAGACCTCTCGTCCTCCCTATCCCTTCCCGCCTCGCCGTCCGCCCGTCCGCCCGTCCGCCCGTCCGCCTTCTCCAGCCGCTGAAGCGGATGCCAGGCGAAAGTGGCGAGCGTCAGCGCGGACAGCGCCAGGAAGCCGAAGAGTACTGCACCCAGCACCCCAACCTTGTCGGTGATCGCCTCGGCGAAGAACCCGGGAAGCCAGCCGACGACGGATGCCGCAAATCCCCGTTCGCCGAGGTCCGGGTACAGGTCGATCCGGCCGATGCCGGTCAGGACCCCAATGAGGTACGGCAGGAGCACGCTGAGGCCAATGATGAGGATAGCCGAGCGTTTCATATCCAGCTTTCCGAGCCGGTCGAAGCCGGCCAGTGCCAGACCGATACCCAGCAGCGGAATGCCGAGCGCACCGGCGCCGAGCATGCGCCAGAGTCCGTGCCCAATGTACTTCCCGACGGGTCCAGTGAGCGGGAGCGGGAGGAAGGTCAGACCGACGAACAAGCCCAGAACGAGGCCCGTGATCGCGCCGAGTCGCCGGCGGGAGTCCGTGCTCATACCGGCACCGGGACGAGAGTAATCCGGCGCTCGTGGAAGTGAGGCAGGATGGGATAGGTGTCCAGTCGGGCCGCCTCACGCACATCCGCCCTGAAGCCCAACCGGATCAGCTCTCGCCCAGCCCGGCTATAGGCCAGCGGCCGCGCCCACCTCGAGCCATAGCGGCGGACGAGGTCCAGGCTGGCGAGCCCCGCGTCATTGAGCGCGCGCCGAGGCTTGGTGCCGCCGAAGATGGCGGAGGCAAGCCGGCCGGCGCAGTACGCATCGTCGAGCGAGAAGGCCCCGTCGCGGCCGGCGCAGACGATGAGGACGGGTTGATCGCCGCCCAGCGCCTCGCGGGCCCTCTCGGTTGCCGCCGACAGGTTCACCGCTGCGGCAGCAAAGACGGCGGCGGCTCCCTGGCTCGCCAGGAGGGCTCGGGTGCCGTTGCTCGTGGTGAAGATGATCGTCTTTCCACGTACCGCCGGCTCGGTCATCTCGAGCGGGCTATTCCCCAGATGAAAGCCCGGAACCCGCACGCAATTCTTTTCGCCGGCGAGCAGCACGTCCGCGCTCCCGATCGTTTGAGCCAGCCGGAGGGCATCTTCCGCCGAGCCGACCGGAATGATCGCCTTGGCACCATGGCTGAGCGCGGCGCACATGCTGGTCGTGGCGCGGAGGATATCGATGACGAACACGGTGCAGCCTTGTACCTCCGCGGCACTCAAACCGGTGGGCGTGAAGAAGACGTCCACTCTCATGTCTCGGGACGCAGCAGATGGGATTCCCGCTCCAGGAACCTGGTGTCGATCTTCCCCGACACGAAATCCGGGTGACGAATGACGCGAGCGAGGAAGGGAATCGTTGTGGTGACGCCCTCGAGGATGAAGCTGTCGAGGGCTTGCCCCATCCGGCTGAGCGCCTCCTCGCGGGTGTTGCCGTGTACGATGACCTTGGCCAGCAATGAGTCGTAGTAGGGGGGCACGGTGTACCCGGCATACACATGGGTATCGAGACGGACTCCGGGACCACCGGGCGGATGATAGGCCGTGATCAGGCCCGGCGAAGGCTGGAAGTTCCGGTACGGATCCTCCGCGTTGATCCGGCACTCGATGGCGTGTCCCCGGAGCCGCCGGCCATCCCCCTGAAAGCTCACCGGCTCACCCGACGCGACTCGAATCTGCTCCTTCACGATGTCGAAGCTGGTGACCATCTCGGTCACCGGATGCTCGACCTGGATCCGGGTGTTCATCTCCATGAAGTAGAAGCTTCCGTCGGTATCGAGCAGGAACTCCAGCGTACCCGCCCCGACATAGCCGATGTTCGAAGCGAGCGCCACCGCCGCCTGACCCATCCGGGCCCGGAGCGCGTCATCCAGCGCCGGGCTCGGGCTCTCTTCGATGAGCTTTTGATGGCGCCGCTGGACCGAGCAGTCGCGCTCGCCCATGTGCACCACTTTGCCATGGAGATCGCCCATGACCTGAATCTCCACATGGCGCGGGTGCTCCAGATACTTCTCGACGTACACCGCACCGTTGCCGAACGCGGCGAGCGCCTCGTTCTGGGCCAGACCGAAGAGCTGAGGGAAATGATCCTCGTCGGTGGCGATGCGCATGCCCTTTCCGCCCCCGCCCGCGGTGGCCTTGATGATCACCGGGAAACCGATCTCGTTGGCGAAGGCGAGCGCGGCGTCGACATCCTCGATGGTGCCGGGGGAGCCGGGAACCGTGGGCACTCCGGCATCGACCGCCAGGCGCCGAGCCGTGGCCTTATCTCCCATCTGCCGGATCTGGTCGCCGGTCGGTCCGATGAACGTGATGTTGGATGCCTTGCAGGTATCGGCGAACTCCGCGTTCTCGGCGAGGAACCCGTACCCCGGATGAATCGCGTCCGCGCCGGTGATCTCCGCGGCGGCGATGATGTTGGGGATTCTGAGATAGGAGTTCCGGCTGGGTGGCGGACCGATACAAACATCATCGTCGGCAAAGCGTACATGCAGCGACTCCCGGTCGGCCTCGCTGTAAACGGCCACCGTCTCCACCCCCAGCTCTCGGCAGGCGCGAATCACCCGCAGCGCGATCTCGCCGCGATTGGCGATCAAGACCTTTTTAAACATGGGCCGAGATCTCAGACCCCGCTGCCGGATCCCCTCGCACGGTGTGCCGGAGTAGCACCTTCTCGCGCATTTAGGGCGTCAGGTCCGCGGGCTGCGACTTCGGCGCCTGGTCGCCGATGATATCGGTGAACTTGCGATCGGACGCAGAGTCCACCCCCGATATCCGGAGCGCGAACTCGTTGGGATTGGTCGAGTAGAACAAGGCGCTCTCGTAGGAGATCGCCCCGTCCTTGTACCACTTCATCAGCGACTGGTCGAACGACTGCATGCCGTACGAGGTGCTTCCCAATGCGATCAGATCGGGGATGTGGAGCGCCTTCTCGATGTCCCGGATGTTGTCGGCGACAGTCGCGGTATTGATCAGCACCTCGGCAGCGGGCACCCGACCGCGTCCATCAGACTTGGGCACCAGTCGGAGTGACACGACGGCCTGCAAGGCGGTCGCGAGGATCATCCGCACCTCTTGATGCTGGTGCGGCGGATAGAAGGACAGGAGGCGGTTGATGGTCTGCGCCGCGTCGGTCGTGTGGAGGGTGGAGAACACCAGGTGGCCCGTGTCCGACGCCTTGAGGGCGGTGTCCAGGGTCTCCAGGTCTCGGATTTCGCCGACCAGGATGACGTCCGGGTCCTGCCGGAGCACGTGGCGCAGCGCCGAGGCAAAGGAGAGCGTGTCGTTGCCAACCTCGCGCTGGGAGATATTCGAGTTGACGTCCCGGTGCAGGAACTCGATCGGATCCTCGATCGTGATGACGTTCACCCTGCGGTGCTGGTTGATGTGGTTGATCATCGATGCCAGAGCCGTAGACTTGCCGGACCCCGTAATCCCGGTGATCAGCACCAGCCCGCGAGGCCGCAGGGCGATCTCCTCGAGGACGACCGGCAGATGAAGCTCGCGTACGGTCTTCACCTCGTAGGGGATGGCGCGGAACGCGAAGGCAAGGGTGCCCCGCTGCTGGTAGATGTTGGTCCGGAAGCGGCCCACGCCGGGAACCCCGATGGCGAAGTCCGCTTCTTTCCTTTCGGCAAACTCCTTGACTTGCCGCGGCGTCATGATCTGTTCCGCGAGCAGCTTCAGATCTTCGGGCTTGAGCGGCGGCATCTCCAAACCCTGGAGATCACCGTTGAGGCGGATGGTGGGCGGCCGGCCGACCTTGAGCAGCAGGTCGGACGCGTTCCGCTGGACCATCTGAGCAATCGTGTTCTTGAAATTAAAGGTGGACTGTGGAGCGGCCTTGGCATCAGCCATTGGGATCGACCCGGAAGAGAGCCTGCCCGAATTCGACGGGCTGCCCATCTTCCACCGAGATCTCCCGCACTACTCCCGCGATCTCCGCTTCGATCTCATTCATGATCTTCATGGCTTCGATGATGCACACCGTTTGGCCCGGCGTGACCCGGTTGCCCACCTTGACGTAGGGCTCGGCACCGGCCTCAGGCGCCTTGTAGAAGGTCCCGACCATGGGCGAGCGGATCTCCTTCAGGTGGGCCCCAGCGGGAATCGCTCGGGCCCCCGTGTCCCGGTGTTCCAGCTCGGCGCCGTGTGCCGGCGGAGCCAACGGAGCCGGCAGGGGCGCGGCAACGGCGGGTGCGACCGGTGCGGCGGCTGTCCGGGTGATGACCACGCCGGTCCCAAACCAGCCCTTCACCTCGATCGATCCGATCTCCGGCGCCTCCCGCAGGAGTTGAGCGAGGCGCCTGACATCTTTCAGGTCGATGGAGCGGATGCCGGGCACGTTTTGCAGCAGCTCGGCCAGCTCCTGCATCTCTTGGGGGCTCATACGCGGGTCAGGTACTTATCTTCGCGGCGGTCTACCCGAATCACCTGACCCTCCTCGATGAAGAGCGGAACCTGCACGGTGGCCCCGGTTTCCAGGATTGCCGGCTTGGTTCCGCCGGTGGCGGTGTCTCCCCGGGCCCCGGGAGCGGTCTGGGTGACCGTCAGCTCGACGAACGACGGTAGCTCCACCGTGATCACCCGGTCGTCGTGCACCAGTCCTTCGCACTCCATTCCTTCCTTGAGGTACTTGAGCTGGTCGGCCCCGATGAGGTCGTCGGTGAGCATGATATCGTCGAACGTTTCCTGATCCATGAAGTGAAAGAAATGCCCGTCCACGTAGGAGAATTGCATGGGCCGGCGGGATAGACGCACGTCGGTTACCCGCTCACCCGCGTTGTACGTGCGGTCGATCACGGCGCCCGTACGGATGTTCTTCAGCTTGGTGCGCACGAACGCACCGCCCTTACCCGGCTTCACGTGCTGGAAGTAGACCAGCTGAAAGAGCTGGCCGTCGATCTCGAGCACGAGTCCATTGCGAAAGTCAGCGGTGGTGGCCATGTGTAAAGGTCCAGATGAAAACGTCTAGGTGGAAACGTCCAATTCCAACAACTCTGTCTTCCCATCCGACAGGCGCTCGGCCCCATCGGGTCCGAGGTGTACGTCGTCCTCCAGCCGCACTCCACCCCAGCCCGGAAAATAGACACCCGGCTCGACCGTCACCACGGCATGTGCCGGTAGCGGGGCCTCGGAGTTCGGCGCCAGCCGAGGCGCTTCGTGCACCTCGAGCCCCAGCCCATGACCCAGGGAATGGCCAAACGCGTCGCCGAATCCGCGGGTCACGATTACTTCCCGCGCCAACGCGTCTCCCTCCCGCGCCGGCATGCCCGCGCGCAGGTGCTCGATCGCCCGACGCTGGGCAGTTTGCACCAGCTCGTGGACGGTGCGTTGCCGCTCGTCGGCTCGCCGGCCCACGACCACCGTGCGAGTCAGGTCGGCGCAGTACCCGTCCACCTGAGCGCCAAAATCCAGGAGCAGGAGGTCTCCGGCACCGATCGGCCGCTGGCTCGTCCGCGCATGCGGCAGCGCCGACCGCGGGCCGGAGGCCACAATGGTGGGAAACGGGTGCCACTCGCTTCCGCGCCGCCGCAGAGCGGCCTCCAACGCGGCCGCGACCTCCACCTCGGTCTGGCCGACCCGCACTCCCGGCAGAACCTCGCCCAAGGCATCCTGGGCCAAGACGGCTGCTGCCCGAATGGCCGCCACTTCCTCGGGCGCCTTGACGGCACGCTGACGCTCCACCAGTTCAGCGGTGGGTACCACCCGACCTCGGGTCAGCCCGCTCAGGCGCTCGGCATCTCGGACTGTCAGCGCGTGGGACTCGATGCCCAGGTTCTCGGGGATGCGAGCGCCCAGCACCCGGCCGAGGCGGTCCCAGACGCTGCGCTGGTCGATCTCCACCGCGGCTACTGTACCGGCTTCCAGGGTGGCCTGGGCGGCGTAGCGGAAGTCGGTCACCAGAACGGTGGCGTCCTGCCGGACCAACAGCAGCGCGGCGGATCCGCTGAAACCCGTGAGATACCGGATATTGGGAAGATGGGTGACCAGCAGCCCATCCAGCCCCTCCGCCTCGAGCGCGCTTCTCAGCGCTGCCTGACGCTCCAGCCTCCGGTCAGGCGGCACGCAGGCGGCCCATCAGAGCCTGCAGGGCCAGAAGGTAGCTCTGAGGGCCGAAGCCGGTAACCATTCCGATAGCCAGGTCGGCGATGACCGAGTGCCGGCGCTCCGGCTCACGCGCGAAGATGTTCGACAGGTGCAGCTCGACGAACGGAATCTTCACCGCAAGCAGCGCATCACGCAGGGCAAGACTGGAATGGGTGAGGGCGGCCGCGTTGATCAAGGCGCCGTCCACCCGGCCGCGGAGCCCCTGAACGGCCTCGACCATCCCACCCTCGTGATTGGTCTGGAACCAGTCGATCTGCACGCCCTGTGAGCCTGCCGCTTCCCGCACCATCGCCTCGATCTCGGCCAGGCTCGTGTGTCCGTACACCTCCGGCTCCCGCTGCCCCAGCAGGTTGAGATTGGGGCCGTTGAGTACCGCGATCCGCATTCAGCGCTTCAGGTTTTGCAGCCAGGAATGGAACTGGTCGAGATCGTCCTCCCCGGGCTCGCCACTGGGCGTCGGGGAGCCCCCCCCAGCAGCTGAGCCGAAGAAATCATCAAACGAGACCAACCCGTCTTTGCCCTGGCCTGGAGCAGACGGAGATGGAGATGCACTCTCCTCTCTCGGGCTCGAGCTCGAGGCATGCATGTCCTGATCCGGAGGAGTCGTATCGCTCGGCGCGGATACGGATGGGCTCGAGTCAACCGCGGGCCGTGCTATGAGGAGCGCCTGAAAGAACGTCGCGATGGACTGGCCGTTGGTTTCCCGCGCCGAGTACACATTGGCTGGCGCCGTCGGCTGGGGGGAGGCAGGTGGCCGAGGCGGTTCCGCGGGCGAGGGAGGTTCCGCCTTCGCGGCCGCGTCCCGTGAGGCCGTGCCAGCTCGATCCGTGGCCCTGCGGCCTGGATTGCGGGGACGGGACGCGTTCAATTTTGCGGCCATCGCCGCAAAATCTTGCGACGCATCGGGCACGGTGAACTCGGAAGCTCCCGAGCTGTGGAGCACCACGTCGGACTCGGTCTCGATCTCGAGTCCCAGCGGTCCAGGCGAGACCGGGGGAGGCTCGAACTCGGCAGATTCTAGACCCAGGAGTGGCGTTGGCCGCCCAGCAACGGAAGTGCCCTCCGGCTCCTGCACCAGGCTCTCGGGCGGGATCTCCGAAGACGCCGTGGGTTGTCTGTCCTGGAGTGCCGCTGGCTCGAGTGCCGGCTCAACTGCTTCCTTCCTCAGATCATCGGTCTTCAGGCCATCGGTCAACTCGAGAGGCGCGATCTCTGCCGGTTCGCTCGGCGGCTCTACCGCCTTCGCGTCGACCTGGGCGACCTCGTGCGGCACCTCCACCTCAGAGCGGGCAGCCGGCGCCGGCGCGGAGCGGCTACCCTGCTCCTTGGCGGTCTCGATGCGCTGGAGCTGGTGGCGTGCTTCGTCGTTGCTCCGGTCGACCGAGACCAGCCGGCGCAGCCATCGTTCAGCGTCGTCCAGCCGATCTTGCCGCTCGTTGATGTCGGCCAGCGACTTCAGCGCGATAACATTTTCATCATCCAGCCGGAGCACGTGGGCAAACGCTTCCTCGGCCGCCGGGAGGTCCCCCAAATCCTGGTGACAGCGGCCGAGTACGATGCTGGCTGGGATGTAGTTTGGATGCAGCTCGAGACCGACCCGGAGCAGCTCGAGAGCCCGAGTGACGTCGCCGTTCTTGCGGTGGACCTCGGCCAGAGGCGCGAAGGTGAGCCCGTGCGGATTCTCGGCGTACCGTCGCTCCAGTTTTTCGATTTCGCTCGTGGCCATCGGATCCCGGTATCGAGGTCAGAACTGTCGTAGGAACGACGCGGTACGTTGCTGGGGGAGGTACGGTGACAGTAGTGGGCGTCCCCCGGCGTGTCAACTGCTAAGCAGAATGGCGCCTTGAGGTTCTGCGCCGTTGGCCTTAAGCTTCTGCCTCTTCGGAATCCCTTGGTTGGAGCCTCAGACCGTCCTATGATGCAAGCCTTCCGCAATGCGGCCAAACCGCTCATGGTGGTGGTCGCCATCACGTTCTTTGCCTGGCTGGTGCTCGATCTTAGCGGCATCACCGGAGGCACCGGCCTGCTCACCCGCACGTCCGTGGGCAAGGTGAATGGCCGGAGCATCGACGCGCGCACGTATCAGAGCATCGTGCAGCAGTCCATCGACGCCCGCCAGCGACAAAACCCCGGCACCATGGGCCTCGAGGACTACCAGCGGGTCCGGGATGAGGTCTGGGATCAGATCGTGCAGAGCAGCGTGCTCGATGCGGAGTACCGCCGCCGGGGGATTCAGGTCAGCGACGACGAGATCGTCCAGGCCATGCGTACGTCCCCGATGGCGGAGTTCCGTAACCTCCCCGATTTCCAAACCGACAGCCAGTTCGACCTGGGCAAGTACCAGCGTTGGCTGACGTCCAGCGTGGCCCAGCAGTACCTCCCCACCCTCGAGGCGCAGTATCGGGATGAGCTGCAGCGCACCAAGCTCCTGCGCGTGGTCACGGCTGACATCTTTCTCTCGGACGCCGCCCTGTGGCAGCGCTACCGGGACGAGCACGAGACAGTCAAGGTCGGCCTGACCGCCATCATTCCCCGAAACGCCGTACCCGATTCGGCAGTGAAGCTGAGCGACGCCGAGATTGCCCAGTACTACCAGGCGCACCGGGACGACTTCAAGCGTCCCCGCACGGCCTACCTCAGCTACGTGGCCCTGCCCCGGCACACCATCGCGGCCGACACCGCAGCCACTCGCGCCCGTGCCGACTCGGCCCGGCGCGAGATTCAGGGGGGAGCCTTATTTGCCGACGTCGCCCGGCGTGAGTCAGCGGACAGCGTCAGTGCAGCCAAGGGGGGCGACCTCGGTGAGTGGACCAAGGGATCCATGGATCCGGCGTTCGACTCGGCCGCATTCGGTCTCCCGCTTAAGACGGTGTCCCCGCCGGTGTTGTCGCAATACGGCTTCCACCTGATCGAGATAACCAGCCGGAAGGGCAACAAGATCAAGGGGCGTCACATCCTGTTCCCGATCGAGGTGACAGGACAACACCGCGATCAGCTCGACGCCCAGGCTGACAGCCTGGAGCGTCTTGGCGCCGAGCGCGCCGATCCGGCCGCACTCGACACTGTGGCACGCGCCCTTAAGCTGTCCATCGGCAAATCCGCTCCCGTGCAGCAAGGCAGCAAAGTCCAGCTCGGGCCGCTGGTGGTCCCCGATGCCGGGGTGTGGGCCTTCCAGACCAAACGGGGCGCCACCAGTTCGGTCATCGAGACCTCCTACGCGTTCTACGTCTTCCGGCTGGATAGCCTTCAGGATGCCGGTGTACCTCCACTCTCCCAGGTCCGGGCCGCGGTCACCCATGAAGTGCGGGAGCAGAAGAAGTGGGAGCAGGCCCGGAGTCTGGCCAAGGACTACGTCAAGCGGCTGGAAGGCGGGTCCGGCATGGCACAGGCTGCGGCGGCCCTGAAGCTCCCGCACCGCGAGTTTGGTCCCTTCAGCCGGATCAACCCTCCGCTCACCAACCCGATCGTGGTAGGCACCGCCTTCGGCCTGGAGGCCGGCAAGAGGAGTGGAATCCTCGACACCAAGGACGGCATCTACGTGCTGGAGACTCTCCAGCACACCAAGGCCGACTCCGCTGCGTTCGCCAAGGGGCTCGACGAATACCGGGCACACGCGATCAACCTGGCACGGCAGGAGCGAGTGCGGAACTACATCACCGCGCTACGGAGCGCCGCCAAGATCGTCGATAATCGGGAAAAGGTCTTACAGGCGGGGGGCCCGCAGGCACAGCGCGGGGTATAGGCAGGATAGCCCTAAATAACGAAGCCCCGGGACGCTATCGGATCCGGGGCTTCTGTTTCCTTCCCGTCTTTCCCGCCCTTCCCGACTTTCCCGCTACTGCGACAGCCGCTTCGGTTCACCCGAGGTGTGACTGGGCTGCTGGGTGCTATCCGGCTGACGCGGGGGGAGATTGTTGCGCTCGTCAGGGCCCATGATGGCATCCTGCGTATCCGAAATACTCCGCTTGAACTCCCGAATGCCCTTGCCGATGGACGACCCCACCTCCGGCAGCCGTTTGGCGCCGAAGAGAAGGAGCACCACCAGCAAGATGAGCAGTATCTCCCACATCCCGAGATTACCCACAGGACCCCCCTAGAAAAGCGACCGGGCGATCAGATACGCCACGAGGACCCCGACCAGGCTCAAGAGTGAGACGTGGAACCCGATCGGACCCAGGGTGAAGTTTATCACCAGAAGGTCCGCCGAGATAGGCCCAAAGACGGGAGTAGCCGAAGTGGTAAAGAAGTCCCGCGCCGCACTTTCCGGCAACCAGCGCCGGAAGAATGCCGACAGAAAGCCGCCGACGATGAACCCGGCGATGAGCACCCAGAAGTAGAACCTGGGTCGATGTGGTCCGCTTGGCATCAACGCCTGCGATCTATGACGTAGGTAATGCTCGCCCGCAAGGCGTCACGAGCCGTTGAGGGCGGCAGAACATCGAGCTCGGCCTCGGCCACCTGAGCCAGCCGCAGGGTCCGGTCCCGGGCGTACTCCAGTCCTCCGGCCCGGGCGACCGCCGTGATGACATCCGCGATCTGGTCATCGTTCGGTTCAGGCGAATGCAGCAGTCGGGAGACCGCGCGGCGCTCCGTGTCATTCATTCTGGGCAGTGCAGCGATCAGGGGAAGGGTCACCTTGTGCTCCCTCAGGTCGGAACCGAACGGCTTGCCCGTGACCGAGGCGTCCTCGGTGTAATCGAGCAAATCATCCACGATCTGGAACGCCATGCCGAGCGCCTCACCAAACCGCCGCAGCGCCCCCCGCTCGGCCGGACCGGCGCGGAGGGCACCGATCTCGCAGGCGCCGGACACCAGCGACGCGGTCTTGGCCCGGATCAGGAGATCGTACTGTTCCTCGGAGAACTCCAGCGGATCGTGGGCCAGGAGCTGGCGCATCTCACCCACGGTCATTTCGTTGGTGACCCGGCTCAGCACCCGTAAGGGCTCCAAGTCGTCCAGACGCACCAGCTCGATGACCGCTCGCGAGTACAGGTAGTCGCCCATGATGACCGACACCTGATGACTGAACAGCGAGTTGATCGTCGGCATCCCCCGGCGCAGAACCGAGTGATCCACCGAATCGTCGTGCACCAGGGTGGCCAGGTGGATCAGCTCAGTCACCGCCGCGAGGAGCGTGGCCCGAGGATCCCTCCCGCCAATGGCTTCTTCGGCCAGGAGCAGAAGCGTGGGCCGGAACATCTTCCCCTGCATCTGGAACAGGTGGGCATTCACTTCGGAAATCAGACCGAAATCCGCTTCGACGATGCGCCTGAGCTCCTGCTGGACCTGATCCAGGCGCAGACGGAGAGGATGCTGCAGCTCGGCCAGTGTCACTGGCGCGGTTTGCGGGGTCACCGGCGCCGTCCCGCACCAAGGCGCTGCATCCGCTGACTCAGATCCAGAAAGCGGATGTCCACGACCATGGCCCGCTCATAGCTCGCGATGGCATCAGCCTCCTTGCCCAGGGCCTCGGAGGCCCTGCCCAACCAATACAAGAGCCCGATCTTCGCCTCGTCACCTTCGTCCAGGCTCTCAACCGCCTTTCGCAGCACAGACTCACACGCCGCGTACTGCCCCTTCTCGAAAAACGCTATTCCCAGAGCCTCGGACGTGCGGAGTCTGCCCTCGGGCGCCCGCAGTGCTTTCTGGAACTCCGAGATGGCCTCGTCGAGCAGGCCCATCTCCTTGAACGCAACTCCCAGATCGTAGTGAGACTGGTAGTCGTCAGAGTCGAGATTCTGGTCGATCCCTCGCTTGAACTGCTCCAGGATCTCATGAAACTCACGCTGTTCATCCTGATCCTTCGGCTCGCGCCGATTGACCCGCATCCGGGTATCTCGTGGACGGCTCTCCTCGTCCCGCACCATCGATCCCAGATCGATGAAATCGTCGTTCGAAACCACGGGTGTCCGGGCCCGCTTCAGCGGAGGTGAAGGAGCCGGCGCCGGGGTTGCCTTGGGCGGCAACGGAGCACTCTTGGGCGGAGGCGGCGGGCTCTTTGGTACCGCAGCAGCGGGCGGTGGAGGGGCCGGGGCGGCAGAGGGCGCCGGCTTTGGGGCCGGGGCCGCTACCGGAGCAGGCGGCTGAGCCGGTGCCGGGGCGACACGTCGCAGCGCTGCCGCCGCCCGCGCATTGCCCGGGTCATGCTCGATCACGCGGCCGTAGACCGCCGCCGCCTTGTCCAGCGCGCCGGATTTGGCGAGGGCATCTCCCAGACCAAGGTATGCCTCCAGCAGCGGAGCGCGATCACCCATCCGGTATGCCAGCTCCACCCGCTTCTGGTGGTGCGCGATGCTGTCGGGTGACAGGTCGACCAGACGATCGGACATTTGCGCCGCCCGTGACCAGTCCTGCCGATCCTCGTAGCCGGCCAAAGCCAACTCGAGCTCCTCCGCGACTCGCTCGGTCGCCTTCATCGACATCAGTTTGTCGGCCAGCACGAGATGCAGATCCGGGTTTTCCGGATCGTCCAGTACCCGGTTTTCCAGGTCGGCCAAGTCGTCCGTAACCGCCGCGTCCGGTCGGTCGGATGCGGGGGCCCCACCGAGGAGTGCATCGGCCCCGTGGTCGGAGGTGAGCTCGACCGAGGTGATCTCGTCCGTGTCCTCCAGCTCCGCGTCCACCTCCGGTGCTGTGTCGGCGTCGGGAAGCGACATCATCATGTCGTCCGAGAAGTCCAGCGCGCTCGGCTGGTCCTGCATCAGGCCGGGCACGAACGTACCCTCCATCCCTTCCAGAGTCATCGGCTCGAAATCCAGGTCCTCCAGCTCCGGGCGCTGGATGTCGAGCGGGGCCGTGAGGTCAGGCAAGGGGTCGACGGAATCGTCTTCGGCATCCAGCGTGGGTTCCAGGCCGAGCAGCGAGTCCGCACCCATGCCGGACACCTGCCCCGACATCATCGGGTCGACGATCAGGTCCTCCAATGGGGAGGGCTCGGGCGTGGGAGGCTCGCTGATGAGCGGCTCGTCGAGGGCAATTGGCTCGGGCTCCGGCTCCGGCGGTGGAGGCTCCCGCACAGGCCGCGGGGGTTCCTTGGCCGGTCGCGGTGGGGGTGCCGGCGCCCCGCGCGACGGGCTGGTGGATAGTTCCACGCCGGTGTCGAGGAAAATCAGGTCGCCGCGCTTGGACTGCGGAGGCGGAGCCGCGGCGGCTGGAGGATGCTCCGCCTCCAGGCCATGCAACCGCTCCCGCGCCTTCCTGGCCGCGGTTTTGTCACCCGAGTCCTCCAAATCCTGCGCCATCTTCTCCAGCTGCTCGCGCGCCTCGTCGCCCCGCGATGTGGCCCGGAGGAGCTCGACCAGCATGCTGCGGATCTCCTGGCTGCCGGAGAACTGATCGGTAAAGAGCTTGACCGCCTGGAATGCCTGATCCAGTTGGCCCAGAGCGTTCATCCGCTCCAGAAACTCGATCAGATTGCGCTTGGCCTCGCTGACGACGCTCTTGCGGGCGTGGAGTTGGCAGAGCTTGAGATAGGTTTGTGTCCTGCCGGGGTTCACCCGAAGGATCTTGCCGCAGAGGGCGATGGCGTTGTTGAAGAAGCCCTGGTCGGCGTAGAGGTCGACGGCCCGTTCGTACGAACGAACCGCTTCGGCGGTGTCATTGATCTTGAGGTAGAGATCGCCCACCCGGTTATACAGGGAGAGATCGGGGCTGGTTTCCGCCCCCGATTCAGCCTGCTGGATGGCCTTCAGGTAAACTTCTATGGCCTTTCGCCAATCCTCCTTTTGCTCCAGCTTCCGGGCCGTGTCTTTCAGCTTTTCAAGATTCATGCGGCCGGGTTGAAAAGGATGACTGGGGATAAGAGTCGGGGGCATCGAAAGATACCGGGCCGCCGAAACCCGGGCAAGCAGCAGGGCGGCACCGCCTTACCCACCCGCGAGCAGGTCGGTTTCGAGTGCCTCCGGGTCGAGCTCCCCCTGCGCTACAGCCCTGGCCACCCGCTCTAGGTCCGGCGCGGGCGGACGATCGGCCGTGAGCGGCAGCACTGGAGGGTTCAGGCCCCGGAGCCTCCTGTAGAGCGCGGCGACCCCCCGGCCAGGAGCCAGTGGCTTGAGAAACTCCAAGCCCTGAGCAGCACACAGCAGCTCGGCCCCAACCACCCGCTGCGCATTGACCAGGATCCGGCCGGCCTTGTAGCCTGCGGCCATACCCATGGGGACAAAATCCTCCTGGTTCGCGTCCGTGGGGATGGACCCGATACTCGCCGGCATGGCCAAGGCTCGAGACTCCGCCACCAACGACGCCGCCGTGATCTGCACCATCATCAGGCCGGAACAAAGCCCTGGATCACGGGTCAGGAAGGCCGGCAGACCCTGCGATAAATCGGGATTGACCAGCCGTTCCACCCTCCGCTCGGCGATCGCCTGCAATGTCGTCAGCGTCATCGCCAGCACGTCGAGCGCTTGCGCCACCGGTTGGCCGTGAAAGTTTCCACCCGAGATCACGTCGCCATTCTCGAAGACGAGCGGATTGTCGGTCGAGGCGTTGAGCTCAACCGTCACCGTGTCCTGGGCAAAACGGATCGCGTCGGCCACGGCACCGAGGACCTGGGGCGCACAACGGAGACTGTAGGCGTCCTGCACCCGGGGATCGTTCTCGCGGTGCGACTCCCGGATTTCGCTGTCCTCGAGCAGCGCACGCATGAGTGCCGCAGCGCGGATCTGGCCCGGATGGGGCCGGACCAGATGAATTCTCGGATCGAGCGGCGCAGGAGTTCCCCGTAATGCCTCCAGGCTCATCGCCGCGGCCCCCACCGCGGTCCGCCACAGAACATTCGCGTCGTGTACCATGAGCGCGAGCAGGGCGGTCTGTACCTGAGTGCCGTTGATGAAGGCGAGGCCTTCCTTCGGGGCGAACCGATAGGGATCGAGCTTCGCTGCGGTGAGTACCCCTGCCGCCGGGACAGCGGTGCCATCACGGGAGAGGACCTGTCCCTCGCCCATGAGCGCCAGCCCGATATGGCTGAGCGGCGCCAGGTCCCCGCTGGCCCCGACGCTCCCCTGCTCCGGCACGAGCGGGATGACACCGCCATTGAGCAGGGCAACCAACGCGTCCACCAGCTCCGGACGGACTCCGCTGGTAGGACGCAGAAGCACGTTCGCCCGGAGCAGCATGACGGCGCGGACGATCGGCGGTGGGAGCGGGGTGCCTATGCCCGCGGCGTGACTGCGAATCAGATTGGCTTGGAGTTGATCCAGCTGGTCGGGCGGGATGCGCACATTGGCAAGCTTGCCGAAACCGGTGTTGATCCCATAGATCGTGTGACCCGATCGGATGGCCCGGTCTACCAGTCCCCGGCTCTCGAGAAGCGCCCGCCGTGCCTCAGGTTGAACCCCAATACGGGTGGCGGGATCACGCGCCACCCGAACCACATCTCCGATTGCGAGAGATTGTCCGTCGAGAACGCACGATGGCTGGGGCATCGCCCGAAGTTGGTGCAGTGCCGCCGCCGATTCAACCCCTGTCAGCGCCTCTGCACCAGCAGCTCGGGGTTTCCGCGATCGGTTTGGAAAGCCCAGTCGAGGATCAGGAAGGTCTGTCCCACATGGGTGACCCGCACCGCGCCGTATCGAATGAAGCCGTCGCCACCGTCGGTCTCGAACACATAGCCGAACCCTGGCGATGCCTGGAGGGGTGAAGTTGTGTACGAGGCGCACTGCCCCGGGGTAGCTCCCGCTATGCACGGGGCGAGGTCCACGCTGGTGAGATCTGCCACGGGCACGGTGCTGTAGAGCTCGACACCGGTGCCGGCCCGGACCGGATTGAAGAACAGCGAGCCGGACCCATCCCGGTCCACGAAGAAGTCGATATCGGTGGCGGCTCCGTCGCGGATTCGCCCCAGCTCGCCATCCTCGACCTGTCCATCGCCGTCGTCATCCCAGAAACGAAAGCCGCTGCTGTCCGCCTTTACGTCGACCGCATAGACTACCACGTTGCGGGCATCGGGCCGGGGAGTATCGGAGCGCATCGGCGATTGAGCGCTCTCCGCTCCGGTCACGCTGACTGCGCTGACCGCGAAGCAGCGCGGAACACCGTTGGCGAGCGCGCCCACGATGAACTCCGGTGCCACCGTGGTCCCTTCGAGACGCCACGCGCCGCACACGGCGTTATCGAGATCGTAGGTCGAGCTGAAGACCCGGTAATTCCGGAAGTTGGCAGGGTCCGCGGTGTACGAGTTGTCCAACCAGGTAAGCGCGATCGCTTGGTCGAGCGTGGTGCTGGTGAGCGTGGCCGGAACGTCAGGAGCATCCCCGGGGGCCGTATGGTCGGACGAGCACGCCGCAACCAGCAGGAAGAGAACCGGTGCCCGGAAGCCCCGCATAGCTGATTCTCCAGAGAGGGATACCTCGCCTGCGGCAGATCGCGTGCCAAGACCAGCGGGGCGGCGAGGCGGAAAGTCGGAACGAGCCTGCGGGTGTGCTCTTACCGTCCCGCCGTCCCCTGCCTCGCTTGCCTTGTCCCCCTGCGGGGACAGACTAGGGCTCAAATGTCGTCTGATTGTAGTCGAACTTGAGCTCCGGCAGGGCCATCAGGTAAATCGAAAAGTAGAAGGCGAAGTTGCCGTTTGCATTCCGCACGAAGTTGAACCCCGCCCTCCAGTCGTGCAGCTCACGCTCCAGCCGAACGACCTGGGATTCGAATTTTCCGCCCGTGATATTGTACTGGGAGGACCAGGAGAGCGACCAGAACGGAGTCGGGGAGAAGTTGGTGCTGAAGCCGAGGCTCTGCTGATCCGCCTGAGGCGCGACCCCGGGGATCTCTCTGGTGCGGGACAGCGAGTAGTTGAAATTCGCCGAAAAGCCCCGACCAGCTCGGGAGAAGGGCACCTGGCCGGTATTGTAAAACGAGCTGGGCCGGTTGCGCCGGCCGGGATCGACCACATACGAGGTGGGCACCTCGTCACCCCCGCCCGGTCGCTCGCGATGCTGTCCACCGAGGCCGAAGATCGAGCCGATCGACCGAAGGGTGTTGCCCGAGATGGCAAAGCTGGCGCTGACGTTACTCAGGAAGGGAGCGAACTTGGCGGAGTCCGTTCCCACGTCCCCGCGCCAGAGGTCGTGGGTGAGGTTGAGGGTAAACTGCGGCAGCAGATCACTCAGGAAGGAATTGCTGATGGCATCGGTCACCCATCCGGTCCGCCCGGGCTTCTTGGCCTGCTCGAAGTCGTACGTGAGGGCACTAGTGTTGATGCTGAGCACCCGGAACTTTCGAGCGTCGACGCTCACGGTGTCGCCCGGACGGGTCTTGGCTTTGGCTTCGAACGTCTGAGACAGCCCCACACTCAGGCTCTGGGTGGCGTCGCTCCGGAGTTGGAGCGGCTGGCCCGGCACCACCAACGCCCGGGCATACGCTTCGGGCACGTTGGCGGCCGGTGAGAAGTTCCAGCTGATCGAGGGCGACAGGCTGTGGCGGATCCGGCTCGCCAGCCCGAAGCCAGGAAAGAACGCGAACAGCGTGGGTGAGGCGCTGGCCGAGAAGCGAAACCGCTTGCCCTGGCGCACGAAGCTCCCGCCGGTCTCTCGATTGCGGAGCGCGAACGGCCCCGATGTCGTGTTGGCGATGCCGACAGCGGGCTGCACCTTCCACGAGCCGCGAAAGAGAACCGGGAGGTTGATCCCAGTGTCCCAGTCGATGCCGGTGGAGAAGTCGCCGTTGAAGATCCGGGTGACGAGCAGGGAGTCGTTGGGGTCAGGCGTGCTGGGATCATCCACCCGGAACTGCACCGAGTCCCGGCCGGTGCGCCGCTCGTCGTTGACCAGAAACGAGTTCTGCCAGTTGAAG
>JBBQXQ010000064.1:0-18266 GCA_038209515.1 Gemmatimonadales bacterium
CCAGAACACGCTGGAAGTGATGCTGGGCGATGCCGGGACCGGGCGAGTGCGGACGATCCTGACGGAGCGGGACAGCACCTGGGTGGACGTGCTGGACGATCTGCGCTGGGTGGAAGGCGGCAAGAGTTTCACCTGGATCAGTGAGCGCGACGGGTGGCGGCACCTGTATGTGGTCTCCCGAGACGGGAAGAAGCAGCGCCTGGTCACACCGGGCGCGTTCGACCTTCACAACCCCGCGAGCGCGTTCGGGGAGCCGCTGGTGGTGGGCGTGGATTCGGCGCGCGGCTGGGTCTACTACACAGCCTCACCGGAGAACGCCACCCAGCTCTATCTCTTTCGCAGCCGGCTGGACGGCCGCGGCCGTCCCGAGCGGATCACGCCGCAAAATCTGCCGGGTTATCATCGCTACCTCATCTCCGGCGACGGCCGTTGGGCCATCCACAACTACTCATCGTTCGGCACGCCGCCGATTACGGACCTGGTCAGGCTTCCCGATCACAAGGTGGTGCGGACCCTGGTGGAGAACCGGCGGTTGCGGGAGGCCGTGGCCAAGCTTCGACGGGGCTCGGCGGGGTTCGTGAAGGTGGCCGCAGGACCCGGCCTCCAGCTCGACGCCTGGGTCATGAGGCCGGCCAACTTCGACTCGACCCGGCGATATCCGCTCTTCTTCGAGGTCTACGGCGAGCCGGCGTCACAGACTGTGCTCGACCGCTGGAACGGGGCGGGGTATCTCTCGAATCTGATGCTCACCCAGAAGGGGTACGTCGTAGCCTCGGTCGACAACCGGGGTACGCCCGCGCCGCGGGGACGCGCGTTCAGGAAGTCCATCTACCAGAAGGTCGGGATCATCAACGTGGCCGACCAGGCCGCCGCCGCCCGAACGATGCGGAGCTGGCCCTGGGTTGATTCAACCAGGATCGGCGTGTGGGGCTGGAGCGGCGGCGGGTCGATGACGTTGCATTTGCTCTTCCAGCACCCGGAAATCTACCGGACTGGAATGGCGGTAGCGCCCGAGGCCGATGTGCGGCTCTACGACACGATTTATCAGGAGCGATACCTGGGCCTGCCGCAGCAGAGTCCGGATGTCTACCGGGCGGCATCGCCCGTCACCTATGCCGACAGGCTCCGGGGCAATCTGCTCGTGGTGCACGGCTCGGGCGACGACAACGTGCACTACCAGGGCACCGAGCGGCTGGTGAACGCGCTGGTGGCGGCCAACCGGCCGTTCACCCTGATGGAGTATCCCAACCGCACGCACTGCATCTGCGAGGGCGAGGGGACCACGCTGCATCTCTTCTCGCTGCTGACCCGCTATCTGGAACAGAACCTGCCGGCCGGCCCGCGCGGGGCGCTAGTCCCCGCCAACGCCGTAGGTCAGAAACCCCAGGGCTAGCCAGGTGCCGAGCGTCAGCGCGACACTCTTGAGAAAGCCGGCGGTAGGATTGCCGGCTCTCAATGAATCGACCGTTGAGCTCGGCAGGCTGATCCTGCAGCTGTCACAGTCCGTGGGCTTCTGAAAGGGCACTCCGCTGACCGAGTCGTGGTCCACTCGGATAGCATGAAGCCGAAGCCGCTGGCGGCCTTGCCACACCTGCACCTGCTGCCGTTGGGGAAGGTTGCTCGGCACGACCGGTTCGATCCGGTGCCATCCTGCGCCGCACGCCCAGACCGGCAACAATGAGGCAAACAGGAGTGCCGAACGACGCCGTCGGAATCGGGTCACGCCGCGCATAGTCAATCCTAGCGACAGAGGTAGCACACCGTAGCCGGATCGCGTCCCTTGGGCGTGACCCCACTAACTCAAACCGCCCGCACATTGTATGGTAGATGGCGCAATCCACAATGTGATTACACTCCGGCTCACCCCCCGCATACGCGCTGTGGAGGACCGATGACCGATCCTGCCTTTGCCGGCCAGCTTAGCGCCCTCACCGCGGCACTGGAGTCTTTCGAAAAGCGCATCGTCAGTGAGGAGGTGCCGAAGGAAGCGATCGCCGGTCTCAAGAGTGCCGTCGATGACCTGCGCCTGCGGCTCTGGGGTGTGCTCAGCACCGGAAGCGCCGACGAATATCGGTCATTCCAGGAGCGCTTCCGCCTTCGTCGAGCGGCGGAGATTTGCGAGGGCATCGAGAGCGAGCTCTCCACCGGTCTGATCAGTCCCCGGCACGAGGAGCTTCGCCGGCTGGGCGAGGCGGCTAGAGCGCTGGGCGGGCGAATTCAGGACCTGGCGGGCGGGTCGAAGCGCTAGACGGCGCATGGCCCACATCGTGTTCCTGCGCGGGGTAAACGTCGGCAGCGCCCGGCGCTTTCAGCCCAGCGCTCTTGCCCGGGAGCTCGCCCATCTCGGCGCGGCGAACCTCGGCGCCGCCGGGACGTTTGTCATCCGCAAGCCTCTCAGCGAAGCAGCGCTGCGATCCGAATTCGCCGGCCGCCTGCCCTTCACCACCGACCTCATGATCTGCCGGAGCGGAGAGCTGGAGAAGCTCGCAGCCACTGATCCGTTTCCCACCACAGGACTTCCGCCAGACTTCCGTCGCTTCGTCAGCGTCCTGGCCAAGAAGCCGCGTCGGCTGCCGCCACTCCCCTTCGGTTACCCAGCTGGAAAAGACTGGCAGGTTCAGGTAGTGGGAGTGTCCGGAAAGCTCGCCTGGGGCTTGTGGCGGCGAGGGGGCCGCTCATTCGTCGACCCGAATAGTGTCGTCGAGAAGTACCTCGGGGTCCGGGCCACGACCCGCAATTGGAACACTGTGGTCCGTCTGTGCGACGTCCTGCGGAGATCGTGACCGAGATGTGACAGAGATTGGCTAAGGTGAGGGCCGCAAAATCCGGCTCGGCCACCCTCATCTCTGGAGTCATTCATGGTCCCGTTTGCCCCTCGTGCATATGCCCGGCTGATCGCGATTGCGGCCGCCGGTTCCCTTGCCGCCACCGGCTGCACCGGCCTCGCCGCCGGGCCTGAGGCGAGCGCGCAGACACCCGTGCCCGTATCCCGGGACTCGGCATGGGTGCGCGCGCGCCGGGCCTTAACATCGGAAGCATTCACGCTGGACGTGGTGGATTCGACCGGAGGCCGCTTGATCGGAACCCGCTACGCCAGCGCCAACGCGAAACAGGGGACCCAACCAGCCTGCCGCATGACGCTGGCGCTCGGAATCCGCGGCGACGCCGGGCAGTCCGAACTCAGTAGCACCAGCCGGTGGGTCGCGTCGGAGAAGATGGCGGACAAGGCTCCCGAGGTCTGCGAGCGGGAACGGACCCAGGTCCTCGACCGGATCGCCAGCACCGTTGCGCCGCCGCCGGCCCAATAGACGTACTACCGCCGGAGAACGAGATGCTCGCGGGAGGAGAGCCCGCGATCCTCCCTGAACCCGAGAGCAGTCAGAGCGCCGCGAACGCGTCGGGCCTTCGCTTCGCCGATGACCCGCTCGTGCAGCTCCAACACGATCTTGGTGACACCGGGAAGCTGCGCCTGGTCGAACAGCTCGCTCTCGGCGCCCTGGACATCAACGATCAGCAGCGTCGGCCGGAACTTCTCGACCACGTAGCTCAGCGCCTTGCCGGGCACTTCGATCGGGAGGGCTTCCGCGTTGCGCTTGATGATGGACGAGGAAAAAATATGCTTGGTGCGATAGAGGGTGACCCGTCCCGCGGCGGCCCGGATGGCGCACATCTCCAGGGTGGGCTCGACGCCATTCAAGGCATAGGTCTCCCGGATGCGGGGCTCGAGATCAGGGTTGGCCTCGAAGGCAAAGACCCGGCTCGAGCCGAGTCGCTTGGCGCAGTACGCTGAAAAAACCCCGAGTCCGGCCCCGACTTCCAGGACGACGTCGCCGGGGGACAGCACCATCCCAATGAGCCGCAGCTCATCTCGCTCGTACCCGCCCTTGGAGATCGCCCGCTCGACCCGCCGCGACATGTGCCGGCCGACACGGACCCGGACCCCTTCGATGGAGACGGTGGGCCGCAGGGTTATCCGGTAATGATAGGTCAGCCAGTGGGAAAGTTTCCGGAGCGACCTTCGGGTCCAGGAACGCGGGCGCGATGGGCTCATCCCTCCCCTCTCCGAGTCGGCGGTGAAGGTGCAATCTAGTGGGGAGCTGGGAGCTGGGAGCTAGGGGGTGGGACTTCCCTGATCACGAGCGTTATGGCCGGATTTCCCAGCTGCGGCGTGCTGCTGTGTCTGTCGTTTCGAACATCGCAGAGGGTACCGGCCGACGGAATGATCGTGAGCTAGCCCGGTTCCTCAGCATTGCTCGTGGCGCTGGGAGCTGGGAGCTGGGAGCTGGGAGCTACCCGCACTGCTCCCTACGCCGCACGACGATTTCCAACTCCAGGCTCCCCGCTCCTAGCCGCGTTCCAGTGGACCGGAAGGAGCTGCATGGCGCGCTCTACGATTGGCGGGGTGGTTATGGAGGCACTTGGCGGCCCGGCGGCTTCGAACGCGTCGATTCCTTCGCGCTCCTCCTCTGGCACATCGGCCCACCCGTTATAGTCACAGCTGAACACGTCAGGCTCCACATCGTTGGGTTACGCCCACTCGGGTGTAACGCCGGGTCGGCGGGAAAGGTTGCAATCATCGTACCGCGACCGGAGCCGCCTCGTGGGTACGAATCGCCGCCGGCCGGAGCGGTTTTGTGGGCAGGGTGACCGCGGGCCGATCAGCTGACTACAGGAGGGGACGTCCGGCGGCGCGATCTGGGTGCAGGGTGACAGGGCGTCACCAGTGCTATGTTACTCGCGAACATTTCCTTCCCTTCCTCCCTGGAGCTCCAATGCCCGATCATGTGTACAAGACCATAGAGCTCGTCGGCTCATCGACGCGCGGGATGGAAGACGCAGTGCAGAAGGCGATCGCGAAGGCCGCAGAGACCGTGCGCAACCTGCGCTGGTTCGAAGTGTTGGATACTCGGGGACACATCGAGGCAGGAAAGGTGGCCCACTGGCAGGTCACCGTGAAGCTGGGCTTCACCCTCGAGGGTGAATAGCGGCAGGTGCGGGCCGGGTCCGGCAGGTGTACCGGTATCCGAAGGCCACGACTGTACCCGGCTTCAGCTGACCTTCGGGCGGAAGGCCGTCGTCGCCTGTCCAGACCGTGGCAATCAGGGAGATGCACGGAGCGAGCGGCGCAATCAGCTCGTCCTGGATATTCCAGTGCCGGCGCACGTGCAGCGTGGGGTAGCGGGCGACCAGGTCCTCGCGTCGGAGCTGTCGCGGAAGCCGCGAGCGTTCTGCCCCAACCATCACCAGCCGCTCGTGCTTGTCGAAATACAGGATGTACCGGCCGGCTCCGAGATCGAGCCGATGATAGGGCCTGGGCCAGGAAGAGGAATCACCGCCTCCACTCGCGGTCCACAACGTGTCCGGGTTGCTCTTGCGGCCGAGTGGCAGGCGAACGCTGTCCGCTAGCTCGACGGCGAATATCCGGAGGGCCGCCGCCAGCGTCGTGCGACCGAGCTCCAGCTCGCCATGCGTCGGATCGGTGGAGAGGACCGGATCGGCAAAGACGGCCGGGCGCGCCGACAGGGTCTGGGCCACACACGGCGATGACGCGCTGAACGCTGTCGCCAGGGCAAGGACCGTGATCAGGTTGCGGTGCATGGCGAGGCCTCGGCGAGCAGGATCAACCCAGGCACCGCAACTCACGCGCCCCGCCACCCGGTCGGTGAAAACTGCCGTAACCACGCGCCTTAGATGACCGATGCGGAGGGTTGCACGGCCACCGACACTCGCGTTTTACCCGGAAGGCCGACCAACAGCACTGGGTCGAGCCCCGAGGGCTGAGCGCAGGGGCTCTACAGCAAGGTCCCCCGAAGGAGCAGCAGCGCCACGGTGAAGTAGATGACGAGCCCGGTTACGTCTACCAGGGTGGCGACGAATGGTGCCGAGGCGCTGGCCGGGTCGAAGCCGAGCCTGCGAAGGACGAAGGGAAGCATCGATCCTGTCAGTGAGCCGAAGGTGACCACGCCTACGAGCGCCAGAGAGACCGTGAGGGCCACCAGGCGGTAATGGGGGCCGTAGTCGTACCAGCCGAAGTGTTGCCAAAGGAGAATCCGGATCGCGCCGATGACGCCGAGGAAGAGTCCTAGCGCAATCCCCGACGGCAACTCACGGATGGCCACCCGCCACCAATCCCGGAGTCGTACCTCGCGCAAGGCCATGGCTCTGATGATCAGCGACGTGGCCTGAGACCCCGAGTTACCGCCCGAGCTGATGATGAGCGGTACGAAGAGGGCGAGCACCACGGCGTGCGCGATCTCTCCTTCGAAGTAGCCCATGGCGGTGGCGGTGAGCATCTCACCGATGAACAGGGCGGCGAGCCAGCCGGCCCGCTTCCGGAGCATCTTGGGGATGCTGATCTCCATGTACGGCTCATCCAGCGCCTCCATACCACCAAACTTCTGCACGTCCTCGGTGGTCTCGGCCAGAATGGCATCGATCACGTCGTCCACGGTGACAATGCCGAGGAGGCGCTGGTCCTTGTCGACCACGGGAATCGCAAGCAGGTCGTACTTCGAGATCAACCTGGCGACCTCCTCGCGATCGGTATAAGGGCCGACGGACAGAAGCTTGCGCGGCGAACCGATCTCGGTCACCGGACTCGTCCGCTCACACAGCACGAGCTCACGAAGGGAGACCACGTGCTTGAGCCGCCCGTTGGCGGAGTCAACCACGTAGATCACATAGACCGTCTCCTTCCCTCCCCCGACGCGGCGGATCAGATCCAGAGTATCCCCAGCGGTCGAGGTAGGTGACACGGTGAGGAACTCGGTGGTCATGATCCCTCCAGCCGTATCCGGCGGATACCGCAGAAGGAATTCGAGCGCTCGCTGGGTCCGCTGGTCGAGCGCGGGCAGAAGACGGCTCTGTTCCTGCTCCGGCAGCTCACGGAAGAGATCGGCCTGTTGATCGGGAGACATGGCGTCGATGAGCGGCCCGGCCGCCGCCACATCCATCGCCTTGATGATGTCGACCCGGTGCTCCAGCTCGGGATCATCCAGCACCTGGACGGCGAGATCGAAGGGAAGCGCAGCGACAACGCAGGCGGCCGCGACCGGGACGAGGTCGCGCAAGGCCTCGGCCACATCGGCGGCCCGCATGCCGGCCACGACCTGCGCAAATTCAGCTGGGTCCCCGGCCAGCAAATAGAGGAGTTCGGGAGTGGCGGTCATCGAGCCCTGGCATTCGGAGGATTGGCAACTCGCGAGGTGATGAAATACTCGCCAATGGGACACTTTAGTCAAACCGGATACGAAGCAGGCGGCGTCAATGACTTCGCATCGAGTAGGTATCAGAGTATCGGATGGGCCCGGCCAGCGGCCCTGGACCGAGTCCCTCCGGCTTCAAGCGCCGACTTCCCCCCGCCTCACCCCTTGCGCTCAGCCTTCGGGGCTCAGCCCAGTGCCGCTGGCCGCGCCTCACCCATAGACGAATGCACCGGGGCGGGGAGCAGGCGACACGGGTTGGGTTCGAAGGCAGGCTCCCAGGGGTGAGGCGGGGGGAAGTCGCGGAGCCTGCCGGAGGGCCCATGCCCGTGTCGTCTGCGCGGCAGGGCGGGGTGCGACAAAGAAGGTCGTGCGTGGGTGGATCGAAGCAAAACGCGCCGGCTCATCGCCGGCGCGTCAGTCTTCCATTAACCAGAGGGCGTTAGATCACCTTGCCGCGTCTCACCCTGAAATCCACCACGTTCTTCATCCAGGACCAGAGCGAGTCCTGCTGCTCCGGCCGTACGGACGATACCACATGGCGCCGCCAGCCCTCCATCACGTCGGCATCCTGGGTCCAGAGCCGTACCCGCTTCCGCGGAACGTGCTTCTCCCAGCGCTGAGCGACCTTGGGCGAAGCGTAGAGCAGGCGCACGGTGACGCTGCGGGAGAGGTACTCCAGCGGCGTCATGTTGACGCGCCGGTAGAGCTCCTCACCGTGGACGCCCGGCATATCGGGGACGCCGTCCGAAAACATCACGATGCTGAGCGGCGCCAGACCGAGGTTTTGGCGCTGCACGTGCACGGAGACACGCTCGAAGAAGGCGTTGAAGTCGGTGATCGGGTCGTCCTCCGGGAACCAGGCGCGCAGGCTGGCCGCGATCTGGGCCGGTGACTTGCCGGTCAGGTCCTGAATCGGGTGAAAGGTCTTGGCTTCCCCGCTTTTCTGCCCGCCCATGGTGCCCACGAATACGTCACTTGGCTGACGCATCTCGTCGAGCCCCTTCATGTGGGCGTAGATGTAGAGCGATGCGAAATCGATGGCGTCATCGAAGTGCCCGCCCTTCCGGAACGACCCGGAGACATCCAGGCCGATGACCAGGGTGGATTTCGGCGGCGGCGCGTCCTTGGGCGGGGTGCACCCCAGGACGAGCGTGGCCAATGCCGCCAGTCGGAGCGCGCGCATCACGCGGCCGCGTGGGTGACGCCCGCGCGCGCGGCCGGCTTCCGCTCCATGCTGAGCGGTGTCGCCGCGAGGACTTCCTCGAGCGAGCGGAACGGCAAGGTAAACAGCGGCCGCCCGAGCAGGACGACCAGACAGAAGTTGAACCCGGCCGCCAGCAGCTGGAGCACCGGCAGGGTGAGCAGCTCGAACATCTCGCGCGCTTCCTTCTTGAACCAGTCCACCTCGGACTTGAGGGCGGCAATGGGCGCGCGCCAGAACTCCGTCTGCTTGGGCGGCGCCATGTCCATCGAGCCACCCTGGCGGCTGATCGTCTCTCGTGCCAGCACGGCGATCAGGGCCGGCGTACCGTAGCGGCCGAAGAGGAACCAGGTCATGCCGCGGACACCGAGCCAGCCGGCAAAGGCCAGGCCGAGGGTTCCGCCGATACCCAGGTTGAAGCCCTGCTGGGCCATCCACGGGGTGATCGCGTCCACCAGCTCACGATAGAGGAACAGCACCTCGAACATCGCCACCACGACTTCGATGAGCGTCATGGAGATGATGGTGCCGTAGTGCTTGGACTTGATGGCGTCATTCAGGGCCTGTACGCAGGCGAAGCTTCCACCCACCAGGAAGAACAGGAACATGTAGAGCAGCCCCGTCAGCATGATCGGATTCGGCTCGAACCCGGTCAGGTCCGCCAGCAGCTCGTTCATGGTCGGGCGCAGCGTGAACGTGAAGATCGTGGCCTCGAGCGCCGACCAGAGGATTAAGAGCAGGAAGGCCAACCATGGCACACCCGGCTGGAAGTACCGGCGCGAGGTCCAGTCCAGAATAGCGAAGGGCGAGTTGAGCGCGCCCTTGATCCCGTTCCAGGCGAGCCGGGCCGTTGCCCGGATCAGGCTACCGATCCAGCCAAGCGACACGAACAGGAAGCGGCCCATGCCCGCCCAATAGAACCAGGCCATGCGGCCGACATCCCACCACGACATGAGGAGCGCGGTGAGGAAGTACCCGCGGCCGGAACGGAACGGCAGCGTGTAGAGCGACGTCATCGTCGCCCACATGCCGACGATGAGCACGGCGGCAGGCAGCAGGAGCAGAATCGCCTTCAGCACGGCGACACCGGGTGATCCGCTGAAGACAAAGCCGAACACCAGCTGCTGGAGATCGAGGATCCAGGACATCCCGGACCATATCCCGCTCCACAGCTGTGACAGCATCCAGCTCCACTGCTCGGTCGGCACGGTCGATTGCATGAGTGTATTCCCCCCTTAAGGCGCGGAGGTAGAAAGGTTTGTGACGTCAGGGTTTTGCTGATTCGAGGGGGGAAGCGCAAGCGACGTGCCGATAGCCCCAATCGGAGGCGGGGCCCCGGTTACGCGAATGGGGTTAACCGAGTTGGAGCACTCGAGCCCGGAGCCGCCCGGGGCACCGGCGGGCCGGACTCACCGTGCATCCCGACCAGCTTGACGCGAACTGCGCGCCGATCTGGAGGCCTTCCGTCCGCGGTGAAAATTGTTGCACCGGCCCACGCGGCAACAGCGCTGCCGACCAAACGACGGTGATAGCTTAAACGTCTCATCTGTCTTGGAGATAGGTTGTGGCCGGTCGCCTGGAAGCCATCTGGATCAAGCGTTCGAACCGGGGCCCGATGGATCCGGCGCCGACGGGAAGGCTCGTAGCGGGACGTGGCCTGGCCGGTAACGCGGACCAAGGTCGCCGCCGACAGGTCACGCTGATCGACCTGGCGGCGTGGGAGCTACTGATGGAGGAGCTGGGTGGGTCGATCCCGCCCGCAGCTCGACGGGCCAACCTGTTGGTGAGCGGAATCGAACTCGCGGAAACCCGAGAGCGGGTCTTACGCGTCGGGGCCTGCCGGCTCCGTGTGAGGGGAGAGACCCGGCCCTGCGAACGAATGGACGAGGCCCTGCCCGGCCTCCGTGAAGCCATGGCGCGCAACTGGGGCGGCGGGGTCTTCGCCGAGGTGCTGGACGACGGCGAGATCGCGGTCGGAGATGAGGTAGAGTGGGAGTAGAAGCGCTCTACGTCTTCATCTTCCTGGCCTTCGCCCTCACGAACGCGTAGTTTAACGTCGGCAGCGTGTGTTGATTGGCTGCCTGCCGGAAGCAATCAGCGGCCTTGGCCTCGTCGCCCTTGCCCTGATAGGCCAGGGCAATCCGGTAGAGGGTGTATGGATCCTGCTGGTTCCCCTGACGGAGCTCTTCGAGCGCCTGATCGTACTTCTTCTCCTGGAGCTCGATAGCGCCGGAAAGTTCGTGCGCCTGCAGGACCTCCCCGCGATTGTTCTTCGCCGTCGCCCCGCTGAGGAAGGTCTTCGTGTGTTCGCTCGCGGCAGCCAGATCGCCGGCTCGGAGCGCCACCCGGCCAAGATTGTAGTGGTGGGTCAGCCGCGCATCCTCTTTGACCTCAGAGGATAGGTCGGATTTCTCCTGTATCTCCAGCGAGCTGACGTAGAATTTGCGGGCATCATCGGGCTTCCCTGCCTCCAGCGCTACGTCACCCATGGCAACCAGGTCCGCAGCCATCGCCGCGTCGTCGTCGATCTTCTCGGCGACGGCATATTCCTTCTTCAGCTCGGCCAGCGCCTGATCGAGCTTGCCTTCATCGGCGTAGATGACAGCTGCCCCGAACAGCGCCGTCCGGCGTTCCCCGTCGTTCCTCGCTCCCTGATGCAGCTTCCAGAGCTCGGCACGTCCTTCCTCGGGCTTGCCCTGGTACATGAGATTACTGGCTATGCCGAAGCGGCTGTTCGCGAAGTGCGAGTCAGTCGCGAGCGCCTTTCGATACATGGCGATCGATTCGTCGAAGCGGCCCATCTTCATCAGCAGCTCGGCGTACGAGTCGTAGGGATTCGGGTCGTTGGGAATCAGCGCGATGTATTTCTTGAATGCTGTTTCTGCCTGGTCCAGCTCACCATTCGCGCGATGCGCGTACCCCAGCAGGTTGTAGGCTGGCGCATACTCGGGTGCGAGCTCTACCGACTTCTTATACTCTCTGATCGCCCTGGGATAATCCTGCTGACCGAAGTAGGCGCCGCCGAGGAGAAAGTGAGCCCGTTCGTCACGCGGGTAGGCCGCGGCCAGCCGCTCGTAATAGTCGCGTTGCAATTTGGTGTCGGCATTGGCACCAGCCTGCAACCCGAGAATCATCAGCCGCTCGCCCTCGGATGCCTTGTCGGCCAGGGCGACTGCCCGTTTCAAATGTTCGAAGAAATCCTTGGCGGTGGGAGCGTTCAATGCGAGGCTGTAGTGGGCAAGCGCCATTCCGGGATCCTTGGCCGCCGCCTGGGTGAGGAACTCCCGGGAATCGTGGGCCCGGAGATTCTCCCCCCCAGCGTGCGACCCTTCACGTACTGCCGCTTGGCCTCGGCCGAGGATGTGGTGACCGGGATCTTGCCGCTCCCCCCAGCGCTTTGCGCGTGCGCGGCGCTGTAACCGACGAGAATGCCCGCGAACGCCAGGACGACTCTCGGACGCAATCCGACCAATCGTTGCGACATGAAACCCTCCGGTAGTGGGGGAATGTTTTCGCTCCTGAGCGATCACATGCGGCAGGGGCGATGGCGAGGAAGGAACCGACGTGGGCTCCTATGAGGCTCTACTGAAGGCCTTCTAGAAAAGATTCAGGTCGGAGCTGGCCTGGCGGGATCTCCTACAACGATTTCAGATACTCTACTAGGTCGGCCTTCTGCTGCGGGGTGAGTTGGAGACTCTTGGCAGAGTCGTAGCGATCGACGACATCAGGCAGCGTAGCCGCGCTTCCGTCGTGGAAGTATGGCGCGTGCTGCCACAGTGCTCGCAACGGCGTGGTGCGGTACATCCTGGTTGCGCTTCGCTCGGCGTGGGTCGGATCGGTTGGGGTCTCGGATGGATCGTGCAGCCGGGTGTTCGCATCGGTAAACGTCGGGCCGGCGTGACAGGTAGAGCACTGTCCCTGGCCAATGAACACTGCCTGTCCGCGCGCCGCCGCCGCGGCATCGAAGCTGCCAGCCGGAGGTGCGGGTACTCCCAAGCTCAGCTGATAGGCCTCGAGGTTCGGCAGCTTCGCCTCGACCTGATCCGGCGGATTCGAGACGCTGATTCCAAGGCGAGGCTCGGAGAACGAGCCATGACCGTGCATCTGGGTCACCACCACGTACCGGTTCCAATACGCCGGTCGGTCTCCGTCGCCGGTATATGTGACGCTGTGGACGCCGGACAATCCGTAGGCCGGAGGAATGAGGGCGGGATCGTTGCGCCCGTCGAAGTTGTACCGGGCATCGTACTTTCCCGGGCCCCAAGAGTTGTACACCGCCTTCTGCGCGCCGGTCAGTGCGGGTGAAAGCGCGATGATGGCTCCGGCGTTCAGATCGAGATTCGGCCAGCCGTCCAACCGCTGCCCGATTCCGGGAGCCACCGAGTTGTTCACCGTCGAATGGCAGAGGGCGCAAGTGATGCCGACCCGGGTCAGCGTGTCCTTGCCGTTCACCGTCTCGACGGTACCCTGGAGACCGATGACCGCGTTCAATTTGAGCAGCGCCACCGTGGTCGCTGGAGAGTTGAGGTCGGCCGTTTGAAGTATTCCGGGCGGCAGCACGTCGGCGTCCACCTTGAGGCCAACCCCCAGCGCCGTCACCGGGCTCACCCCGCTCTCGATGACTTCGTGAATTCGAAGCGTATCGGTCCAGAAGGTCTCGTCGCCGTAAGTATCGAAGCGGAAGGTCTGCTTGCCAGTAGCCAGCTCAGCGGGTGAGGGCCCGGTAGGCCCGCCGTCGCCACAGGCCAACAGGGCCACCAGGAGGACTCGGGAGGTGAGCGTTCGAGCGGTGGCCGTCCAGCGCGGTGAGAGGGGCGAGGTCACGATCCAACCTATGGCCCGCCCACGCCTCAGTCAGTTATCCGGCTAACAGTGGTGCTTTCCTAGGCGCTCGCGCGGGCGTCGACATATGCCTGGAGTGCGGCACGATTGACCGCTATGAAGCCCCGGGGCGAGTAGCTGATGTGGCCACTGTTGCGGAGTCGGTTCAGAAGGCCGGAGACAACCTCCCGGCGCGCCCCCACGATTTTTGCCAACTCATCCTGTTTGATGTAGTGCCCGATATGACTATCTGACACCGAGGTCTCCCCGAAGTCAGCCGCCAATCTGAGCAGCGTCCGGACTAACCGCTCGAGCACCGTCTCCCAGGAAAGGCTCTCAACCCGCTCATAGGCGTCGGCAAGTCGCTCGCACATGATGGAGGCGAGCTCCAGCGCAGCCTCGGGCTCTCGCTTCAACCGGCCCAGCAGCGCGGCGAGCGGTAGTTCGGTGACCGTACTCGCCTCCAGGGCGATTGCCTCGTCACGGCGGCCACCTCCACACAGGCAAAGCTCGCCCAGAATATCCCCGGACCCGTAAATCCTGAGGGTCAGCTCCCGGCCGTCCGGTGAGATCACGCTGGTCTTGACCAGCCCACTTTGCAGCAGGAAGAGACTCCGCGCAGGATTCCCCATGAGGTAGATCCGCTCACCCGCCCGAAGATGGCGGGACGGCAACTCCGCCAGCTGGGCGCAGACCTTCCCCCGCAGGCAGGACGAGAGCACCACACATTGGGAGTGGTCCGACAACTCCGCGGGCGACTCCGCGGCATCCTCCAGGATCAGATCGAGAAGCTCCAGCCGCAAAACTTCAGACTCGGTAACCACATTTGCCTCCGGTTGACCTTTGATTCTCTGTCACCTTCAATATATCAAGAACCTGATGCGCAGCTCGCCCTTCCCGAATACCTTCCCGGCATGTCGGATCTGCTCGCGGCCCGTTCTCAGATGGCGATCTCCCTCGCCTTCCACATCATCTTTGCGGTCGTCGGCATTGGAATGCCCGTCCTCATGGTCATCGCCGAGCGGCGGTGGCAGAAGACCGGCGACAGGATCTACCTGGAGCTGGCCAAGCGGTGGTCCAAGGGAACTGCAATCCTGTTCGCGGTCGGCGCCGTCTCGGGCACGGTTCTCTCCTTCGAGCTCGGACTGCTGTGGCCCCAGTTCATGGAACTCGCCGGGCCCATCATCGGCATGCCGTTCTCGCTCGAGGGGTTCGCCTTCTTCACCGAAGCGATCTTCCTGGGGATTTATCTGTACGGGTGGGACCGGATCTCACCGCGATCGCATCTCTGGGCCGGAGTCGCCGTTGCGGTCAGCGGCGCGGCATCCGGCATCTTCGTGGTGGTGGCCAACGCGTGGATGAACTCCCCCGCAGGGTTCGATCTGGTCGGAGGGCGGCCGGTCAACGTGGACCCCCTCGCCGCGATGCTGAACCCGGCCGCGTTCCAGCAGACCCTGCACATGACGCTGGCCGCGTTCGCCGCCACCGGATTCGCCGTCGCCGGAATCCACGCCTTCCTTCTGCTCTTCGACCTGGAGAATGCATTCCACCGACGGGCCCTGAGTGTGGCCCTGATCGTAGGTGCACCAGCCGCCGTGCTCCAACCGATCTCCGGCGACATCAGCGCGCGACAGGTCGCCCGCCAGCAACCGGTCAAGCTCGCCGCGATGGAGGCTCACTTCACCACGGCGTCGGGGGCGCCGCTCACCATCGGCGGCTGGCCGGACTCGAAGGCGGGCGAGACTCGTTATGCCATCAAGATCCCCTATGGGCTCTCGCTCCTCGCTTTCCATGACCCTAAAGCCGAAGTCAAAGGGTTGAACGAGTTTCCTCGAGAAGACTGGCCGAACATTCCGATTGTGCACGCCGCGTTTCAGATCATGGTGGCCTTCGGCACTTATCTGGCGCTGGTATCCCTCTGGGCAGGATGGATGGCGTTCAAGGGCAGAGACGTGGTGGCTAACCGGCGGTTGCTCCAGGCGATCGCGCTCGGAGTCCCGATGGGGTTCATCGCCATCGAAGCCGGATGGACGGTGACGGAGGTAGGCCGGCAGCCCTGGATCATCCATGGCGTGCTGCGGACAGCCGATGCGGTAACCCCGATGCCGGGGCTCATCGTGCCGTTCCTCCTCTTTACCCTGCTCTATTGTTTCCTGGGCGTCATCGTCGTATGGCTGCTGTACCGCCAGATCATCCGGAGCCCCGGCTCAACCGAGTGGACCCGGGTCTACGTCCCCACGGTGACCCGCCGTGCGTGAGCTCGGCCTTCCTGATATTCTGGCTGCGGTGCTTGCGCTGTCGCTGAATGCGTACGTGCTATTCGGCGGCGCCGATTTTGGGGGCGGCGTCTGGGACCTGCTGGCCTCCGGTCCCCGTCGTGAGCGCCAGCGCGCGGTCATCGCCCACGCCATCGGCCCCATCTGGGAGGCGAATCACGTCTGGCTCATCCTGGCGATCGTCCTCACCTTCACCTGCTTCGCCCCGGTCTACGCCCGCCTGGGAACCGTCCTGCACATTCCACTGACGCTGATGCTGGTGGGGATCGTGCTGCGGGGATCGGCGTTCACCTTCCGCACCTACGACACTCGCGGGGACGCCGCCCAGCGGCATTGGGGACGGGTTTTCGCGAGCGCGAGCGTTATCACCCCAGTCCTCCTTGGCGTCTCGATCGGCGCGGTTGCGTCCGGCAGCGTGAGGCCGGTGGACTCGGGCGGCTTCGTGCCGCAGTTTGTCCAGCCGTGGCTCACCCCGTTCGCCCTGAGCGTGGGTCTCCTGGCGCTGACGTTGTTCGCCTTTCTGGCCGCGGTTTTCCTCACGATGGAGACGCACGACCGGGAGCTCTGTGAGGACTTCCGCCTCCGGTCACTCATGGCCGGCGTGGCAGTCTTCTTCGCCTCGGCACTCGTACTGCTGCTGTCCCACAACGCCGCCCCCCTGGTGAGGACGGGCCTCATGGCGTCATCGTGGGCCCTGCCTTTGCACCTTGCGACCGGGGTGAGCGCCGTGGTCGTGCTTGCTGCGCTGTGGTTCCGGCGATTCCGGCTGGCGCGCGTGGCAGCGGGACTTCAGGTGTCGCTGATCTTCTGGGGCTGGGCACTGGCGCAGTATCCGCTCCTGGTTCCGCCCGATCTCACCATCGCGAACTCGGCGGCGCCGGATTCGACGTTGCGGCTGGTGCTGATCGCCCTCGCGACTGGGGGAGCCGTGCTCCTTCCCTCTCTGTGGTACCTGTTCCAGATCTTCAAGACCGCGCCGGCGGACCCTGGATAGATTCCAGCTCGGCTCGGAACAACACCCCTGCGTCGGACGAGGTTGGTCATGCCTGGAACTTCGGTGCACACCGCGCGCCTCGAGCTCACTCCCCTCGACGCCGATGCCATCCAGGCACTGCTCGCGGGCGATGCAACGCGTCTGGAGCAGCTGACCGGCGCCGTTTTCCCCCAGCCGGTGGCACCGCCTCCGTACATGGCGGAGTCACTGCCGGTGGTCGGGACCCGGCTCCGGAAGAGCCCCGCGGAAGCACCGTGGTGGAATTGGCTCGTCGTCAGACACGAGGACGGGGAAGCGCTGGGTTCGGTGGCGTTCGGCGGGAAACCCGATGCTGCCGGCGCCGTGCTGATCGGCTATGCCATGTATCCGGGTCACGAGGGTCGCGGCTATGCGACCGAGGCGGTCAAGGCGATGGTCGAGTGGGCCTTCGCCCAGCCGGGGGTGAAGACCATCCGCGCGCTCGCACCGGTGTGGAACACGCCGGCGGTGCACGTCGCCGAGAAGGTCGGGATGAGACCGGTTGCGTCCGATGAGGACGATGAGGTCGGAGAGGTATTGGTGTACGAGATGGTTCGGGGATAAAAAGAAACAGGTCTATAATCGGAGTAGACATCGTTTCTTTGACGGGTTTATTTGACGTCCTCTCTTAGACCAGCTTTCAGCATTCTCTGAATCGGCTTGACCAGGAGCGTCAGCACAACCGCGTTGGCGAGCGCCGTCACGGTCACGATCGTGAAGAGCTTCGGCAGCGGCATCGTCTCATAGAAGCTGGACGCCATGCCGGCCAGGTAGTTTCCGACCGACAAAGCCAGGAACCACACTCCCATCACCAACCCGGCGATCCGGGCCGGCGCCAACACGCTCATCGCACTGAGGCCGACCGGACTGAGGCACAGCTCGCCCAGCGTCTGCAGCAGATAGGACACGACCAGCCACATGGGGCTGACCTTGGCCCCGCCCACCGCGGCGGACGCAGCGCCGATCATGACAGCAAAGCCCAGTCCCAGGAGAAGGAGGGCGAAGGCGAACTTGGCTGGGCTCGAGGGATTCCGGTTGCCCAGCCGCACCCATACGAAGGCGAAGACCGGCGCGAACAAAATGATGAAGAGGGGCGGCAGCGACTGGTACCAGCTGGCGGGGAAGCTATGCCCGAGTGCGACATTGTGGATACTGCGATCGGCGAACAGGTTGAGAGTCGAGCCGGCCTGCTCGTACGCCATCCAGAACACCACCGCGGCGGCGAAGAGGACGGCGATGACCACGAGACTCTTCCGCTCCTGGCGGGTCCACCCGCGGCTCAGGAAGAGCCAGGCGAAGAATGCCACCGTGACCGCGATCAGAACCCACTTGAAGTTCCGGGAGATCGCCTCCGGATCGAAACCCACCACGCCGCTCAGCACGAGGACCGCCACAACTATGGCGATGCCGACGGTCAGGAGTCCCACCAGCCGGACCTGACGGTCCACCTTCCTGGCCGCTGCCGGGTCGCTCGGCCTGACCGGCTGCAGCCCGTCTGGAGAGAGGTGCTTTCCGCCAAGTACGTATTGCACCAGCCCCAGAAACATTCCCACCGCCGCCGCGCCGAAGCCCCAGTGCCAGGACGTGTCCGGCCTGATCCCCGCCGACGCCAGAAGATTCTTGAACGTCTCGCCCTGCGCCAGCCAGCCGGTGATGATGGGTGCGATCAGCGCCCCCGTATTGATCCCCATGTAGTAGATCGAGTAGCCCGCGTCCCGTCGTACGTCGTCCGGACTGTAGAGCTTCCCGAC
>JBBQXQ010000065.1:0-17958 GCA_038209515.1 Gemmatimonadales bacterium
GCCGGGCCCACTGGAGGTCAACTCGAAGGTGACGGTGGCCCCTTCGACTGGCCGATTCCGGGTGTCGGTCACTTCGACCACCAGAGGGTTCGCCAACGGCTCGCCCACCCGGCCGCTCTGGCCGTCCCCCCGGAGTACCTCGATAGCGGCCGGCTGGCCTTCGCTCGGGAGGAGCAGGCCGTCCCCTCCGTTGCAGGCGACCAAGAGCAAACCCGCCACCGTGAGCCAGCTGACGGCCCTGACATGGGGAGTGAAGTCCGCGGAACCGCGGGTAAGAGACGGGCGGAGTGGCGGGAGCTGAGCCTCGAGCGCGGAAGAAGTAGACACCGGTTCGACTCTCGACGACGACTCCCAAGAGCAGGAATCAGTTGGACATCTGCAATGTGAACGGCAGGGGTCGGCGGATAGACCCGGCCGGTTGACGTCAATCTAGGGGCAACAAATGACAGCGGAAGTGACGCAAAGCACCAGGAGGGAAGCACGCCCTCGAGGCTAAGGCCTGGGTGCGGGCTCGAACATGAGCTGATCGGGGTAACACCAGCCCCAGTCCTCGCCAGGCTCGAAGCTCTTCACGATGGGATGCTGGGTACCGTGGAAATGCTTCGTGGCATGCTTGCCTGGGGATGAGTCACAGCAGCCAACGTGGCCGCAGGTGAGACAGAGGCGCAGGTGCACCCACCATGCGCCCGTCTTGAGGCACTCCTCGCACCCGTCCGGCGTGTTGGGGCGGACGGGTCGTACCTGCGCGCGGTGGGTGCATTTCACCGTTGGCTTTCGTTGCGGCGCTCGAGGGCCTGGCGATCCCAGCCGGCGAGATCCGCCCCAGCCTCGTACGTGGTTTGGAGAAAATCGAGCAGCATCTCCTCCGGGCGGGCGGAGGTCCGCACTGCCTCGTAGGGCAGAATGAACTCCTTGAGATCGGGGCTGTAGTAGGCCGCATCGGGTCGGACCCGCGCTTCGGCAAACCCGGTGGCTCCGGGTACGAATACGCGTAAAACGCCGGCTCCGCCACCGGGCCGCCCGGAGTTCCCGGCCACCAGCCGGCGCTGATGCATTCATGGGAATAGGCCTCCCGGACCACCGCATCGGGCAAATGGGGAATTCCTCCCGGGTGAACCGGCGCGCGCCGGCCCGAGAACCTGGTGTACGCCAGATCGAAGCCGCCCCAAAAAATGTGGACTGGGCTGCACTTGCCGATGAATCGCCCACGGAATTGCTGCAGGACCCGGCTGGCCTGGGAGAGGATGGTCCAGCAACGGGTGGCGGCATCCGGATCGTACGACCGATGCTGCCCGTCGTCGGTGAAGGGCAGCTCGTCTTCCATCTCGCTTGGCACCGGTCGGATACGGACGTGCATGCCCAGCGATTCGAGCAACGAAGTGTATTCGCGGTAGAAGTCGGCCACGGAGCGCGGCACCAGGGGCATGGCCCGGGTGACGCCGTCACTGGTGCTGACCTGCAGGTCGTGATCGATGAAGTCGAGCTCCACCTCGAGGAGACGGCCGTCGTACGGCATGGGGGAGGTGGTGAGCCCGCGAGCCGTCGGATAAAGGGTGACGTGCCACCAGCGATTGACGGGAGGGGACAGCGCCAGGCGGGTCTTCCCGATGACCTGAAGCCACCGCTGCAGCGTGTCTCTGGTGTCATTCCACTGTGCCAGGGGTAGGATGGGCCAGGCCGCCTGGCCTTCGATTCTCGGGTTCACCGACGTAGCCATCACAACCTCCGTCCCGGCGGACCACGCACGCTATGCCCGGCAGTCCTTGCTGAGCGCCTCTGCTCTAATGATAGCGTCGTCCCCGCCTCGGGCCGGCTCAGGCCACGGAGTGGTCCCGCCCCAGCGATTCCGAGCCGGCGCCAGCAGCCGGCTCACTGCTGCAAGAAAGTCTGACTGCCTGAGAGGCGGGATGTTAACCTCAGCGCTCCCGACCTCTTCCCAGTCCTACCTCAAACGGGGCGCGGACCACCAGGTGATACGAGTATTCCCACTCCGAATGCCCCAGTGCGACGCTGGGAAGGTCGTCGAACTGGTGGAGCCGGAGCTCCGCATCGAAGGTCACCCCTGATTCGATGGCGAAGCGGCGGGCCACGCCATACTCCTGGTAGTGGCGGCTCGACTTGTAATACTGCGGGTCGGCGCCCCGGGAGTTGTAGCTGTTGTCGCCTTCCTCCGACAGAAAGTCCCGTCCCCACCACTGTATGGTGAAGAGCTCCACCCAGCCCCGGGGCGAGATGGACCCGCGTACGTACGTGCCGCGTCCCCGGTCCGGCCGATTTGGCTCGGGGGTCGGGTCGATGCGCCCGTGGCTGGTCAGCCAGAAAACACCGAGCGAGCTGGCGTCCAGGAGCGGTAACCTCCCGGCGAAAGTGCCACCGAAGGCCATCGCCTGATTGTTGGTGACCGGGACCCCTGCGGTATAGAGCTGCCCGCCATGATGGAGACCATGGCCCTGGAACTCCAGGCTGAGGTAAGACCGCGGACGAACGTGGACCAGGAGACCATAATCAAAGATCTCCCGGCTATCCCTGGTGTTGAGATGCTGCCAATCGATGAAGATCTCACCGCCAATCCACCCGTGGTCCTCGCGCCATTGCAGCCCATACTCCACGGGGCGGGTGAGCTCGAGCGTCGTGACCTCGAGCGGTTCGAGGTACCCGTGTCGGTTCTCCGTCACCAGCGAGCCAAGGACCCCAAGCGAGGTCTGAGTGTGGTAGCGGAAACCGAGCAGCGGTTTCACCTCGTTGAAGAAGTCGCTCCGCCCGCTCCGGTGATCCCCGAATACCCCCACAATGACCTCTGTCCGTGGCCCTGGAGCCGCGGAGAAATAGGTCTGCATCTGGGCTCCCAAGATGGTCTCGCCAACTCGGTAGGGGTTGAAAAACTCGGTATTGTCCCCGTAAAACGTGGCTCCGCTCTTCCACTTGAAGTCTTGGGCGGACGCCATGCCGGCCGGCTGGATGAGGCATGCCAGGACCACACAGGTGATCCAGATCGATCCCGGTTGGCTCGTCACGGTCCTACGAATGAGGAGGGGTGCGTTCAAATCTACTCTGTGGGGAACTTCCCACAACGCGAGCTGCTGGGGCACCGACATGCAAGCCCCGGGCCCGTATTTACCTCAATGGGCCCTCTGGGATTCGAACCCAGGACCTACGGATTATGAGTCCGCTGCTCTAACCATCTGAGCTAAGGGCCCGCGTGGCGAAACATGTGATGCCCTATGCGGCCGGACAAGGCAGGGCGAGAATGGTCAAGATGGACGACCAGCCGGCAGCAGACCTCGCACGGCGTCCACTAGCGTTCCCGGACTGAACGGCTTCTGAAGAAAACGCTTCGCCATCTCTCCCTGCGGACTCTCGTACGCGGAGATGTAGAGGATGGGAGGCGGCGAACGAAGGCTGGAGACCTCGAGGGCAAAAGCGTGGCCACCCATGCCCGGCATGACAAGATCAGTGACCACGAGAGCAACCTTGCGCCGGGTTAACCGAAGCAGCTCGAGCGCCTCCTCGCCATCACTGGCCAGGATGACCTCATAACCGGCCTCGGTCAGCGCTCGCTTCAGGAAGCGGCGCGCAACTGCCTCGTCATCTACCACCAGAATCGTCTGCGGCATTTCCCCATCCTGGGCCAATTTGGCTACGAATCTAATGCCGGGCGCCCCTAATTTTCTCGTACAGCTCGATGTGCTTCTCCGCCATCGCGGTCTGGGTAAAACGCTCCGCGACCCGCTTGCGCCCCGCCTCCCCCATAGTCCGGCGTCGCCCGCTATCGCGGCTCAACGTCTCGAGCGCCCGCGCGAGGGCCGGCACATCACGGAGCGGCACCTCGAGCCCGGTTACCCCCGGCACATTCACCTCCCGCACGGCGCTCGGCAGCGCGGTGGTGATGACCGGCCGTCCGGCTGCCATGGCCTCGAGCACCACCAGCCCGAACATCTCCTCGACCGTCACCGACGGCAGCACCAGGAAATCGGCATCGGCCATTCGCCGGGGAAGGTCATCATCCGGGTACTCACCATACCACCGGACCCGGTCGGTGATGGCGAGGGCCTGGGCCAGGGTTCGGAGCCGGGGACCTTCCGGTCCGGAGCCTACGATGTCGAGGCGGAGCTCGGGCACCTGCTCCAGCGCGCGGAGCAATATGTCCAATCCCTTATAGGCGACCAACCGGCCGATGAAGATGGCCCGCGGCGAGGCCCCGGGGGGCGGAGGCGGGACCACCTGCCACCTGGTATGATCGATCCCGAAGGGGATCACCTCGACCTTGCTTTCGTATCCCCTCAGCTCGGTAGAGAGGGCGAGGTGCGCGCGGCTTGGCACCACCACGGCTCGGGCCCTCCGAATCACGAGCCGGGTCATCGGCCGGTAGATCGAGCGGAGAGCGTCGGCGTGCTGGGTAACGACGACCGGCGTGCGGCCCGCTCGCAGGAGACAGGCGAGGTCGGCGAGGGGATGCGGATGGTGGAGGTGGATGATGTCCGCCCGCTTCCATGCGGCGGCGATGTAACCGGGCGCGATCTCCTGAGAGCCGAGCGCGGCGAAGGAGAAGGCCCGGGTGACCGGCGAGCGGGTGCGACCCGGCGCGGGATTCCAGCCCCGGCTCTCGACCGCGACGACCTCTACCTGGTGGCCGAGATTAGCGGCGCCTTCGGCGAGAGTCTGGACCACGCGCTCCATGCCGCCCGATCGAGGCCAGTAGTACTTCGCGAGGTGCAGAATGCGCATCGCTCGGATTGCCTCGGGTGGTGGGAGCTGTCCTTCGGTCTATATTCACAGATTCACACTTGGTTCCGGCAACTTCGCCAGACATCCCGACCGCTGTCAACCTGAGAATTCGTTTGCGACGAAGCCTCGTGAGCAATCGCACTTCGGCAGCGCGGTAGCGTGCGCGCCGTCATCGTTTCCCACCTCTACGCCGACCCGGCAAACCGAGCGAAGCTTCGCTCGCTGGCCGGGCTGGGAGTGGCCCTCGCGGCAGCAGTGCCGGACCGTTGGTCCTCGAGCGATGGCGTGTCGCACGGAGCCGAGTCGGGTGACGACGCGGGCGTCCGCGTGGTTCCGATTCCGGTACGCGGGCCGGTTGGCCGCCCCGAGCGGCTACTGTGGAGTGCCGAGACGTTGCGTCGGCTGCTCACCGATTTTCGCCCCGACCTCCTCCATATAGAGGAAGAGCCCTGGACCCAGGCCGCAGACCTCGCGCTCCGGCTGGCATGTCGCCTGGGAATCCGGAGCGTGCTCTCCACGGCCGAGAGCCTTCCCCGGAGCTTCAGCATCGCACAGCGATTTCGCCGGCAGCGAAACCTCCGTGCCGCGACCGGTGTGATCGGGACCAACCGGCTCGCACTGGCGCTGGCGACGAGGCGAAGGCCTGCGGCCCCTCACCTCACCCTCCCACGCCTCGGCGTTACGCCGCCTCCCGCGGTGTCCCGGGTTCCCCGCCCTGTCCTGGGGATCGGATTCGTGGGGCGCCTGGTCCCGGAGCGCGGCCTCGATCTCCTCTTTCGGGCCTGCGTGGGACTCGCCGGCAAATGGACCTTGACCGTCGTGGGGACCGGCCCCTCCCAGGAAGAGCTCGAGACCCTGGCTCAGCGCCTCGGCATCTCCGCCCGGATTTCTTGGCTTGGTGCCCTGCCCCGCGAGGCCGTCGAGGACGTGTGGCCCAGCCTCGACTGCGTCGTTCTTCCAGCAAGGACCACCCAGCGTTGGGTCCCCACTATCGGCAGCGCCGCCCTGCATGCGATGGCCTACGGGGTGGCGGTGATCACGACCAATTCCGGCGCATTGCCGGAGTTGGTCGGCGATGCCGGCCGTATCGTGCCGGAGGAGGATGTCCCCGCGCTCACGGCCGCGCTCCAAGAGCTGTACGCCGATCGATCCGAGTGTGAGCGCCTTGGCGCGGCCGGGCGGCGGCGGATTCTGGAGGAGTTTTCCGATGAGGCGATCGCGGCCAAAACACTGGAGTTCTGGCGTTCACTGACTCCCGCAAGCGTTTGACTTCCGTTGACTTACGAGCGATCTTCATCCCCCCATGCATCCTACGTTCCAGCTTTTCCGCCGCCCTGCGGCCGCCATCGCCGTTCTCGCCCTGGTATGCGCGGTGCGGCCACTTCCCGCGCAGGTTCCGGCAACGCCGGACCAGGCCCAGCAGCTCCTGCAGAGCCAGCCAGGGCTGGTAGAGCAACTGCGGCAACGCCTCCAGCTGTCTGGGCTCACGCCTGACCAGGTGCGCGCCCGGCTTCGGGCCGCGGGGTACCCGGAAAACCTGCTCGACGCCTACCTGGCCGGTTCGGACAGCACGCGGATGGCCACCCAGGGACCCCGAACTCTCGGCGCCGTTCGCGCGCTGGGCATTCTGAGCGACGCGGAGGCGGACTCACTCCAGAGCCTGGATTCGGCGCGCGTCGTCTCCGACTCCCTGCAACAGGTTCTCGATTCGCTGCACGCCTTGAGGGCGGACTCGGCCCGGGCCGACTCGCTAGCCGACTCGGTGGCAGTCTTGCGCTCACAGCTCAAGCTTTTCGGGATGGAGACGTTTCGTCGAACATCCACCCGCTTCTTGCCGGTACAGGCCGGACCGGTGGACGAGAACTACCGGCTGGGCTCCAGCGACGTCCTCGTGCTCATTCTGACCGGCGACGTCGAGCAGGCCCAAACGCTCAGCGTTACCCGTGAGGGCTTTGTCGTCATCCCCCAGGTCGGCCAGGTCTATGTCGCCAACCTCACCCTGGGCCAGCTCGAAGACCAGCTTTATACCCGGCTCCGGCGAGTCTATTCCGGTATCCGCCGAGGGCCTGGCGCCACCACCAAGTTCCAGATTTCCGTGGCCCGGCTGCGGAACATTCAGGTCTTCGTCAGCGGCGACGTCGTGCGCCCCGGGGCCTTTCAAATGTCCGGCGCGGGCACCGTCCTCACCGCGCTCTACGCCGCCGGTGGACCGACCACGAATGGAAGCTTCCGGCGGGTGGACATCCGGCGTGGAGGCAAGCTGGTAGATTCGCTCGACATCTACGACTATCTGACGCGCGGGACGAATCTCGGCGATATCCGGCTCGAGAGCGGAGATGTCGTCTTCGTTCCGGTGCACGGTGGATTCGTGAAGATTGCCGGCGAGGTGAATCGGCCCGCCATCTACGAGGTGCAGCCGAACGAGACCCTCCGGGACCTCCTCCAATTCGCCGGCGGCTTCGGGCCGGCGGCGTCTCAGGCTCGGGTGCGGATTCACCGCATCCTGCCACCCGACGCGCGGGGAGTCGCTGGGCAAGCTCGGGTCGTGGTCGATGTCGGGCCCGAACAATTTGCCGGGGGGGTCGTGCCGGCGGTGCCCATGGAGCCTGGCGACTCGGTCACGGTACTGGCGGTGTCGAGCCGGCTCCGCGGCTATGTCACGGTCAGGGGAAATGTCTGGGTGGAGGGTCAGGTCGGGTTCTCCGCCGGGATGAAGCTCAGCGATGCCCTCCGGCTCGCTGGCGGCCCCAAACCCGACGTCTACGTCGACCGGATCCTCGTCTCCCGAACCAACGATGACTCGACGCGGGTACAGCTCCGCTCGGCCTTCGCCGACTCGACCGGAAAGGTGACCGAAGACCTCGTGCTCCACCAAGAGGACGAGATCCGGGTGTTCTCCCGCGCCGCATTCCTGCCTACCCGGTACGTGACCGTGGTGGGCGCCGTGCGCAACCCCGGCAGAGTGCCCTACCGTGACGGCATGACCATGCGCGATTTGGTGCTCCTGGCCAACGGCGTCACCGAAGACGCCGATCTCAAGGAAGCGGAAATCGCTCGACGGGCGGAGGGCCAAGACCCCGGCACCCTGGCCACCAGCATCAGAGTGCCCTTGGATTCCGCGGCCCTGGTCACTGGGACCGATGGCGTTCCGGGAGCGCAGATAGGCGGAGGAGCCCGCGGGATACCCGATGTGGTGCTCAAGCCATACGATAACGTACTCATCATGCGACAGACCGGGTGGGACCTCCAACGGCTGGTATATCTCACCGGCCAGGTCAAGCATCCGGGGCGGTATGGGCTGCGAACCAAGACCGAGCGTCTGGATGCCCTGATCGCGCGGGCCGGTGGACTCACGGCTCAGGCTTATCCGGGAGGCGTTCAGTTCTACCGCTCCTCGCCTCCTGGCCGGCGCCCCGCGGAGGAGCGGCCGGCGCCGATGGCGGGGGAGCACCAGAACACCCGCCAACCTCTGCCCTTTGGATTCGCCGAGCGCGTGGGCCTCGACCTTCCTCGGGTGCTCAAGGACCCCAAATTCCGCGATAACATCATCCTCGCCGCGGGAGACTCGATCAACATCCCCGAGTTCAATCCCATCGTTCAGGTCGAGGGCTCGGTCAACAGCCCCGGCGCGGTGGCGTATGCCCCGGGCAAGTCGCTGGACTGGTATGTTGATGCGGCAGGAGGCTACACCCAGGTCGCCGACACGAAGCACGCGTACGTCACGCAGCCGAATGGAAAGCGGGAGACTGTCAAACGGCGCGTCGTCCTGGCCGATGGCGTGCCGAAGCCTAAGTCCGGCGGCGTAGTGTTTGTCCCCGCCAAAGTAGTCCAGGAGCCGCCAAGTAATGTCCTGGGTACTGTCGGAACTTTGGTACAAGTGTTTGGCGCGCTGTTAACCACAATTATCGTGGCTAGTCGTTTGTGAGCGAGCCCGCCACGAGTGATCAGGTCTCCCGGGAGTCGGAGGACCATAGTCCTGACCGTGGGCCGGCCTCAGGGACGAGGTCCGCCGAAGATGTGTCGCTGCTGGAGCTACTGACGCCGTTGGTTCGCCACCGGAAGTTGCTCCTGGGCCTTCCGGCCGTCTTTGCCCTCTTCGCCGCATTGATTTCACTTGTCCTCCCATCGGTCTACACCGCGTCGACCACCATCACACCGGTGTCGTCTTCGACTGGGGGTCTCGCCGGCAGCGCCCTGACCAGCCTGATGGGGCTGGCGGGTCAACTCGGAGTGTCGGCCCCGGGCAGCGGAGCCATCTCTCCCGACTTCATCGCCGAGGTGCTGAAGAGCAGGGAGGTCCTGACCGCCACACTCGATTCTCGTTTCCATACCGGCGCTCCCGCGACCGAGGACCATCGCCTGCTCGACATCCTGCGGGTGCAGGGCCGCACCGAGCCCGCGCGCGTAAGCCGAGGTGTCCGCGCGCTGAAGGGCGCAGTGCAGACAGGGGTCGATCACTCCACTGGTATCGTCACCCTGTCCGTCAAGGCTCGCGACCCCAGACTGGCCGCCGACATTGTCAACCGCATGCGCGTCATTCTCAACACCTTCAATCTCGAGCGGCGGCAGTCACAGTCTCACGAGCAGGCGCGGTTTACCCGGGAGCGCCTGACCGAAGCGGAGGCTGAGCTGCGGCAGGCCGAAGCGGCGCAACTCCGGTTTCTTCAGGCGAACCGGGAGTATCGCGGCTCCCCGCTCCTGGAGTTCGAAGCCAGCCGACTCCAGCGAGCGGTAGATCTGAGGCAGGAGGTTTATGTGAGCCTGGTGAAGGCCTACGATGAGGCACGCATTTCAGAGGTCCGCGACACACCCGTGATCACGACGATCGACAGCGCTGTGGCTCCAGACCGGCGATCGGCTCCGAGGCCGGTGCTGAATGTCGTCGTCGCAATCCTTGCAGGCGGGGTGGTCGCCTTCATTCTGGCTTTCCTGTTGGAGCAGCGTGCACAGTCCATGCGGTCGGGAGCTCCGGGATATCGGACGTTCCGCCAGGCCTGGAATGCGACGCGCAGCCGGGAACCCGCGGCATCGGGCCGAGGTCACTCGCCTGCAGGGTTGTGAGAGGCCGCTGAGGTGTCCTCTTCAGAGACCGATCTGCCGCTGGGCGTGGGCCTGCCGCACCTCTCTCGCTACCCCGGCAACATCACCTGGATGCCGGCTGCAGAGATTTTGGTCGTGGTTTTCCTCTGCTCCCTGTTGCTGGGCCAGGTCGGCAAGATCCCCCTGATTTCCACTGATATCAAAAGCGCGAGGATCCTCCTTTCCGACCTCCTGGCAGCGGCCCTCGGCTTGTGGCTCTTTGCCAGCGTGCTGGTGTCCGGGCGGATTCGGCTGGACCGGCCGATTGCGCTGGCTGCCTGCTTTGTCGCCGTCAACGCGTTAGCCATTTGTGTGACTGCTGTCCGATTTGAGCTCACGGCCGCGCAAATCGCGTTCAGCAGCCTCTATCTAATCCGCTGGTCCCTGTACGCGACGCTTTACGCGTTTTCGCTGACCGCCCTGCGCGCAGCGTCGGCTTCGCGCCTCATTCGCGCTGCAGTGGCGGTTTGCGGTGTCTTCGCGGCATTCGGGATCATCCAATCGATCTTCTTGCCGAACTTCGCCTTCGTTGTCTACCCCGACGCAATTCCGTATATCGATTGGGACATCCAGGGAAATCGCCTGGTTTCAACATTCCTCGACCCGAACTTCGCCGGCGCGTTCATCATGTTCGGCGTCCTTTACGCCCACGCGCAGGGCGCGGATGGCAAGCCGTCGTACCCACTGCTCGCGCTCTTCTGGATCGCACTTATCCTGACGCTTTCGCGGAGCTCGATCATCGCCACCTTGCTTGGGCTCGGGCTGCTCACGGTCCGTACCCGAAGCCTCCGAAAGCTCTTCGTGCCGCTGTCCTGTTTCGCTTTGATAGCGACGCTCGCCGCCGACCGCCTGGTTCGGTTCGCCGCGACCTACAACAAGCTGACGCTCCTGGAGCCCTCGGCCATGGCGCGGGTGGGAGACTGGCTGCTCGCCTGGCGGATTTTCACCGACAACCCACTCCTTGGAGTGGGTTATAACACGTTCGGGATAGTGCGAGCCACCTACGGGGCGGCTGCCTCCGGCAACCGGGCTTTCGGCTCCGACGGCGGCATCCTGTACATGGCTGCCGTCAGCGGAATCGTAGGGGTCGCGCTCCTTGGCGCCGTCCTGTGGCGCCTCACGACCATCGGCTGGCGTACTTATCAAATCAAAACATTGCCCCGGACGGTGAGGGTGCTCGGACTCACCCTGCACGCATGGATACCGAGTCTGGTCGTTCACAGTGCCGCCTCGAACAGCATTTTCTATCCATTCATCATCGGTGTGCTCTTCCTCCTAGGCGGGCTCTGTGCGCGTCAGTACTATGAAGCCGAAGCCGTGGCGTCACGACGATGGAGTGCAGCCGCAGACCTCCAGCACCAGACATGAGGGGAAGGCCACAGTGGATCACGACTCGAAGGAGTTCGCTGCTCCTCCCATGACCTACTGCGATGGCGGCACCGACTTCGACGATGTGATACGCCACCTGCGGAACAAGAACATCGGCGTCTATCCGAGGCGATGGAGCGCGATGCTCAAGGTGTTGCATCGTCTCCACGGCGAGGTAACCAAGCTCCGTCTGCGGGCGCTGCGAAGAGCCGGTTGGCAGGCCGTTGTCTCCGAGCAGATCGTCGAAAGCGGCCTGATCCTTCGCCACGCCAGGCCGGAGGAGCGTCGAGTGCTCGACTTCGGGGGGTACGAGAGTGTGCTCCCCCTAACCCTGTCGGCGCTGGGGCACGAGGTCACCGTTCTGGATCAACGCCCGTACCCGTTCAAGGCACCTGGGCTCACGGGGGTGATGGCGGACCTCTTCGGCGACCATGCCCTGCCGCCCGAGTCATTCGACTTGGTGATCTCGGTGTCGACTATCGAGCATTTGGGGCTGGGACGCTACGACGACCTGGAAATTCCCGACGGCGATCGGCTCGGCGTCGAGCGCCTGTGGCGCCTGGTGCGTCCCGGCGGCCGCCTGATGGCCACCGTGCCCGCGGGGCGGCCCACGGTTCAGCGCGGCTATCGGACGTACGATGAGGCTCGTGTCCGGGCAGTCTTCCCGCCCCTCGATACCCTGCTCTGGTTCAAGAAGGATGGGCGGGGAAGCACCTGGACCGCCGCGCAACCCGGCGACATCGCCTCGCTCACGTACGGCGACCCGTTTGCCGAAATGCCGGCGGAGGCGGTGGCCTTCGTAATCGCCCGGAAACCTGCCCGATGACCGGACGCTGATGGTCGGGAAGGCCCTGGCGTTCTCCACTCTTCGCCGCGCCTGCCGAATGCTACCCGGCTCGATGTATGGCCGGCTGCATGCTCGTGGGATCGACCGACTCTATCGCGCTCTTCGGGGGGACGGGTACTACAGCGTCCGTCACGCGGGGGGGCGGCTGTGGCTGCCGGCCACTGACAGCAGCCTGAACCGGGATCTTCTGCTCCGCGGGAGCTACGAGCCGGATGCAGTCGGCACCTTCTTCGCCGCGCTCGAGCCTGGAATGACGGTGTTCGACATCGGGGCGAACATTGGATACTACACCGTATTGGCGGCCTCGGCCGTCGGGGCGGGCGGGCGGGTGTACGCCTTCGAGCCCGATCCCCGGAATCTCGAGGTGCTCCGGCGCAACTCGGCCCAGTCACGGGGAGCTCCAATCTTCGTAGTGCCGGCGGCGGTGGGAGAATGCGAGGGCACCTCTTCCCTCTTCGTGAGCCCGACGGATTCCAGCATCAACTCATTGGCCCGGGCCAACGCCGACGTGCTCGGCCCGGCCGACACCGCCCGCGCGCTGCCGGTCGCCTCGTTGACCCTGGACATGTTCGTCCAGAGGGAAGGGATCGCTCCTCCCGATGTCATCAAGATCGACGTCCAGGGAGCAGAGATGTTGGTCTTCTCCGGCGCCCAGGGGATGTTCTCGAACCGCCCGGTGAAGATCTTCTTCGAGTTCTGGCCGTTCGGTCTGCAACAGCTCGGAACCCAACCCCTCGAGTTACTCGAGTTCTTGATCGAAAAGGGATTCACCCTGCGACCTCTCGGTCGTGGGCAGGAGGCGCCATTCACGACGGCAGCGGCGGCAGCCAACTTCGTCCGGGGCTGGAATGCCGAGATCGAGCACGCACGAACGTGGCACGCCAATTTCCTCGCGTTCAATTAGTGCCGCCCCGTAGCCGACATTAGATGACCACGGGCCGTGGCATTCTCCTGTTCGGCAACCATCCTCCTCCCTTCGGAGGGGTCCCCACCCATCTCCACTATCTCTCTTCCTACCTTGCCGAGCGCGGGTGGAGAGTCCACGTCCTTTCCATGGCGGGGCCCCGGCGGGAGCCTGATACCGACCACTACACGGTGCACCGTCCACCGCGGCGTGAGCTGCACCGCGCGCTCGCGCGAGACCTCCTGGCCCGACCGGGGACGAGGCTGTCACAGACATGGCGCCGCGGCCATCTCATGGTCGATTCTCCACGCCTGTTTATGGGTTGCCTGGCTCTTTCGGCGTTTGCCCGCGATCTCGTCCGACGGTACGATCTCCAGGTCATCGGCGCCTATCACCTGCTGGCGGCAGGTCTGGCAAGCGCGTGGGTCGCGGAAGAGCTGGGGCTGCCGTTGGTGACAACCGTGTTCGGCGAGATCCATGCGGAACCGGATCGGTACCGGCGACGGCGAGCCGAGGTAGAATACATTCTCGAGTCGAGCCGACGAGTCCTGAGCCCGAGCCAGCACTGCGCGGCCAGTCTGCGGCTCCTCGGCCTCCCTTCGGCTGATGTGGTGTACTACGGAATCGACACCTCGCGGTTCCAGCCCAATCTCGACGGCAGCGGCATCCGGCGGCGTCTGGGCCTCGCAGAAGGCGATTTCGTCGTGCTCTTCGTCGCCAGGATGGTTCGCGAGATGGGCCTCCACGTCCTTCTCGCCTCGATTCCGGAGGTAGTTCGTGAGGCCCGTAGCGTCCGCTTCATCATCGCGGGCACCAGCGGAGAGCTGAAGGATGATGCCCAATCTGCAGCTGCCCGATATCCCGGGAAGGTCTTCGTTTTCCCCAATGTCGGCCCTGACGAGCTTCCGCTCCTTTACGCGGCAGCCTCGATCGCCGTCACGCCAAGCATAAACCAGCGGGCCTGTCTGGGGCTTGCCGTCGCCGAGGCGATGGCCTCCGGGAAGCCGGTGATCGTGAGCCGGGTCGGCGGTGGGCCCGAGCTCTTGACCGAAGGGGAGACTGGATTGCTGGTGCCCCCCAACGATCCGGCGGCCCTCGCCCAGGCAATCCTGAGCCTGGCCCGCCAGCCGGAACGGCTGGATCGGATGGGCCAGCTGGGCCGCGACCGGGCCACTCGCGATTTCGACGCGCGGGTCAGCAGCCGCAAGATGGAGGAGATCTTTCTCGAGGCGCTCCGATGAGGGATCGGGCATGGTTTTGGTCCATCACCCAGCAGGCCGGGCGGCAGGGCACAAACTACGTCGTCTTTCTGGTCCTCGCCCTCCTTCTCAGCCCCGAACACTTCGGCATTGTGAGTCTGGGCGCGTCCTGGATCGCGGCCACGTCGGTATTCGCCGAGCTGGGCTTTGGCGCTGCCCTGGTGCAGCGGAAGGATGTCACCCCCGGCCACCTCAGCACCACCTTTGCTATCAACACTGCCCTCGGCGCCGCACTCTCCATTGCCGGGGTGGGGTTGGCGGGTCCGCTGGCACGCTTGTTTGGGGTTCCGGCTGCCCGCACGGTGTTCCAGGTGCTCTCACTCAGTTTCCTGCTGAACGCCGTCTCGCTTACTCAGATGGCGCTCGCGCAGCGGGACTTCCGGTTCCGCGAGCTGGCCGTACGGGATATAGGCGCTTCCCTCGCCGGTGGTGTCATCGGAATCGCGCTGGCTCTGCTCGGGTTCGGCGTGTGGAGTCTGGTGGCCCAGACGCTCATCACTGCGCTGGTCGGCGCGGTGGTGTTGTGGCGCATCAGCCCGTGGAGACCTCGGCTCACCGAGGTCTCCCTGGCCTCCGCCCGGGAACTCTGGCCTTACAGCTCGCGGGTCTTCGGCTTCAATTTGTTCAAGTACTTTTCCCAGAATCTGGACAAGCTGTTGGTCGGGTATGTGGCAGGCCCGGCCACGCTGGGCCTGTATACGTTCGCCTACCGCATAGTGGTATATCCGGTGGCGGCGCTTACGGGAGCGCTGGGGAATTTCTTCTTCGTCAGCTTCTCCCGGATGCAACACGACATCGGACGTGTCCGCGGGATGTACTTCAAAACCGGACGGGTCCAAGCCGCCCTGCTCCTGCCGGCGCTGGCGGCGATTGCGGCGGCAGCACCCTCCGCCGTGCCGCTCGTGTTCGGCGATCAGTGGAGCGCGGCCATTCCCTTCGTGCAGGTATTTTGCGTAGTCGCCGCGGCCCAGGCGCTGATGGGACCAGTCGGACAGCTCATGAAATCCCTCGACCGGCCGGGTTGGATGCTGAACTGGTCGGTGGGGTTTACCGCGCTCGCGCTGGCCGGTATCGGCGTGGGAAGCCTGTGGGGGCCGATCGGAATAGCGGTCGGCGTGGCAGCGGCGTATATGCTAGGTGTGGGGATCTGTGCTCCCCTGGCGGCCCGACTCCTCCATGTGGGGAGCGGCAGCTTGGCCGCCGCCAACGCTCCGGCCGTGCTCCTGGCCGGGATGGTCGGAGGGGCAGTGTTCCTGGTGCTCCGATCGGGACTGGACACTGGCGGGGTACGGCTGGCAGCGGCTGCGCTCGCGGGGCTGGGGGCCTTTTGGATCGCGCTTCCCCGGCTCGACCGGACGGCATGGGACAACATCGTTCAAGTCCTGCGTCGCCCGTAGTGTGCTCACTGATTGAGGACCGCGATGAGACGACTTGAAATCGAGGGTGTGGTGATCGATGACCAGTCCGATTGTTATGTCATCGCCGAGATCGGACACAATCACCAGGGAAGCCTCGAGCGGTGCAAGGAGCTGTTTCGACTCGCCCGTGAATGCGGCGTGCAAGCCGTGAAGCTCCAAAAGCGGGACAACCGGTCGCTGTACACCCGCGAGATGTACGACAGGCCCTACGACAACGAGAACAGCTTCGGCGCCACCTACGGCAAGCACCGCGAAGCACTGGAGCTCGGACGCACCGAGTATCAGGAGCTGCAGCGCTACGCTCGCGAGCTTGGTCTCACCTTCTTCGCGACCGCGTTCGACCTCGCTAGCGCCGACTTTCTGGCCCAGCTCGACATGGGGGCGTACAAGGTCGCCTCCGGCGACATCCGCAACATCCCTCTCCTCCGACATGTGGCACGCCTGGGCAAGCCGGTAATCGTGAGCACCGGCGGCGCCACCTTTGACGACGTGGAACGGGCATACGAAACGATTATGCCGATCAACGATCAGCTCGCGATCCTTCAATGCACCGCGGGGTACCCTGCGGCATTCGAGGAGCTCGATCTTCGCGTGATCACGACCTACCGTGAGCACTTTGACGTCGTGATCGGCCTGTCCAGCCACGACAACGGCATTGCGATGGCGCCGGTGGCCTACGTGCTTGGGGCCCGGATGGTGGAAAAGCACTTCACCTTTAACCGGGCCGCCAAGGGCACCGACCATCCGTTTTCTCTCGAGCCGGTGGGGCTGCGCAAGATGGTGCGCGATCTTCGGCGGGTCCGCTCAGCCCTGGGCGATGGAATGAAGAAGGTGTACCCCAGCGAGCAGGGGCCCATTCTCAAGATGAGCAAAAAGCTCGTTGCCGCTCGTGACCTGCCCACGGGCCACGTCCTGACCGCTGAGGATGTCGCCCTCAAATCCCCGGGGGATGGCCTGCCGCCACACATGCTGGACGTCGTCGTCGGCCGCACGCTGCTGCGTCCGCTCAAAGCCGACGACACGATTCAGCTCGCCGCACTGGGCCAGGGCGAGGCGGCGTGACCGCTGGTCCGCTCGCCGAGCGCGTCGCGGTTGTCACCGGCGCACTCGGCCGACTCGGGCCGATCTGGTGTGAGGCGCTGCTGAATGCCGGTGCCTCGGTCGCGGGGATCGACCTCGAGGGATCTCCGATGGCTCCGGCGTTCCGCGCCTTGCAGGATCGGGGTGCAACTCGCCTCCGGCTCTACCGTGCAGATGTCCGGGACCGGAAGTCGCTCGACGCAGTCCGGGTTCAATGCGAGACAGATCTGGGCGTACCCACGGTGCTCGTCAACAATGCCGGCATCGATCAGCCGCCGGGTCCTGCCAAGACCTACCGGATCCAGGATATTCCCGACGAGGTCTTCCGCGGCGTGTTGGACGTCAATCTGGTAGGCGCGTTTCACGCCGCACAGACATTCGGTCCGGCCATGGTGGGGCTCGGCCGGGGCTCGATCATCAATATTGGCTCACTCTACGCCAGCGTCTCTCCGGATGCTCGTGCCTACGATCACCTCCCCAGCGATCCTCCGTTTCTCAAACCACCCGCCTATGGCGCATCCAAGGCGGCGCTCGTCAATCTCACCCGCTATCTCTCCACTCATTGGGGGCCATCGGGAGTGCGAGTGAACGCCCTTTCACCCGGCGGGGTAGAAGGGGGACAGGACGAAGCATTCAAGCGAAAGTTTATCGCCCGCGTTCCGCTGGGCCGCATGGCCGGGGCCCGGGACCTGGGCGGGCCGCTTATCTTCCTTGCATCCGACGCCTCGTCCTATGTCACCGGCGTTGAGCTTCTGGTCGACGGTGGCTACACGGCCTGGTAAGGAGATTCGAAGCGCGCATGGGCAAAATCGATCTCGCCCCTCCCCCACTCATCCTCAACTATGTGGATGGCACCGAGCGGCCCGCTGCCGGCGGGGAATGCTTTGCCAAGCTGGCGCCGGCAACGGGCCGTCCCCTGTGCTCGGTGGCACGCTCCCGGGCCGCGGACGTCGAGGCCGCTGTCGAGGCCGCACGCCGGGCGTGGCCGGCGTGGGCTGACGCGACTCCGGTATATCGCGGCGATCTGCTTCGCGAGCTCGCGCTCGCCCTGCGCGAACATCAGGACGAGCTCGCCCGCCTGGTCCATATCGAGACGGGCAAGTCGCTCAAGGACGCCCGAGGCGAGACTGCCGGCGCAGTCGAGATGGGGTTCTTCGTGGCCGGGGAGGGGCGCCGATTCTATGGGCGCACCACGACGAGCGCGGTGCCCAACAAAGCGGCCATGACCGTCCGCCAGCCCCTTGGCGTGGCAGGGTTGATCATCGCGGCAAACACCCC
>JBBQXQ010000066.1:0-17893 GCA_038209515.1 Gemmatimonadales bacterium
GACCTGAGCTCGGGCTCGACCGCCGCGGCGCGGGTGATCGTGGTCTCGGGCACGACGACCTACCTCAACTACCGGGTGAGCGCGACCAGCACGGTCTCCAGCGGCCTGGTGGCGGTAACCGGGTTCATCACCGACGGCACAACCAGGGCGAACTTCAGCCTCCGCTCCACCCTGACGTATGCGTCCGGGCTGACGCTGAGCTACTCGCTCGATGTGCCGGCGCGCGACCTCTCGATTGATCTCACGATGAGCGCCAGCGGCCTTACGCCGGTGGCCAGCAACGTCGCCGTGATCCTGGACATGCGGGGGCAGAATGGCTGGGTCCGGTTGACCGGCGAGTTCAACGCCACCGGCGGCGCGCTCAACGTGGCGATCAACGGCACCCCGTTCGCAACCATCACCTCCACCACCGGAGCCGCGCCGGTGATCACGGGGGCCGCAGGCCAGCCGCTCGCGCAGGACGAGCTCGACGCGCTTCAGCGGGTGTTCGACTTCGCCGGTGGGAGCTTCGCCTCGTTCGATGAGATGGTGGCGCCGGTGGGGACGTTTATTGGGGGCGCGTGAGGGGTTTCCCCATTGCTTCCTCTGCCCGCCGGCGCAACCCGGCGATGATCCCGGCCAACTTGTCGTGGGCTTTCCGCGCGGCGAGCTGGCGGGTCTGACCTGACTCAGTGGCAAACAGTTGCGTCGGAAGGTGGGTCACCGTCACGGTGACCCCGCCGCCAGCGTTCGGAGTTACGTCGACCTTAAGCTCCTCATCAGCCAGGCGATGTGGCCTTCTTCTGTCCTTCCCGATCTTAGGTCCACTCCTGCTTCGGTCCTTCCCGCTCTTAGGTCCACTCCTGCTACTCCGCCGGAGGAAGCTCAGAGAAAGGGTTGGGCGGAGCACCAGATACAGCATTGGGAGGTAGACGGCGCAGAGCGTTGCCGGCCAGCTGGTCGTTGTCCACTCGGCGATGCTATGGCTGAGATGCATCCCGTCTGCCGCCACGGCCACGGCAATCCAGCTCCCGACCACGTAGATCCCCATCTCGACGAGATTGGCGGGGATGAGCGCCAGCGAGACCAGCTCGTGCGGCAGAGTATTCTGGGGTATGAAGGCGATCGCGAGGAGGAGCCGTCCTTCCGGTGAACGCCATCGGAGCGCCGCAAGCAACAAGACGAGACCAAAGGGACGCAATACCGGGGGAACCAAGTCTGTGTTGTCCTGCAGCAGTGCCGTCCACCAATCCCGAGGCCACGATGGCAGAACCAGGAGGCTAAGGACCAGGAAGGCGCTCACTCCCACGACGGCTATCCGTGAGGGCCGCGCAATCCAGAGGGAGGCCGAGGTATTGGGCTTCACGGCAAGGAGAAAGCCGAGCGCCGGGACCAGACTCGCTGCCACCATAAGTGGTGTGGTCTGGCCATTCGCCATTGCGAAGAGGTAGGTCCCCGACAGTACCGCGAGAAGAGCGAAAGAGCCGCGGTATCTCCAGAGCGCATACACGAAAGCCCAACCAACCAGGACATTAAAGATCGGGCGCGCAGGTCCCAGGGGAATCGCCGTGAATGGGACGGCGAGGAGCACCGCCGGTAGCGGGTAGGAAAACCACTGCGTCGCGATCGGGTAGGGATTCTCCCCCCGGATCAGGCGGGCAGCTGCGTCGTAGAGGAGGTCGAAATCACTGGGCCGATCGGGATTCCAGAGATAGAGCAGGAGCCGAAACCCCAACACAAATCCGAGGGCGAGGACAAGAAAAAGCGGCCTGAATCTGACCGCGGCGGATCTGGGAGGCTCGGCTTTGCTGATCACCGCAACCGGTGTATCGGTCATCCCCCCAGCCAGGCCTTTCCTCCGACCAGCTCGCGGACCAGGTGCTCACTGGTCCGGTCGGCCGCCTCGGCCGCGAAGTTGGTGACCAGCCGGTGCCGGAGAACCGACGAGGCCACCGCCCGCACGTCGTCGAGATCCGCCATGGGACGGCCGGCGATGGCCGCGCGCGCCTTGGCGCCGAGCACCAGATACTGCGACGCGCGGGGTCCGGCTCCCCACTCCACAAACTCCTTGATGAAGCCGGGCGCCTCCGCGTCTCCCGGGCGGGTCATCCGGGCCAGGCTCACCGCTGACCGGATCAATCCGCGGGACACCGGGATCCGGCGAACCAGCGCCTGCATTGCCAGCACCGACCCGGCATCGAGCACCGGATGCAGCGAGACCCGCGAAGTGCCGGTGGTCTGCTCGACGATCGCCTCTTCCTCTGTCCTGCTGGGATAGTTCACCCTGAGCTCGAGCATGAAGCGGTCGAGCTGGGCCTCGGGCAGGGGATAAGTGCCCTCCTGCTCGATGGGGTTCTGCGTGGCCAGCACGAAGAACGGATCCGGCAGCCGGTAGGTGGTGCCGGCGGCGGTCACCTGGTGCTCCTGCATGGCCTGGAGCAGCGCGGCCTGGGTCTTGGGCGGCGTCCGGTTGATCTCGTCGGCGAGCACCACGTTGGCGAAGATGGGGCCGCGCACGAAGCGAAAGGCCCGCTTGCCGGTGGTGAGGTCTTCCTCGATGATGTCAGTGCCGGTGATATCGCTCGGCATCAGGTCGGGGGTGAACTGCACTCGATTGAAGGAGAGGTCGAGTGCCTCGGCCACGGTCTGGACCATGAGGGTCTTGGCCAGCCCAGGTACGCCGATGAGAAGCGCGTGCCCGCCGGCCAGGACCGCGGTCAGGATCCCGTCTACCACGTCTTCCTGGCCCACGATGCGCTGCGCCACCTGGCTCTTGAGCTGGGTGACGGCGTTGACCAGGCGCTCGAGCTGCTGGACGTCGTCGTGGGGCGCGGCTTGGGTGGCGGTCATGGTCGGAGATTACCCGGGTCCGGAGATGGACGCTAGGTGAAAGGACGGAGATGACGGAAATGACGGAGAGGACGGAGTGGACTAATGATATGGAGCATCTCCGTCTTCTCCGTCCTCTCCGTCCCCCCCACATTGCGAAATATTTCACAAGCCGATAGCTTAGCCCCGCGTATGGCACCCAAGGACGAAAACGTCGGCCGGGAAATGGGGGAGGGCTACAAGTACGTCTCCCTCGGGCTCACCTTCGCCGGCGGGATCATCCTCTTCATGGTCCTCGGGTTGGGTCTGGATCGCCTGCTGAACCTGATGCCGCTCTTCACCATCACCGGGACACTGGTGGGAACGGTGCTGAGCTTTCTGGTGGTGTATCGCAGGCTCCAGGAAGACGAACGGCGCCGGCGGGAGCAGAAGGGGCGATGAAGGAGCTCGGTCTCGGCATTGGGCTCACGCTGCTGGTGAGCGGCCTGCTGGTTCTGGGCTGGGGACAGGACGCTTTGCTGCCCGGCCTGGTATTCGGGCTGATCGCCACCGCAATTCAGGTGGTTGCGGTGGCACTGGTCCGGCCGGCATTTGCCGGCGAGACGGTCCGGTTGCTCAAGCGCTGGGGCGTTGGCATGCTGCTCCGCTTCCTGGGCGTGGCGCTGGTGGCGGTCGCTGTCACGCTGGACCGGACCCTCTTCCCGCCACTGCCCACCGCCTTTGCCTTCCTCGGGGTTCTGGTTCCGTTGCTGTTCATGGAGGCTCGTCTGGTCCGATGATTCAGCAGGTCCCCAACATCGGTGAAGTCGTCCTGCACCATACCGCGGACGCCTGGGCCATCGACTTCTATCCCTTCGGCACGATTCAGCTGCCCCGCTGGCCCGACATCCATATCCGCTCGCTGGTGGTGAATCTCTCGCCCACCAAGCACGTGTACTTCCTGTTCATCGCGGCGATCCTGGTGTTCCTGACCATGTACATCGCCGGACGCATGATGAAGAAGCAGCGGGCCTTCGAAGCCGCGCCGAGGGGGTTCGCCGGCGCGGTCGAGGCCATGGTGCTGTTCGTGCGCAACGACATCGCCATCGCCAACATCGGGCACGACGGCGCCAAGTTCGCCCCCTTCATCATGACGTTGTTCTTCTTCATTCTATACTCGAACCTGCTGGGCCTCTTTCCGTGGGGCGCCTCGCCGACCGGCAACCTGGCGGTGACCGCGGCGCTGGCCATCGTGGTGTTCCTCACGGTCGAGGTCAGCGGGATGATCAAGCTGGGTCCGAAGGGCTATCTCCATACCATTTTTCCCCAGATCCCGGGGTTAGAAGGCATGGGCGGTGTGGCAATGTCGGTGGCCATGGCGCCGATCGAGATCATCAGCAAGCTGGTGAAGCCGTTTGCCCTGGCAGTCCGACTCTTCGGGAACATGACGGCCGGGCACTTCGTGATCCTCTCGCTCTTCGGGATCATTTTCCTGTTCGGCCAGCTGCAGGGATGGAACTGGCTGATCGGCCTGGTCACCGCGATGCTGGTGCTCGCGATCATGATGCTGGAGCTGTTCGTCGCCTTCCTCCAGGCGTACGTGTTCGCCCTGCTGAGCTCGGTGTTCATCGGGTTGATGCAGCACGAGCATTAGTCGTTACCTCCCTGGCCCGAGCGCTTCCGTCGCCAGGGAAACCGTAATCCGCCGACCGGCGGATGAAGCCCGCTGTCCTCCGGGACATCGGCGGGCACCGGAAGGAGCCCGATCCGGGAGAATCGGAGCCTGACCGGGAAGCGCGAATGCCCATGGATCTCCCGCTTTTGACTGGAGTCTGAGATGTTGCACATGCTTGCCCTGCTTCAGGTAGCCGGCGGCGACGCCGTCGCGGTTGCGCGGAACACCAACGCCCTCCTTGGTGCCGGCATCGGCATCGGGTTGGCCATCGTGGGCGCGGGCATCGGCCTGGGCCGGATCGGCGGCCAGGTGGCCGAAGGCATCGCCCGCCAGCCGGAGGCCGCCGCCGAGATCCGGGGCGCCGGACTGCTCTTTGCCGTGCTGCTCGAGGGCGCCGCCATCATCGCGCTCGTGTTCGCCCTGCTGTTCAAGCTCATCGCGTAACCTGGATTGACCATGCTGGGATTGATTGCGCTGGTGCAGGAGGCCGAAGGGCACGCCGCTGGTCCGGCCTCCCCGTTCGAGGTCAACTTCGGTCTGTTCTTCTGGACCTGGCTGGTCTTCTTCGCGCTGCTCTACGTGCTGAAGAGGTTTGCCTGGCCACCGCTGGTGAAGGCGACCGTCGATCGGGAGCATCGCATTCAGGCGCAGCTGGAAGAGGCGGAGCGCCGGAACAAGGAAGCACAGGCTTTGCTCGAGGAGCATAAGCGGCTCCTCGAGGAGAGCCGCGCCAAGGCGCACGCCATGATCACCGAAGCCAAGAGCGTTGCCGAGAAGGAGCGGGCGGCGGCGCTGGAGAAGACCCGGCAGGAGCAGGAGGAGCTGCTGGCCCGGGCGCTTCGAGACATTGCTGCCGAGCGGGACCGGGCGGTGGAGGAGCTCCGGCGTGAGGCCGTGGACCTGTCATTGGCTGCTGCGTCGAAGCTGCTTGGCCAGCGGCTCGACTCGGAGACCGACCGAAAGATCGTGCAGGAGTACCTCGCCGGCCTGAACACCCACCATTGAGAAACGAGACGGTAGCCCGCAACTACGCGGAGGCGCTGTTCGAGCTCGGCCAGCGCGCCGGGAGCGCGGAGCGCTACGCTGATCTGATGGACGCGGTGGCCGCGGCGGTGGAGACGACACCGCGGGTGCAGGCGGTGTTGATGTCACCCCGGGTGCCCAAGTCGGAGAAGGCGCGCATCCTGGGCGCGGCGATGAAGGATGCGCCGCGGGAATTCGTTCTGTTCCTCCAGGCTGTGGTCAAGCGAGGGCGGCACAGAATTCTGCGGGAGATTGCGCACGAGTACATGGTGCTGCTCGATCAGCAGCTCGAGCGGGTGCGAGCAGGGGTGACCCTGGCCAGAACGCCGGACGCGAAGCTGCAGCGAACGATCGAGGAATTGCTGAGCCGGCAGCTGAAGAAGGAAGTGATTGCCGCCTATTCGGTGGACCCGGAAATCCTGGGCGGAGCCGTCATCCGTGTGGGCGAACGGGTGCTCGACGGCTCGCTGCGGCGCCGGATGACCAAACTTCGGCGGCAATTGCTGTCCCGGTAGGACCGCGGGTACGTCGCGGGATACGACGGGGGCCACCACATGCGGTGGCCCTCGTGTTTTTACGTTTGTACGTGGACGCGCACCCCGGCCCGGCCCTTACGGGCCGGGCTCTTGTTTTGGCGCGGTCCTCCGGACCGCGGGCGATTCGCGCCCGAACAGGCTCCCACCGATTCACGGAACGTGATCGCGACGCGGGCCACCCGCGACGATGGCCATGACACGCATAAGGCTGGCCACCCGGTCAATCCAACACGTGCGTCGGATCGTACGCGACGCCGTGGCGATGCAAGAGGTCGAGATATTCGCCCGGGTACGCCCGTTCCCGGTGATGGGTCTCTTGGTTCCGGATGTAGTCTCGGAGGGCCTCGTCATCAAACCCAGTGACCGTGAATGCACCGTACCCATGCTGCCATTTGAAATCCTTTCGATGCGGAAAGGTTTGATGAATCCACCGGGTGGTGTTCGCCTTGATTGTGCTAACCAGCTCGGAGACGGTTACGGTGCCTGGCGGCTCGAGGTACAGGTGCACGTGGTCTCGCACGCCGCCGGCGCAGAGCAGCCTTCCTCCCTTCCGCTCGACACTTTGAGCAACACAAGCAAACAGTCGTCCCCGCCACTCGGGATCCAGCCAGGGGCGGCGGTTCTTGGTGGCCCACACGAGATGCAGCCGTAACGAGAGGTAGGTATCTGCCATGCGAAACGCGAGGAGCGGGTCGAGCCGAGCGACCGTTCAGCTTACGGTGTCATCCGTGAGAGGAGAAACCCCAGCCACGCGCCACGGTGCCAAATTCGTCATGCGGCACCTATGTTTCCCGCCGATGCTCCGCCCCGCGACGCCACCCGAATCGAGCCTTCCGTGATCGCCCTGGCGCTCCTCGTCGTCCAGCAGACAGTAGCTCCGGCATCGTCGAGCGCCTACTGGCAGCAGGAGGTGGCGTACCAGATCCAGGCCCGGCTGGATGAGCCGAATGGCGTGCTCGGCGGCACCGAGCGGATCCGGTACATCAACCGTTCGCCCGACACGCTCACTACCTTCTCCTTACATCTGTACCTCAACGCGTTTCGGCCGGGCTCTCGCTGGGCCGACGCCGATTCGGCCGAGGGGCGTCGCCGCTTCAACGATCTGCGTGATCCCGACTTCGCCTTCAATCATGTCCGCGATGTCCGGATCATGGGCTCGCCGGTTCCGGCGACATACCCGTTTGCGCCGGACAGCACGGTCGCGCGCTTCGCGCTCCCCCGGCCGCTGCCCCCGGGCGAGTCCATGGACGTCGAGATGGGGTGGGACGCGCGGCCCTCGACGCTGCCCCGGCGGCAGGGTCGCCAGGGCCGGCGCTTCGACTTTGCGCAGTGGTATCCCAAGGTGGTGGTCTACGATCGCTACGGCTGGGAGGAACATCCGCTCTATCCCGCCGGCGAGTTCTATGGCGAGTTCGGCTCGTTCATCGTCGATCTCGATGTGCCCGAGGACCAGGTGGTTGGTGCCACCGGTGTACCGGTGTGCGGCGATCCCGGCTGGGCCGGAGCAAACCGGAATCGAGCGCAACCGGTGGAATACCAGCGCGACTACTACGGATCACGGACACCGGCCGCCGCCTGCGACGGTGCCACGACCGGCCGGAAGAAGATCCGCTGGTACGCGGAGGACGTGCACCACTTTGCCCTCTCGTTTAACCCCGACTACCGCTACGAAGGTGGGCGCTTCGGCGATGTCGCCATACACGTGCTCTACCAACCCGGCGACGAGGGGACCTGGGGCGATGGTACCGCGGTCGAGCGCACCGAGACCGCGCTGACCTGGCTCGATAAGCTGTACGGCAAGTTCGCGTGGCCCCAGATCACCAACGTGCACCGGATCGAGGGCGGCGGGACCGAGTTTCCCATGATGATCATGAACGGATCGGCCGATCAGGGGCTGATCGTTCACGAGCTGGGCCACAACTACACCATGGGCATCCTCGCCAACAACGAGTGGCGGGAGGGCTGGCTCGACGAGGGATTTACCAGCTTCCAGACGACCTGGTTCTGGGAGACGCTGGGCCGGGGCGGAAGCTACGAGCAGACCGAAGCCGGCATGCTGACGCTCGACCTCGACGACTACTCGGAGCCCGCCAGCCTGGTGAGCGAGGCGTACCGCGACTTCACCTCCTACAATATTTCGATCTACAGCCGGGGTGAGCTGTTCTTTCACCAGCTTCGCTACATCGTGGGCGACAGGACGATGCACCGGATTCTCCAGACCTTCTATCAACGCTGGAAGCTCAAGCACGTGGATGAGGCGGCATTCCGGGCCGTCGCCGAGGAGGTGTCGCACCGAGATCTGTCCGATTTCTTCGCGCAGGGGCTGCATACGACGGACTTGTACGACTATGCGGTGGGGAGGGTGAGGGTGAAGAGGACGGAGAGGGCGGAGAAGACGGAGAGGTGGGTGACGCGGGTGGAGGTGGTCCGAAAGGGGGCAGGCCGGATTCCGGTGGAAGTCGCAGTGATTGCAGAGCGTGATACGGCTGTCGTGCGGGCAAAGGGACTGGCTGAGCGGGAATGGGTGGAAGTCGAGACCTAGAGCAAGCCGAAGCAGGTGGTGCTGGACCCGCGGCTGCGGACGCACGACTGGAACATGCTCAATAATCGTCACCGGCTCGGCCTCAGCCTTTCCACTATGACGGCGTATCCTCCGGGCACCGAGCTCTACTTTCACCCCTACTTCAGCACCAGGAGCCGTCGCGATCGGATGACGGTCGGACTTCATCCCGTCGTGTGGTACAACGACGCAGGTGGGGTGACTCTCGGGATCCGTGCTCGGGACGACTATCTTGGGCGCTTCGAGCAGGGCGTCGCGCTACTCACCCGTAGCACCGGATGGGGCACGGACGACGGGGTCGAACATCTCGACTTCTTGCTCCGAGCCCGCAATCCGGTTTTCCTCCGCACCCCCAGTGTCTCCCAGACGCTGGACCTCTTCAGGACCGAGGGCCGCTACGGCGTCCTGGCGAGAGCCGAGCGCACCCGTCGCGCGCACCTGAGCTTTGGTCCGACTCGGTTTCGGTCGATGAGTTTACAGTGGGTGCATCCGGACAATTTCCGTTATCTGGATCCCGGATACTACGACGATGTCGGCACCATCGAAGTCCAGGTCGGCGCCGGCGTCAGCAACCGCTCCGGAAAATGGCAGCTCGGATTCCGCAGCTCGGCCGGGGGCGGCCTGGCGTATAACCGAGGCGGGCTGGCGGCAAGCGGCCGTCCAGATCTCGATCCCTTCTACTTTCGCGGCTTCGTGGAGGGCACGGCGCGTCGTTCGCTCGGTCGCACGCTGGGTCTCGGCGTGCGGGGATACATCGGAGTGGCCAGTGGTGAGCACACGGCCGCCAAGCAGCGACAGATCTACTTCCAGGGCGCCGATCCATTGGCGCAGCTCTACAATCCATTCCTGCGCTCCCGGGGCGCACTGCTGGTGGGCGAAGACTTCCACTACCAGATGCCAGGCGGTGCGGGAGTCCGCGGCGTAGACTCTCGGGTCTCGGCTGCGGCGATCGCGGCACTCAACCTCGAGGTGGAACGAACCCTGGTGAGCCATCCGGATGCGCAGCTCTTCAACCGGATCGCGCTGGCCGTATTCACCGACGTCTCCCACACCCTCGGCGGATCGGTGCAACCGCTCACCGGCGACCGGATCCGCTTTCTGATGGACGCGGGCCTCGGCCTTCGGGCCGAGCATCGGATCGGCGACACCCGATTCACCACCCGATTCGATCTCCCCCTGTATGTCAGCCGGCCGGAGCTGGCCCAGGATCGGGCTGCGACTGACGACAAGTTCGCCTTTCGTTGGACGTTCAGCTTCGAGCCGGCGTTTTGAAGGACGGGAAAGATGGTCATTCCCATCTTATCTTAAACGCATGCTGAAACCAGGCGATACCAATCGACGGGACCTGCTGCGTTCGGCGGTGAACGACTGGCTCGAACGGCTCGTCGCGCGTACCGAGGATCGCATCGTGGACCGGCGGTACTTCCGCCCACCGGGCGCGCTGCCGGAAATGGGTTTCCTGGCCGCATGTACCCGCTGCGGCGCCTGCACCGATGTCTGCCCGCCGCATGCAATCGTGAACGTGTCTTCCAAGGGCGGTCTTGCCGCCTGCACTCCGTACATCGATTTCAGGGCGCAGCCCTGTATCGCCTGCGCCACCATGCCCTGCGCGGCCGCCTGTCCCACCGCAGCACTCACGGTGCCCTTGCATGGGTGGTCCGGCTACCGGCTGACCCAGGTGGAATTCTACCCGGAGCGCTGTCTCACGTTCCAAGGAACCCCGTGCCGAGTGTGCACCGACGCCTGCCCCGTGGGCGAGGCCGCACTCACGATCGATGACGCGGGCCATCCGGTGCTGCGTCGAGAGGGCTGTGTGGGCTGCGGAGTCTGTGCCCACGCCTGTCCGACGGATCCGTCCTCCTTCGAACTCTCCTACGCGGAGAACTGATGCCTGAGGTGCCGTATCGCGTGGAGAAGCCCTGGGGGCACGAGCTGATCTGGGCGCGGACCGATCGCTATGTGGGGAAGATCCTCCACGTGAAGGCGGGCCACGTGCTCAGCCTGCAGTATCACAACCAGAAAGACGAGACGATGCACGTGCTGTCGGGCGAGCTCACCCTGAGAACGCAGGCCGGCGAAACCCTGGTGTCCCGGCCGTTCAAGGCGGGTGAGACGGTACACATCCCGCCGAAGGTCATTCATCAGATCGAGGCGGTCGTGGACAGCGACATCCTCGAAGCCTCCACACCGGAGCTGGATGACCTCGTGCGGCTGCAGGACCGCTACGGAAGGGATTGATATGCAAGTGATCATACCCCTCGCGGGGAAGGGCACCCGGCTGCGGCCGCACACGCACCTGGTACCGAAGCCGCTGCTCAAGGTCGCGGGACGCCCGGTCATGGACTGGGTCATGGACCGGCTCGAGGGACTCGACGTGACCGAGCTGATCTTCATCACTGGCCACCTGAAGGAGCAGGTCGAAGTCTTTGCCCGCTCCCGCTATCGGATCCCATCGCGCTTCATCGAGCAGAAGGTGCAGGACGGGACCGCGGGGGCGGTGAACCTGGCCCGCCCGTACGTGAAGGGGCCGGTGCTGATCATCTTCGTCGACACTGTCTTCGAGGCCGACCTCACGCTCATCAATCGCACCGATGCCGACGGGATCATCTGGGCCAAGGAGGTCGAGGACTACCAGCGGTTCGGCGTGGTGGTCACCGATGCCAAGGGCTACATGACCCGCATCGTGGAGAAGCCTTCCACCCCGATCTCCAAGCTGGCCAACATCGGCCTGTACTACATCCGCGCGGTGGAGAGCCTCTGGAAGGGCATCGACCACGTGCTCGCCAACCCGGCCAACAAGGGCGAGTGGTATCTCACCGATGCGTTTCAGTGGATGATCGAGCACGGCAAGCGTATCCTGACGGCGGAAGTGGGCGGCTGGTACGATTGCGGCAAGCTCGACTCGCTGCTCGAGACCAATGAAATTCTGTTACGGAAGGGAGCAGCCCGGCGGGTGGAGTTCCCCGGCGTCACGATCCACGACCCGGTCTACATCGAGGATGGGGTGACGATCGAAAAGAGCGAGATCGGCCCCAACGTCTCACTGGAACAGGGCACGAGGGTGACGGGGAGCCGCCTCAAGAACACGATCGTGGGCCGCAACGCAAGGCTCAGCAGCGTCGTGCTGGACGGTTCGCTCCTGGGGAATGGAGTCGTGGTGGATGGCCTCCAGGGCAGCGTAACGGTGGGCGACGATTCGGAAGTGACCGCGACGCGAAGGATCTCTTGAGTCAGGTCGACGATCTCTGCCGGTCCTACCTGGACCTCAAGTACCACTTTGATCCGGCCTCCGCCAGCGCTGCCGGCTGGGTGGAGCTGGATGGCAGGCTGGGTAGCTTCGATCCGGAGACCACCCGGGCCCATGTCGCCGCGCTTCGTTCGATCGGCGGCGCGGCGGAGGAGCTCGAGCCGGCCGAGCTCCCGGACGAGATCGATCGTACTGCGCTGCTGGGGGAGATTCGCACGACCCTCCTTCGGCTGGAGCACGAGCGGCCGAACGTCAGAAATCCGAGCTTCTGGCTCGGGCACCTGTTTCAGGGTCTCTATGCAGTCCTGGCCCGGAGCGAGCCGGAACCTGCCGCGCGGGTCCCGGCGGTCGTGGCCCGGTTGAAGGCCGCGCCGGCGTTTCTGGACGGCGCGCGCGCGACTCTGGAGGAGCCGCCATCGGTCTTCGTGGACACGGCCATCGGCATGCTTGGCGGAGGCGGCGAGCTGATTGCTCAGGTGGTGGGTGTCTTTGGCCGCGCGGCACCGGATCTGAGTGGCGAGCTCGCGCAGGCGGGAGAGGCCGCGCTGCGGGCCCTGGTCGGGTTCGGCGCCGTGCTGCGCGACGAGATCGAGCCGAATCCGGACCCACAGGCCTTTGCCCTCGGCGAGGAGCAGTTTACCCGGCGCCTGTATCATGAGCATGCGCTGGGCTCGGGTCCCTCGGAGCTATGGCGGTATGGGCTTCATCTTCAGGAAGAGGTCACCGAAGAGATCGTGGGCCTGGCTCGCCGCCTCGACCACCGGCCCTGGCGTGAGCTGGTGAACGAGCTGCAGGACGATACGCCACCGGATGATCAACTGCTCACCGTGTATCGTTCAGAGCTCGACGCGGCGTGTGCATTCGTGACCGAGCAGGACCTCGTCGGCGTGCCCCAAGGCAGCGTCGAGGTCGTGCCCACACCCGGTTTCCTCAAGGCGCTCGTGCCGTTCGCGGCGTATGACCCGCCACCCATCCATCTGGCGCAGCGTAGGGGCCGGTTCTACGTCACCGAGCCGGACGCGTCGCAGCCGCCGGAAATCCGGGCGCGTCAGCGCCGGGGCCACTGCCGCCACTCCATCCCCGCGATGGTGTCGCACGAGGCATACCCGGGCCATCATCTCCAGCTGCTCACCGCCCAGGGCCTGGGCTCCGAGGTGCGGCGCCACATCTGGAGCCCGATCATGGTCGAGGGCTGGGCGCTCTACTGCGAGCAGTTGATGGACGAGATCGGGTTCTACCGCACCGACGAGGCCCGGCTCTTTCGCCTGCTGAACCTGCTGTGGCGGGCCATCCGGGTGGTGCTCGATGTCGGGCTACACACCCGCGGCATGACGCCGGCTGAGGCGGTGGATTATCTGGTCGAGCACTTGCCGATCGAACGGCCCAGCGCCGAGGCCGAGGTCCGGCGGTATTGCGCCTGGCCGACCTACCAACTCTCGTATGCGGTCGGGCGGCGCGAGCTGCTGCGGCTCCGGGACGCATACCGCGAGCGCGATCCGGCCGGCTACTCGCCGCGGAAGTTTCACGATGAGGTCATGAGATATGGAGGACTGCCAGTAGCGTTGGCGCGCTGGGGTATGGATCTCGCCGAGTGAACGGCCGGAACCGGAAAGGACCGACCGCATGAAGATCACCGTCTTGACCTATCTCGACAGCGAAGACGAGAACTCCAAGGACTACGAAGCCGTCGTCCCGCAGGTCGCCAAGGCGCTGCGGAGTCTGGGACATCGGGTCTCGATTCTCGGCTCACACGGGGACGTCAAGCGGCTCACCGCGGGCCTCTCGCGCCGAAAGCCGGACCTCGTCTTCAACCTCATGGAGATGTTCGGGGAGAATATCTTCGGCGACATTCCGGTGGCTGGTCTCCTCGACCTCTGCGGGCTCAAGTACACCGGCAGCGGGCCGGGCGAGCTCTATCTCAGCCAGGACAAGGGACTGACCAAGAAGCTCCTGGCGTTCGAGGACATTCTCTATCCCCGTTTCCTGGTCTTCTCCCGGGGCGAGGCGTTCGAGACCGGGGGCAATCTCCGGATGCCACTTTTTGTCAAACCGCTCCGCTCCGACTCGTCGCTCGGGATCGGCGGGAAGTCACTGGTGCATGACGCGGTGGCATTGATGGAGCGGGTGGCGTACATCCGGAAGGAGCTCAACGACTCGGCCCTGGCGGAGGAATACATTGAGGGCCGCGAGTTCTTCGTGGGAGTGCTGGGGAACGCCCAGGCGAAGGCACTCCCGCCGGTCGAGGTGGACTTCACCGGCTTTCCCGAGGGAGTCCCCAAGGTGCTCGACAGCAAGGCCAAGTGGGATGTGCGGAGCAAGGAGTACAAGGGTACCAAGTCGGTGCTGGCGAACCTGCCGGACGAGCTCCGGGCCCGGCTCCAGAAGGTGGCGGTGGACGCCTACCGTGCCCTCCGGGTACGGGACTATGGCCGGGTGGACCTTCGGCTCACCGATACGGGCGACATCTACGTGCTCGAGGTCAACGCCAGCTGCTACCTCGAGCGATCCAGCGAGTTTGCCATGTCGGCGGCGGCGGCGGGAATTGATTACCCGAAGCTGATCGAGCGGATCGTCCAGCTGGCGCTCGAGCGCTACGGCAAGTAGGACACGGCTCGGACGACATGGGACCAGCCATACATGATGCCGGAAGGGGGACTATTCGCGCCACCGGGGTGCCCCGGACCGTCAAGGGATTGGCGCTCGTCTCGCTGTTTAATGACTTCGCCAGCGAGATGGTGTACCCGCTGCTCCCGGCATTCGTCACCCGGACGCTCGGTGGCGGGCCCCTGCTGCTGGGGGTGCTGGACGGCGCGTCCGAGCTCACCTCGTCGGTCGTCAAGTGGGCCAGCGGCCGCTTAGCCGACCGGCCGGGCTGGCGCCGGCCGCTGATCCTCGGTGGGTATGCAGTGGCGGTGCTGGTCCGGCCGCTCATCGCCGTGGCCAACGCCGCCTGGCAGGTCATCGGGTTCCGGGTGATCGACCGGATCGGCAAGGGCATACGAACCCCGCCGCGAGACGCGCTGATCTCCGAGGTGACGCCGTCGGAGCAGCGGGGCCGGGCCTACGGATTTCACCGTGGCGCCGACCACTTCGGCGCGGTGCTGGGCTCACTTGCCGCGTGGTGGCTGCTTCGGCGCGGGGCCGATGTCCGAAGCGTCATCGGGTGGAGTGCGTTGCCGGGGGTGGTGGCGGTGGTGGTGTTGGCGGTGGTGTTGCGTGGGGTCAGTCGCAAGTCACGAGTCACGAGTCACGAGTCGCGCGTCAAGAGCGGAGCCCCTGACTCTCGACTCGCGACTCCCGACTCCTTCTGGCCCTCCATCCTGGGACTCACCGGCATCACTTTCTTTCGCCTCCCGGAAACCCTCCTCATCCTTCGGCTGCAGGACCAGGGCGTGGCGATCGCGGCGGTGCCGTTGGTCTGGGCCGGACTCCACGTCGTGCGGAGTGCCAGCTCCTACCCAGGCGGCTGGCTCTCGGACCGGCTCGGGCCCCGCCGGTTGGTGGCAGCCGGTGGCCTGGTGTTCGCCGCGGTGGCCTTCATGCTCGGCATGGGGCTCGGTCCCGCTGCGGCAATCGCGCTCTTCCTCGCCTTTGGCCTGGTGGCAGGGCTGACCGAATCGGGTGAGCGCGCCGTCGTCGCCCGCCTGGCGCCGGTTCGCACGGGACGCGGGTTTGGCGTCTATCACGCGCTCACCGGCGGCGCGGCGCTCCCCGCCGGTTTGCTCTTCGGAGCCATCTACCAGTCGATAAACGGTCCGACGGCGCTCTGGGGCTCGGCCGCAGGGATGGTCGCGGCGGTGATCGTATGGCTGATGGTCACGCCATCGCAGGAAGGGTTGCAACAATGATGAAGCCGGTACTCACTGCAGCGGTGGTGATGCTGATGGGATCGGGCCAGGCTGGAGCCCAGGTGCAGGTGCGCCTTGGCGAGCCGGGCAGGGCGACATACTCCGAGCTGCACGAAGCGCTGCGCGAAGGCACGCCGGCCGCCGATTCGGTCCTCACCCTCCTCCACTCGAAGGCGCCCGCCTGGCTCTGGCGCCGGATGCGCGCCGCGGTGAACGGAACCGGCGATTGGAACGCCGGCCTCATCGCGCTGACTCGGCTGGCCGCCCTGAGGAGCCGAGCCTATGCCGACAGCGCCGCTCGCCTTCAGCGCCGGTTGGAGCGGGGTGATTCGCCCCCGTTCCCCGCGAACCCCGGTCTCAAGGCGGAAGACCTCCAGCCGTCGCTCCAGGCCATCGTGCTGGAACGACGTCGGGTCATGAAGGGCGATGTCGCGGTGCTGGCCGACATCCTGGCCCGGATTCCGACCAAGCGTTACGACCACGGCGACGCCTGGGTGCTCGGACGGCTGGGCGCCGGTGCGGCGGATTCGGTGGCTGCACGCTTCCGCTCGGCTGATTCCGAAGAGTTCCGGGTTCGCTACCTGACGCTGCTCTCCTACTTCACCGATCCGAAGCTCATTCCGCTCCTGAGCCGGGTGTACGTCGCGCCGGACAGTTTCGGCGTTCCTAAGCGATACGCCATCCGAGCATCCGACGGTCTTCTCTGGATCGGCACGGCGGCCAGCCTTCAGGCACTACTCGACGTACGGGAAGAGGCTCGCGTACGGCGGACCTACGCCGACTCGAGCCTCACCCGTGGGGGGTACGACTTCCTGGCCAACGACAGCTCCGCGGTCATCTCGCGGACCGGCAAATGGCTTACGAAGTGGATTTCGCAGCTGACTGCTGCTTCGCCTTCGCCCTGATGAACGCGTAGTTCAGGGTCGGCAAGGTGTACGACTCTGCCGCCTGCGTGAACATCTCCTTGGCCTTCTGCGGGTCGCCTTTCCCCTGGTAGGCCAGTGCGATCACGTACAACACATAGGGGTCTTGCTGGTTGGCCTGGCCGAGCTCGTCGATGGCCTGGTCAAACTTCTTTTCCTTTAGAGCAATCCCTCCGGCCAGCTCGTGAGCCTGACGGGTACGGAAAGGGTTTTGCTCAGCCGTCGCCCCCTTCAAATACGTTGCTGCTTCCGCCTTGGCTGCCTCCAAGTCGTTTTTCTCTAACGCGACCCGCCCGAGGTTGTAGTGATGACCGAGCTCTGCATCCGCCTTCACCTCTGAGGACAATCCAGACTTCTGCTGGAGCTGGAGGGCTTGCTCGTACCGCTTCTTCGCATCGTCCGGCCTTCCTGCATTCAGCAGGATGTCTCCCATTGAGACCAGATCGCCGGCCATCGCGGCTGTGTCGCCAATCCCGGCACCCAGATCGTACTGGCGCTGCATTTCCTTGAGCGCCTGACTGGTGTTACCCTGGTCTACGTACACCAGGGTCCTGGTGAACATGGCGAAACGACGGTCCCCATCGTTGCGGCCGGCCCCCTCCATCTTCTGTGCCTGCGCGATTGCCTGGCTGTGCTTGCCTTGAAAGGTCAGATCGCTAGCGATTCCGAAATAGGAGCCGATGAAGTGGGGGTCGATCGATAAGGCCTTGCGATATTGGGCGATCGATTCGTCGAATCGTCCGGTCTTCATGAGCAATTCGGCGTACGAATCGTAGGGATTGGGATCATTGGGGACGAGCGCGATGTACTTCTTGAACGCGGCCTCAGCCTCCGGATAGTTCCCGAGAAAACGTTGGGAATATCCTAGCATGTTGTAGGCTGGCGTGAAGTTGGGATCGACGTCGATCGCCTTCTGCAGCTCCCCGCGCGCCTGTTCATAGTCCTGTTGGCCGAAGAAGTAGGCATTGCCGAGCGTGGTGTGTACCCGTGGGTCCTCAGGATACTTCGCGGCGGCTTGCTTGGCGTACTCGAGCGACTTGGTGGGCTGGGCGTCCGCCCCGGATTGGAGGGAGAGGATCAACAGCCGCTCTCCGTCGGAGGCTTTACCCGAGAGGGCGACAGCCTGGTCCAGGTGTGCGCGAGACTCCTTGGGCGTCGGAGAGTTGAGCGCGAGCTGGTAGTGAGCCATGGCAAAGTCGGGGTCTTTGGCCGCGGCCTGTTGGAAAAGCTGGCGGGCATCATGGGCGCGGAGCTGATCCGAAAGAGCGAGCCCTCGGTCATAGAGCGTCCTCGC
>JBBQXQ010000067.1:0-17627 GCA_038209515.1 Gemmatimonadales bacterium
GTGAGAGGTGAGAGGTAAGAGGTGAGAGGTACGAGGTAAGAAGTAAGAGGGAGTCCAGATTGACCCCTCTCACTTCTCACGTCTTACCTCTCACGGGGTAAGCGGCTTCTCCGGCGGCGGCGCCGTTCGCTGGTTCTTCTCGAACTCGCGCTCCTTCTCTTTGCGGAGGCGGATCTCCCGAATGACCTTCTTGAACTCTTCCATGGTCTCGGCCCGCCGGGCGGCATAGAGGAGATCGGCTCGTATATCCATCAGGTGGTTGTAGGCCCGGTTCTGGTCGATGTTCCCAGCCGGTATCGGCAGCAAGGCCAGAACCGCTGCCGGTATCTTGAGTCCCGCGATGTAGATGTTCTTCGAGTCGAGCCCGAATTTCTTTCCCGCGATTTCGGTGGTCCAGCTCGGAAGCCCCTGATTCTTGCTGGCGGGATCGTTTGCGATCGAGTCCAGATATTGCTGCACGATTACGGTGACCGCGCTGTCCACCAGCTGAGCGTGGCTCTTGGTCAGCCGTTGCGCCAGCTCTCGCGGGGGGAGCGGCAAGGGACGCACCCAGAGTCTGCCCTCAGCGAGGCCAGGCCCGATCCGACCCAGCGGAGATGGCTCCCGCAGTGCAGGCTCTCCAGTGTCGGCGGGAACGGGCCGGGCCGGCTCGGGGAGAGCCGGCACCGCTCTGGGGTCCGGTAGTGCCGGCCGGGAAATCCTCGGCCCCGACCGGCCGCTTCTCGCCTGGGGCAGCGCGCGTGCGCGACGCTCTCCCACCGCCTGAGGCAGATCGTAGCGCATGGGGGCCTGCTCGTGCCCCTGTGCCGGGGCTGAGAGCACGATCAATTGGCGGGGGAGCAGCGGCACGCTGGGCAGGCGGCCAGTTACCCAGCCGAAGAGCAGAACCGAATGCGCGAGGACGCTGGCCACGATCGCGATCCATGGCCAGCGCCCGCGCTTCGGCAGCCCGAGGTCAAACGGTGGTCGCAACCGGTCCCCGTCGTACCCGTTCGAGTGCTCCGCCGAGCCGTTCGGCGGCCATTCGTAGCCGCTCCGCACCAACCGTCAATGCGATCCGGAAGAATCCCTCACCCGCCGGGCCAAAGGCGCTGCCGGGCAACACGACCACCCCGGTCTCCTCCAAGGCCAGCTTGGCAAAAGCAGCAGAAGCAACGCCAGGTGGGAGGGGTACCCAGAGATACATGGCTGCCTTGGGTGGATCCACCTTGAATCCAGCCTGGTGCAAGGCAGTGACCGCGGCATCCCGACGCCGCTGGAGCTCGCTCCGGATCGGCGCCACCAGCTCTTCTCCCCTGTCGAGCGCGGCAGCGCCCGCTTTCTGAACCGCGAGGAATGGTCCGGTGTCCACGTAGGACTTCACCCGGGTCAGGGCTCCGATCAGCTCTGCGCGGCCCGCGGCAAAACCCAGGCGCCACCCGGTCATCGAATAGCTCTTGGACAACGAGAAGAACTCAATGGCCACCTCATCGGCCCCGGCAATCTCGAAAATGCTGGGAGCACGGTACCCGTCGAACGTCAAATCGCAGTACGCGTTGTCGTACGCGAGCAGGATTCCGTGAGCCCGGCACACGGCGACGGTCCGTTCAAGATATGCCGATGTCGCCACGGCCGCTGTCGGGTTATTGGGATAGTTGACGAATACGATCTTGCTGCGCCGGAGAATGTCTTGCGGGACCTGGTCCAGGTTCAGGAGAAAGCCGTTGTCCGGCCGTAGCGGCGCGATATATGGCTCGGCCCCGGCGAGCAGGGCGCCGCCAAGATACGCCTGATACCCTGGTTCCGGGACGATCGCCACGTCGCCCGGGTTGATGACTGCGAGCGGCAGGTGAGACAAGCCCTCCTTCGATCCTATTAAGGGCAGTGTCTCGGTGGCGGGATCGAACCGGATCCCGAAGCGTCGCTCGATCCATCGAGATGCCGCCTGGCGAAACTCGGGCAATCCCTGCTGAAACCCGTACTTGCTCATGGCCGGATTTTGCAGCGCCGCAGTCAACGCCTCGATCGCCGGGACTGGAGGTGGTGTGTCGTTGTCCCCGGCCCCCAGATCGATGACGTCCACTCCGGCCTCGATCAGCCGGCGCTTGAGGGTCGGTATTTCGGCGAGAGGATACCCGGGAAGATTCAGAAGGCGCTCGCTGAAGCGGATCATGGGTTCTCGGCCCGGACCGGGTTGGAAAGGACGCCTACACCCGTGATTTCGACCTCCACCACGTCGCCATGGTGGAGCGGCGCAGTTCCCGCCGGAGTTCCCGTCGCGATCAGGTCCCCGGGCTCGAGCGTCATGATCCCGCTGACAAACGACACCAGCTCCGGGATCGAGAAATGCATATCGCTAGCCTTGGCACGCTGGCGCTCCGCCCCATTGACCCGGCAGAAAAGCTCGAGCCCACGCCAATCCAGCCCGCTGACCACTCGGGGCCCGACCGGGCAGAAGGTGTCGAACCCCTTGGCCCGCCCCCACTGCCCATCGACCTTCTGAAGATCGCGGCAGGTGACGTCGTTGACGCAGGTGAACCCGCCGATGGCGCGCTCCGCCGCATTCGGGTCGGCGTTTCTGATCCGCCTTCCGATCACGACCCCGATCTCCGCCTCGAACTCCACCCGCTGGGAGACATCCGGTAGCAGGATGGTGTCACCTGGACCGATGAGGGCCGTCGGCGGCTTAAAGAAGATGATGGGCACGTCCGGCACCTCGTTGCCCAACTCGCGTGCGTGCTCGACATAGTTCCGGCCGATGCCGATGATCTTTGCCGGCCGCAACGGCATCATACGACGGCACCGATGCCTTGCCGGGCGAAGAAGTCCTCGCACTTGGTGCGCACCTGCGCCCAGCTGCCTACGACCCGCTCCGCTCGAGGCAGGCCGGTCAGGAGCAGGTGTCCGTACCGTTTGGTCACCACCCGGCTATCGAGCAGAATCACCACGCCGGTATCCTCGCGGGTGCGGATTAGGCGGCCGAATCCCTGCTTTAGCTTGAGGGCCGCATGGGGCAGCAGATAGTTCATGAAACCGTCCAGCCCCTCTTCAGCCAGCCGCTCGAGGCGGGCGGCGGTGATCGGCTCTGACGGAACCTTGAAAGGTAGTTTGTTCAACACCAGCGTACGGAGCGCGCGGCCCGGCACATCGACACCCTCCCAGAACGAATCGGTGCCGAGGAGGATAGCGTTCTCAGCCTCGCGAAACCGGCGGAGCAGCACGTCCCGGGGCGACTCCCCCTGCACCAGCAGGGGCCACCGGTCGCAGAGCCCGATCCGGAGCTCCTGGGCGGCGCGGCGAAGCGCCACATGACTGGTGAAGAGGACGAACATGCCACCGTCGGAGGCGTACGCCAGATCACGCACAATCTGAACCACCGCGGCTCCATGACCCGGCTCGTCCTCGCGGGGCTCCGGAAGATCATTGGGCACGCCAAAGATGCACTGCGAGGGGTAATCGAATGGCGATGGGAATATTTCCCGCACGGTCACCGGCGATGTTTCCCCACCGAGGCCGAGGCGCGACTGGAGAAAGTCGAACTCTCCGGCTGCGGCCAGCGTAGCGCTGGTGAGCACCACGGTCTCGAGCCGATCGAACAGCAGGTCCCGCAGCATCGGAGCGAGATCGAGGGGAACCGCCGAGAGCGCTACGCTCTGACCTCGAGGATTCCGTTCCATCCATCGCACCGTGGGTGGCCCACCACCCGCTGGCCTGAGCGATCGGTTGAGGCCATCGGACACGGCATCCAGTCGGCGCATGACCCCGCGCAGCTCCTGGAGCAGCTGTTCCCGGCGCTCGGTCTCTTCCGCCTGGGACAGCCGGTCCGCGATGGTCTCCACCGTCTCTTTGAGCGCGCGAAACGCACCGAGTGTGGTATCGAGATCGAAGGCGAGCCCCTCGTCCCAGATCGGGTCGGTGGCGAAGCTGTCGTCCAGCCGGAGCTGTCCGCCGGGCACATCCTCCAGCCGCTGGTAGAGGCGGAGGAACAGCGTGTCACTCGCCCGCCGCGCATCCCCGATAGCGGGCAGCAGTCGCTGCTGCAGCAGGTCCAGGCTGGCCCGGCTCAACAGGTCGCTGTGACTTTGCAGCTCATGGGACAGGGTGGGCGCCAGGCCGCGTCCGTTCCGCTCGAAGCGAGCCAGCAGGCGACGCACGGCCCGGCTGGTGACCTGCGACCCCAGATGGTGGGCCGCCACATCCTCGAGATGATGGGCCTCGTCCAGGATCAGCCGCCGGTATGGCGGCAACACCGCGGCCTCTAGCCAGTTGTCCTGCGCCTGGCGCACCGAGAGATCGGCCGCGAGGAGGTGATGATTGACCACCACCACGTCCGCCTCCGCCGCCTTACGACGGGCCCGGAAAAGAAAACAGCGGTCGAAGTGGGGACACTTGAGACGGGTGCAGAGATCGGGCTCAGCGCTCACCTCGTCCCATACCTCGGAACTGGGCGTCACCGGCAGATCGCTCAGGGTGCCATCGGTGGTATGGCCGGCCCATTCCGCGATGCCAAGCAGCTCGTTCAGCTTGTCCTGCTCGAGCAGCGTCCGCTGAGCCGAGACAGCCTGGTGCATGCGTGCGAGACACAGATAGTTCCGCCAACCCTTGAGCAGGGCGAACGTGGGGGAATAGCCGTCGCAGGCCAACGCCTTGCGGAGCAGCGGCAGGTCCTTGCCGACCAGCTGCTCTTGGAGATTGATCGTGTTCGTGCTCACCACCGTCCGCTCGCCGTTTGCCCGGGCCCAGGCCAGCGCCGGGACCAAGTACGCGAACGACTTCCCTACCCCGGTTCCGGCCTCGAGCAGCTGCACCCCGCCATCGTTGTAACCATCCGCGATGTGCGCCGCCATGTCTCGCTGGCAGCGGCGGTCCTCGTAGCGCCGGAGCTGAGCCGCAATCGGTCCCCCTTCTCCCAGGGTATCGATCACATCGAAGGGGTCGATGCGGACGATCGGACGGTCGCGCGGCACCTCCACCACGACGTAGAGATCGTTCGCGGCGTTGTTCAGGATCCCGAAACCCACGCCGGCATCGTGGAGGTGAGCCGCCACATTGAGATCGGGGACCGAGGGGTCGAGCACCCCGCTGGGATGGTTGTGCAGCAGCATCTGACCACGGTCGAGGCCGGCCGGCAGGGCCAGGACCTGGTCTACCGTCCCCCGTGCGACCACCCGGGCGCCGGTGATCACCCCGTCACGATCGATGGTGGCGACGAAGGAGACCTCCCGGCCTCCCGCCGCGGAAATCTCGCCGGCGAGGTAGGCCCGGACACCCGGGGCGATGCGCTCGCTCAAGTCTTCAGTTCTTTCTTCTTCGCTGCCGGGAAGAGCACGTTATTGAGGATCAGCCGGTAGCCCGGCGAGTGCGGATGCAGGGACAAATCGGTCGGAGCGTCGCCGATCTGGTGCTGCGGGTCTTCCGGGTCGTGCCCGCCAAAGAAAGTCCAGGTGCCCTGCCCATGCTCGCCATGGATGTACTTCACCCATGGTGCGCCCGGCTCGTCGGCCAGAATGGTCACGCTGGGCTTCAGAGTCTTGCGGGTGAAGGACGTGGTGAGTCCATAAAAATCCGGAATGACCTGGCGGTGGTTCTGCACCAGCATCGTCGCGACCGGATCGATCTTGGCGCTGAAGTTGAACAGCGAGAACGAGCCCAACGGCTGCCGGCGGTCCGGCGAATTGACCTGATGCCCGTCGATGTCGGAATACACCGGGATCGTCGGGCTCAGCTCCAGCTGCGCATTCTGAAAGGCGAGAGCGCGGCTCCACTTCATGCGCGAGCTGGCCTTCGGATCCATCGGCGTGCCATCGGCGTACGACGCCGCGATATCTACGCCGTCTGCGGCCAGCGCCAGATCCAGCGTCTCGGTGGCGGTGCACATGGCGAACAGAAATCCTCCGCGCTCCACGAATCCCGCGATGGCCACGGCCACCGCCTGCTTCTCTGCCGGTACCGAGGTAAACCCCAGCGATCGCGCTATGGCACGGTTCCGCTCCACCATCTCCACCAGCCAGGGAGAGCCGGCGTAGTTAAGAAAGAATTTGGAGTACTGGCCGGTGAAGTCCTCATGGTGCAGATGCAGCCAGTCGTAAGTCCTGAGCTTCTGGCTCAGCACCTCCGAATCCCACACTTTCTCGAACTCGATCCCGGCATAGTTGAGAGCCATGGTGACGGCATCGTCCCAGGGCGGCGCATTCGGCGGAGCGTAGACCGCAACCTTCGGTGGCTTCTCGAGGGGGACGGCATCCATGTTGCCCCCCTGTAATTCGCCCCGGATCTGAGCCAGTGCGGTGTCTTCGACCGGCTCGACGGTGACACCAGCGATCGCGGCATCCCTCGAGGTTGTGGCATCGCCCGGCAGGAGGAACGCGCCGCTTCGATAGTTCAAGAACCACTCCGCCTTGGCGCCGCGCTTGAGGGCGCGATAGGCGAGTCCATAGGCCTTCAAGTGATCGCTCTGGGCATCGTCCATGGGAACGAGCAGCCAGGGAGCAGTGCTATAGCGCCGGGTCCATGATAGAGCCGGAGAAAGCGCCACCACGCCCGCACAGGCACGGGAAACAAATTCCCTGCGTTTCATGTCTTGGGCACCGCCCCGCGCGCCTCGTCCAGTTTGCGGCGCGCCTGGGGAACCAGGGCGCTCTGCGGGTACGTGAGAATCAAGTGCTCGAGCAGCTCCACCGCCTCGCCGGGCCGCTTCGAGGAGAGTAGCAGGTCCGCCAGCGCCAGCTCCGCTGCGGGAGCGGTGCCGGGTGCTTCCCGGGTCGTAGCCGCCCGGAGGAGGCGCTCGGCCTCGGCCGTTCTCCCGGTGGCGGCAAGCAGCCGTCCGGCCAACAGGTTCAGCTCCGCACCTCCGTGCTGCGGCGCCAGCTCTGCCGCGACGCGCTCCAGTCCGGCACTCGCCTCCGCCGTATCGCCCTGCTCGAGGCGAAGCATTGCCTGTCCCAGCCCGGGGAAAGTGTCCGTCTGGATCGACTGTAGGAGGGCCAGGAATGCGGTGCGCCGCGTGGCGTCTGCCCGGTCGCCGGCATATGGCCCCGCCGCCTTGAACCGCTCCAGGGCACCGGCAACGTCGCCGCGATACAGCCGGATTCGCCCGCTCAGCGCGAGCCCATCCACGCTGGTGTCGGCCGCCATGATGGAATCGGCGCGTGCGAGATCGCCTGACCGCACCCATGCCAGGGCCACGCGACGGCGGAGCGCATCATACTCGTCGGCGGGTAACGTAGGACGGAGCTCCACCAGTCGTTTCTGCGCCTCGTCAGGCTTGCCCTCCCCGATGAGCACGCCGACCAATGTGGTCCCTGCGTCGGAGGAGACCGACGTCGGTGCCAGCCGGTCGTCGGCCAATCCAGTCAGCATCCGCCGCGCAGCGGCCCGGTCACCCGCGGCCGAATACGCCTGGGCCGCCTCCAGCCGGAGCCGCGGCGATTGCGCGTCGGGGGCGCGGCCCGCGAGCGCCTCGAGGATCTGGCCCTGGGCCTGCTTGCCTTCGGAGGTACGCAGCGTGCGGACCTGCTCCAGCAAACTCCGGAGTGCTGCGACGGCCTGAGCCCGGTCATCAGGGAGGACTGCTGCCAGCGTTCGATAACCCCCGCGGGGATCGCCCCAGAGCGCCCGGAGCTCGGCCTCGAGGCGCCGCGATTGCAGATCGGAATCGGACGCAATTACCCGGAGCAGGTCCGGCCGAACCCGTTCGGGTGCCTGGCTCAGCGTGGACACGGCGGTTCCGCGGTACCCAGGCAGCCGTCGTACGGCGAGGAGCCACTCACGCAATGCCTCCGAGTAGTCGCCTTCGGCTATCGCCAGTTGCGCGAGCTCAGCGGCCATTGCGTCGGGGCGGCCCAACCGCGCGCGCCCCCTCAGGTACGCGGCGCGTGCCCCATCCCGGTTCTGCCGGCTCAGCTCAGCAGCGCCCCATTCGCGGTACGGTGTCTCTTCCGTCGGTGCCATCCGGGCCCACCGCTCGGCGAGGCTGCGGACGCTGTCCGGCTGGTCAGCAGCGGCCCAGGCTCGCAGCGCGATGCCATACACCGTGGAGCTCGTAGGTGCGGCCTTGATAGCCGTCCCGACCGCAGGGAGCATCTCCGCGCTGCGGCTCAGTGGGAGCAGCGAGCGCTCCAGCCCGAGCAGCGCGGACACGTCGGCAGGTCTTGTCGCCAGTACGGCGCGGTACGCTCGCGCGGCCGCGGCATAGTCGCCTCGCCGTTCGAGATCGAGCGCGCGGGTAAGCCCTGGCTGCTGCGACCAGAGCGACGCCGGCAGCAACAGGGCGACCATGAGAATGGATGAGAGCGACAACGCGGGCATCACGTTACCTGGTAGGTGAATCGGACAGCCGACGGAAATAATCTACCACCAGACGGCGCTCCTCCGGAGAGAGCTGCTGCAGCTCGTCCCAGGTAGGTACCCGCAAGCGGTTACCGTCGCCTTGAAGCCTGGCGCGCAAGGCCGGTGGAAGGTGAATACTGTCGTCGGTCGCAGTCGTGCTCTGGCGCTCTTTCTTCTGGTCTTCTTCCCGCCCCTGCAGGGTTCGGCCGGCATCGAGCATCCTGCGGAACAGCCGTTCCTGCCGCTCGACAACCGAGCGGTCCAGGCGGCCGGCTTCGAGCCTCCGCGCGAGTTCCTTTGCCTCCTCAGCCATCTGGCCGGCGCCGGCCATATCGCCTTGCCCCCGCAACCGCTCGAGCTCCTGCGCCAACGCCCGCTGCCGCGCGGCCATGCGTTGCAGCTGTGCCCGCACCGCGCTGCTGCCCGCCATCGGCAGGAGCCCGGCTCCCTGTCGCCCCAGGCCCCCCTGCTGCTGCGCGAGCTGCGCCATCCGTTCCAGCGCCTCCTCGAGCCCCGAGCCGGATTGTGAGCCGGAGACATCCCCACGGGCCCGCAGGAGTTGATGCGCCGCGGTGTTGAGCTCGTCTACCGCGCCGCCGGCCTGCTCGGCCGCCTCACGGCTGTTCGGCGCGGCGGACGAGATCGCTTCACGCGCCTGCTGCATCTGCAACTGAGCGGCGCCGAGCGCCCCGGCGATCTGGGGAGAGACGAGGGCGTTTCTGCCGCCCACCTGCCTCATCTGCTCCAGCAGCTTCTGCACTCCTTCCTCGATCGCCGCCTGTTCCGATCGAGTGGCTGCGCTCGGCTGGCCTCCGTCGCGCAACTCTTCCTGTATGCTGAGCTGGCGCTCGGCCAAACGGCTGGTCTCTGACAGCGCCTGATCCATGGCCTCCACTACCTGTTTCCGCCACTCGCGCTGCATATCCTGACGGCGGCGCTGGAGCTCGTCACCCAACGGCTCGAGTGACCGTGATGCGGTTTCGCCACTCTCGCGGGCTTGGCGCCGCTGTCCCCTGCGCGCCGCGTTGGCTGCCTCCTGCATTTCGTCGGCGGCCTTGCCGGCCTGCTGAGCCGGGGATCTCAATTCGGGCTGGCTGTCCTCGGGCGACGCATCCCTCGCGAGCCGGTCGAGCGCCGCTGAGAGCGAGTCGGTCCTGGCAGCAAGCTGCTGCTCGGTCAGAGTGGATCGATTGCTATCCGCGGCGGCCACCTGCTGGTTCCACTGCCGCTGCTCCCGAGCGAGCTCTCTGGACTCCTGAGCCAGATTGGCCAGGTCTCCCTCCAGAGCCGCTCGCCGGAAGAGCTCGCGGCTGCGTTCGAGCGCCTCCCGGAGCTGCTTCTGGGCCTCGGCAAGTTGCGCCAGGGCGTCTTTGGTCTGTTCGGCGTCGAGGTCCTTCAATGCCTGCTGGAGTGCGGCGAGCTTCTCCCGGAGCTCGGGGGAGAGGGCGCGCTCGAGTTGGTCCCGGATCTCGGCCAGCTGGCGTTGCCACACCGAATCCTGCACCCCGGCAGCCTCGGCGCTTCGCCGGAGCGTTTCCAGCGACTGCGACAGCTCCTCGGCCTGCCGGACCAATTCCTCCTGCGATTTTGCCACAGCTTGCGCCCGCTGCGCTTCCTGGAATGGCAGGGACTCACTGTTCTTCTCGCCGCTCTGCCCCGAGCGGGTGCGCTCCTGTGCCAGATCGTCGGTCTGGCGCTCCACCCGCCTGCTCTCGTCGGTGATCGAGTCGAGCTGCCCCGCCAGCGCCGCGGTCGCTTGCCGCTGAGCGGCACGCACTTCACTCATGGTCGGGAGACGGAGGAGGAACACGCGGGAGCGACCGGTATGCCCACGGGGGGCGTTGTCGATAGCCGTTGCGAAGTAGCGGACGGTATCGCCCGGCAGGAGGCCGCGCCGGTTCAGGTCGAGGGTGAAGCTCAGGATTGCGCGGTCGGGCCGCTCCGGGGGCAGCGGAACGCTCTCCCGGCGGGCCGAGTCGACCAGCCCGAACCGACTGATCCGCCGGCTCTCGAGCGCTACCCTAGCCACTCCATGGTCGTCCCGCACGTCGATGATCAGCGGCACCTTAAGGCTGAGTGGCGCCAGGGTATCGGCTCCGGGCACCGGGATTTCCACGGAGGGAGCGCTGTCGGGTATGAGGCGAATCGGCAAGCGCACCGAGTCGCCGGCCAAGGCGGCCCCGCTCGCAGTGACCAGGGCCAGCCGGTACTCGCCCGATCGGGACGGGGCAAAGCTGCCCTCGAAGCGGGTAGCCGTCACCCGGAGCGATTCGACCTGCTCCCCGACCGCCCATGCCGCCTGGGCTAGGGGGGCCGTCGCTTCGCCTCTGGTATCGAGCCGGGTACCGGCGGGCAGAATGAGCGTATCCCCACCGGTGGGCAGTGGCTCATTCTCCAGTCCGAGATACGAGGGATAGCGGGCGGTGACGCTGAGCGATCCGAGGAACACCGGCAGCCGCACTCGCACGGTGACGGTGTCGGACGATCGGCTTCCGCTGGTGAGACGGGCAAAGACGTCGCTCTCGAGAGGGCCGGTGGAAGCGACCGCGCGACCCAACGAGTCAAGTCGCACACCTCGAGCCTTCCATGATTCGCCGGGCAACCGAAGCCAGAGTGTCGCGACTCTCCGCCCCAGCGCTTCCAGGTGAAACTCGGCAGGCTGTCCGCGGTCCACCAACTCGGCGGATGCGCGCAAGCGCACGGGCGCCACGGTTGCCTCCCATGCACGTCGGGGATGCCAGAGGGCCGCCGCTGCTCCACGTACCGGTCCAGCCGAGGTGAACGCCAGGGCGCCGATCAGGAAAGAGATGGCCCCGGCGATGAGAATCAGCCGAACTGGACGCGCAAGCGGCTCCACCGCCGCAGCACCCCGCCGCGTGAGGTCGTCGGCATGGGCACGATCGGCGAGGTCGAGCAGGGCCCCGCTGGTGCCCGACGCGGCTCTGTCGAGGAGAGCAGTGAGCGTCCCCCGGCGCCACGCGCCCAGGTCTTCCAGCCGCCCAGCCAAGCGCTTGACTGAGAGACCGGCATGGATTCCCAACCCGACATAGATGACCGCGGAGAGCACTGCCAGCGCCAATGCCCAGGCGACAAGCACCCAGTAGGGCGCGCTGAACCAGCCGAGCCGGACGCTCCAGGCAGCGCCACCAAGGAGGAGAGCGACCGAGCCCACTCCAAGAGCCGCCCACCCGGCCCAACTCCGGCTCTGGAGAGGACGAGCCAGCCGCTGAAGCGCCCCGTGGGTTGCGGGTGCGGTCATCCGCCGTATCCGACGGCATAGGCAAAGAGATTCACGCCCATCCGGAGTGCCGCCTCGCGCTTTTCGGGCGGGTCATGGTGCACCTCGGGATCCTCCCACCCGTCACCCAGATCGCTCTGATAGGAGTAGTAGACTGCCAGCCGTCCATCCAGGAAGATCCCGAACCCCTGAGCCGGCTTTCCATCATGGACGTGGATCTTCGGTATACCCTTTGGTAAGTCGTAGATCAGATGATAGATAGGGTGGTCGAGCGGAACTTCTACTAGAGGGTGATCCGGAAAGAGCCGGCCCAGTTCGGGGCGGATCGACTGATCCATGCCGTAGTTGTCGTCTGCATGGAGAAAGCCGCCCTGGAGGAGGTAGCGGCGCAGCGTGGCGAGATCCGGATCGCTCCAGTGCACGTTGCCGTGCCCGGTCATATAAAGGTAGGGGACGTTCCAGAGGTCGTCGTCAGACAGGGTCACGACCCGCTCTTGGGTGCTGACCCGAAGGCCGGTCCGGGTGCGCAGGGCGGTGAGCAGGTTCGGCAAGCTGGAGGGGTTGGCGTACCAGTCTCCGCCGCCGTCGTAATGCAGCCGTCCAATCGTCATCGCGGGCTCGGGGCCATCCGGCCTGCCCGGAGAGCCCGCGATGATGGCCAGGACCAAGAGCATCCATGCGATCACGGCAACTCCATGACCAGGCGATAAGCTTGGTTACGAGGGAGGCCGAGAGACTCAGTCAGTCGCCTGGCCACCTCTCGACGCGCAAGGCCCTCAGCGAGCAACGATGTAGCCTGTTCCACAGCTTCCTCGGTGCGATCAGGTTCAACTGCGGGCGAGCCCGTTCCCCGAAGAATGATGGTGAGCTCTCCCCTGGGGGGCGTAGCGGTAAAATAGTCCACCAACTCACCGAGCATGCCGGAGCGAATCTCCTCGTGCATTTTGGTGAGCTCTCGCGCAACCACCGCCGCGCGATCGGCGCCCGCCAGGGGAATCAGATCCTCCAGCAGCGCCAGCAGCCGCGGCGGCGCCTCGTAGAATATGACGGTCCACTCCTCAACGGCGGCACGTTGCAGGAGCCGGGATCGTTCACGTCCCTTTCGCGGGATGAAGCCAAGGAAGAGATATCGATCTCCGGGGAGACCGGCTGCGGAGAGGGCCGCGGCCACCGCGGACGGTCCGGGGATGGGCACGACGGTGATTCCACTCTGGCGCGCCAACCCAACGAGGTCCGCTCCGGGGTCACTCACAGTAGGCGTGCCGGCATCGGACACGAGCGCCACAGCCCGGCCGCCCCGGAGGATGTCCAGCACGGTCTCGAGCCGGTGCTCGGCCGAGTGAGCGTGAAAGCTGAGGAGGGTGGGACTGGCGCCGAGGTGGCTTAGAAGCCCGCGCGTCCGCCGGGTGTCTTCTGCAGCGACCACCGGCACGGTGCGCAGCAGCTCGGCGGCCCTGGTTGAGAGGTCACCGAGATTGCCGAGCGGGGTGGCGACAACGTAGAGGATACCGGGTTTCATCATGCAGTCCGGTTGGTCGGACGGAAACCACGGAGCCTTCTCCGGCTTCTCCGCCTTTACACGAGATGCTGCTTGATCTTGCCTTCGAGCGTCGCCTTCGGAACGGCCCCGACGACGGTGTCGACGTGCTGACCGTTCTTGAAGAAGAGAATGCTCGGGATCGAGCGGACGTTGAACCGCATGGCGGTCCGCTGGTTCACGTCGACGTCCACCTTGGCCACCTTGGCCTTACCAGCATATTCGCCGGCAAGCTGATCGAGGACCGGCGCGACGACCTGACACGGTCCACACCACGACGCCCAGAAATCCACGAGCACGAGTCCGTCAGCCTGCTCGATCTCGCTCGCAAAGGACGCGTCGCTCACGTGCACCGTCAAAGTATTCGTTGCGCCCATTTCCGTTATTCTCCAGTAGTAGTATGTCGTCGGCGGCCATCGTGGCTCAGTGCGTATTGCGACCACCGGCGGTCATCATCGGAGGAGTGAGTGACTGACCACCCCCGCATTGCCCATGTAGGTATCGCCGTGCCCGACCTCGAGTCGGCGCTCGCCTTCTACCGGGATGTCCTTGGCCTCCAGCCGCACCAGGCCGAAGTGGTCGATGGCGCGACCATCGTGGCGCTTTCCTTCGGGGACGCCGAGGTGGAACTGCTCGCACCGGTAGAGGCGGATAGTCCAATCGGCAGGTTCCTGGTCCGGCGAGGTCCCGGCATCCACCACATCTGTTACCGCGTGCCCGACCTGGATGCCGCGCTCGAAGCCTGCCGGAAGGCAGGATATCGGCTGGTGGACGAGGTGCCGCGAAAGGGAGCCGCCGGCCGCCGCATTGCGTTTGTGCACCCGAAGGCAACCGCCGGTATTCTGCTCGAGCTTACCGACTGAAAGATAACAACGCCCGGCGCGGAAAGTTCCCTCGCTAACCGCGCTTGGCGCTGTCGGGCGGCGCCCCCTCTGCGCAGCCACGAGCAGGGTTGCCGGCGGCGGAAATGTCGACCTGGGTCACCACCCACCCCTGGCCGCTCTTCACGGCAACAAAGGGAACCGACCAACTGCAGGTCTGCCGCCTGATCTCGACCTGGAGGTCCCGGTGATCCTGGTCAGTCCCGGGAACGTCGGCGGTGAGCCGAAACGAATCGTTTTTCAGGTAGGCCTGCATAATGGCGATCCGCCGCTGCCAATCGGGCGGCTGCTTGGTCTGGGACGCCGGTCCATTGGCGTTACCCCAGAACGTGGCCATCTTGGCGAGATTGCTGTCGGCCACAGCCTTCATGAAGCCCTGGACCGCACCGGCCGGTGTGCTGGATGGTGTCGTCGGCGCAGGGCCACTGCTACTACCGCCGCAGGACATTAGTAGAAGCGCGGCTGCGAACCACCGTTGCTTGATCACAAGTCTCTCGCTGGTCGGGTGTTAGGCTGCGAAATTAAAACCTCATGGGAGCGGCGGGCAATGACGCCGATGCGGCTGTACATCAACGTCGACCACGTGGCGACGCTCAGGGAGGCCCGAAAAACCGATGAACCGGACCCAGTGGAGGCCGCACTGCTCTGCGAGCAGGCGGGCGCCGACGGAATTACCGCTCATCTACGAGAGGATCGGCGCCACATCCAGGATACTGATGTCGAGCGCCTGGCGACCGCGGTTCGGGTGCTCAACCTGGAGCTCGCCACCAGCCCCGACGTCGTCGCCATGGCCTGCCGGCTCCGCCCGTACCAGGCTACGCTCGTCCCGGAGAGACGGGAGGAGATCACCACTGAGGGAGGCCTGGACCTGAGCCGTCCTAGTCCCAAGCTACGCGAGACCATCCGCCAGCTGGAGCAGGTGGGAGCCAGAGTCAGCCTCTTCATTGACCCCGATCTCCGGACGCTCGACGCCGCGAAGGATCTCGGCGTACCCGCGATCGAGCTCCACACCGGGCGGTATGCGCATACCTGGCGCCAGAACGACACGGCGCTGGACGAGCTCCGCCGGGCCGCGAGCCACGCATCCGACATGGGGCTGTTCGTCCATGCCGGACACGGGCTCACCTACGCCAACGTCGGGCCAGTCGCCGCAATTCCCCAGATCGAGGAGCTGAATATCGGGCATAGCGTCATGAGCCGTTCGATGATTGTGGGGATGCACCAGGCCGTCGTCGAGATGCGGAAGGCCATGGGGACGCGGAGCTAGGAGCGCGGAGCTGGGAAGGTGGGAGCTTGATACGGTTCGAAGTGTTGATGCGGTGGCCCAGCGCCCCTACCTTCCACCCAGCAGCTCCTAGCCCCCAACTCTCAGCTCCTAGCTCCTAGCCCCTACTAAATGACCAACCCACTCGGCGCCGCGGATTTCTTTGCCCTCGAAGCCGGAGAGTGTCTTGACCGGCTCGAGCATCTGGTGACGGATGAGGCGCCTCCAGCGGCCGAGGAATTCCTGCGTCTGGCCAGGGTGCTGCGTGGCTCGGCGCTCATGGCAAGCCAGACGCAGATCGCCCGTGCCGCCGCCGGGCTCGAGGGACTTGCCCGCGCTCAGCGCGATCACCAGCGTGCGTGGGATGCGACCACCCGTGAGCAGGTGGCGCAATCGGTCGAGGAGTTTCGGTGGCTCGTGCGCCGGGCGCGGGAGTGGACCGAGGCGGACACGGCACGCGCGGTGCAGCTCGGTCGGGCACTGGAGACCCTGACCGGGGTCGCCCCCAACGCCGCGTCTCCGCCGATTCCCGCTACAGAGCCCGCGCGCCAGGAGCTGCATACCGGAGTCCGGGCGTTCGTCGCGCGCGAGGGAGCGCTCATCGCCAGCGCCCTCGATCGGGCGGCCCATGCGCTCCGGACTTCCCCCGGCGATCGAGAGCCGCTCTACAACGTGATCCGCCGGATGCAGTCACTTCGGGGTCTGGCCGAGCTGGGGGAGCTGGCTCCACTTCCCGAGATCCTCGATGGGATCGAGCTGGCGGTGGGCGACCTCACTCGCCTGTTCGCACCGCCGCCGGGAGTGGATGAGGTGATGGACGCCGCGGCCCGCGCCCTCACCCGGATCTCTCGTGATGTGGCCGAGCACGGGCGCCCCGATCCTGCGGCCGAGGAATCGGCGCGCTTCACCGACCTGCTGCTCCGCGCCTTTGCCGTCGAGCGTGACGTCGTACCGATCGAGTCTCTGTATGTCGAGGGAGACACCGAGCCAGTCAGTCGCCCCGCCTCGCAACCGCAGGTCGCACCTCCGGAGCCGCTTGGGCCACTCGAGCTGGTCAGTCATGGAGAGCACTTTTGCCAGAGCGCCGATCTCATCGCCGAGGCGCGCTCCGCTACGGAGCGGGATCTGCGGCTCTACCACCTGCTCGGAGCCCTGCGCTCGGCCGGCGCGCCCAGCACCGATCCCGTGGCGGGGGCCTTGGGGATCTTCGCCCGGTCGACTCAGGAGGCGCTTGCGGCCGGGGTGGCCAGCCGCTCGGTCGAGGCGCTGGTGAGCCGGATGCGGGAAGCAGGGGAGCTGCTTCGCGGCATGGGTGAGGCCGATGATCGCATGCTGATCTCCCGGCGCTTGCTCGACGTCGCGCACCGGCTGGACCGGTTGCGGGACGAGACCACCACGGAAGAGTCGCCAACGCCGCCGGACGAGCCGCCCGGGGAGCCCGTGCCGATCGAATCCCTGGGATTCGATTCCGAGATCGTCCCGGTGGAGAGCCTTGCGCCCGACGAGCCGGCCCCGGAGGAGCCCGGGGGGTTGGAGCTCAGCTTCAAGGCCTTCGGCCGTCTGCTTCGTGAGCGCGGAACCGCGACCCCCTCGCTCGAAGTATTGCTCGGCCGCCCCGTCACGGCACCGGAGGAGTCGGCCGTCGCCATCGACATGCTGTGCTATCGCGGTCACGCGGCTCTCGAGCGTGCGCTCACCGTTCGCCATCAGATTGCGGCGGAGCTCGACCGCGAGGTTTCGCTGGAGTCTCTGCAACCGCTGCTGCAGGAGCTGCTCGATCTAGTTCCCCTGGCACTTGCCGACACCTGATTCTGGTGCGCGAAAGCGCCAGGCTCTCACCGCGGCGCTGGGCATCGCGATCTCCATTGGCCTGCTGCTCTGGGCGCTCCGCGGTGTCAGCATCACCGAGGTGCTGCGCCAGCTCAGGGCAGCCCACCCTGCCCCGCTCGCCATGGCGGTCGTCATCGCCACCCTGACCTTTCCTCTCCGGCTGATCCGCTGGCGCCTGCTCCTGAGGGACGAACAGGGACGGCCCTACCGCGCCCTTCCACTCTGGCATGCGATCGCGCTCGGCTTTACCGCCAACAATGTGTTGCCGCTCAGGGCCGGCGAGGTGGTACGGTCCTACGCGGCTGCCCGCCTCGCACCGGCGCGGTTCTCCACCGTGTTTTCGTCCATCGCCGTCGAGCGTATCTTCGACGCCCTTACGGTCGTCACTCTCCTGACCCTGGCCCTGCTGAGCCCGGATCTTCCGCCTCACCTGACCGTCGGCGGTCAATCGGTAGCTCATCTGGCGCGAGCCGGTGCGATCGCCGGCGCCGTCGGACTCCTCATGGCCATCCTGGTTGTTGCGGCTCCACTGACAGCCGAACGCCTGGTGCGGCGGGTGCTCCCCTTCCC
>JBBQXQ010000068.1:0-17513 GCA_038209515.1 Gemmatimonadales bacterium
GGGGCCGTCCGGGAAACCGGGCGGCCTCTTTATTCGAGGGCGAGCGACTCTCGGGCTGGACGGGGCGGCCACAGACATTAATCTGGAGAGACCGGCGCAGAGGCCGTATAATCGCCGGGTGTGCGGGCATCCGAACGACGGAGGAGACATGGCGGATCGCGACGACGTGACCTCGGCCGATATCAACGAGGCCCTCAACCCTCACCGGGACGAGGAGCAGGAACGGGCTCGCGAGCATACGGCCGACGTGCTCGCTCGCCGCGGCATACTGCTGTTCGGCGACGAGAGCGATGATGCGCTGGCGGAGTTGTGGTCGGCGGTGGACCGGTTCGAATTGGTGGTCGAGTTGCGCGGGGGCGATACGATGACGAACTCGCCCGACTCGTCCGAGCCGGACAATCCCGCCTTCGTGCTCCCGGAGCGGAAGGCGGGCGAAGCAGCCGGCAACTACACCCGGCGGATCCTGGAGGCTGCGGCCAGGCTCACCGGGCTGGAACGAGGGAGCTAAAGAACGTTCCGCTGCAGGCGCGCCTCCCTCCGGTAGGGAAAGACGTCCACGATCTCGCCGGCGGCCAGCCGCCGCTGCACGCCCTCCCAGAAGTCGAGGTCGAGCAGGTCGCTGTGCGCCACCAGAAAGGACCCACGAAGCCGGCCTGGAGGGACCAGAAACGCCCTGAACTCCTCCGGGAACACGTCCTGCTCACCGACATGGAACCAGGGCTCGGCCGCGAACTCGTCCTCCGGTACAACCGGCGGAGGAACCCGCCGGAAGCGGCACTCCGAGAGGAGGCACAGCTCGTCGTAGTCGTAGCAGATCACCCGCCCATTGCGAGTCACCCCGAAGTTCTTGAGTAGCATATCTCCCGTGAAGATATCCGCTGCCGCGAGGTCCTTGATGGCATTTCCGTAGTCGATGACCGCGTCCCGGGCCGCTTCGTCATCTGCATCCCGCAGGTACAGGTTCAGCGGGGTGACCCGACGTTCTGTATAGAGATGCCGCACAATGACCCGGGTGCCCTCGACCCGGACGGTTGCGCCGGCCACCCCGAGTAGGTATGCCAGCAACTCGTCGGGAAAACAGCGGACTGGAAACTCCAGGTGCTCGAACTCCTGGGCGTCAGCCAGTCGCCCCACCCGGTCTCGCACGAAGACAAAGTGGTACTTGTCCATGACCAGGCGCCGGGTGGCATTCTTGGGCGCGCCGAAGGTGTCCTTGATCACCTTGAACACCACATTGAACGATGGAAGAGTAAACACCGCCATCACCATCCCTTCGTCGCCTTCGGCAAAGGCAAAGCGCGCCTCGGGCTCCTCCAGGTGGCGCATGAGGCTGCGGTACAGCTCGGTCTTTCCATGCTTGTTGTAGCCGATGGAGATATACAGCTCGTTCACCGGCTTGAGCGGCATGATAGAGCCGAGAAAGTCGACCAGGGCGCGCGGCCGGGGCGAGTCTACCCGGAAGTAGGTCCAGCTGAACCCGAAGACCACACTTGCCTCGTCCGATGTCATCAGCACCGCGTCCACGACGATGCCCCGTTCCGCGTGAAGCAAGGGCAGCACGAGCGGGATGGTGGCCGTGGCCGCCCGGATCCGCCCGACCAGGTACGCCCCCTTGTTTCGGTAGAAGACCGCCCGAAGGAGATCGAGCGTAACCGGGCCGGGTGCTCCGATTGCCTCGCGGATCCGCGCAGCGATCAGCTCGGCGACCAGGACGGCATCGCGGTCCAGCTGGGCATAGGGCACCGACCACGGCAGCTCCAGCAGAAGCCGGCGTACGAGGTCCGCGTCCACCGCCTCCACCACGTGGCTCTGGTAGATGCCGGCGTCCTGCTCGTCCGGCTGGACCGTAGCCGTCCGATCCAGGTATTCGATGGCCGGGTCCACCCCAACCGTGCTGAACACTCGCCGGGTCACCGAGTTGAAAAACGTCTCGGCGAGCTCCACGTCTGGCTGACCTGCTGTGTGCAGCGCGTGCTGCGATCTCATGGCGGCCCAAACCGTCCGTTCCATCACGGCATCGTCCAGAATGTCGTGCACGTCGGCGACCGCGGCATCCACGTGCGCCTTGTAGAGCGCCAGCCGCTCCGTGGCGTCGGCCTGGGCTCCGGACCAGTCCCGCCGCTCGAAGCGCCTCCGCGCCCGGCGGGTGATCTCCTTGAATCCGCGCTCGTACCTGCGGTAGGCCGCATTGATCGAGGCGACGGCGGCCGCAATGGGGCGTAGGGTCGTGTTGCTGTTCATCGGTCGCTCGATCAGATTCAGCGGCAAAGTCCCACGAAAGTTCGCCTCGTAGCGAGAAGGACGTGCATCATGTCAGCCATGCCCATGCCCCTTGATCACATCTCCGAGACCCCCGCCCGGGGTGAGGCTATCACTCTGGCCCAGGGCCGGCTCCAGGTACCCGCAACGCCCATCATTCCTTTCATCGAAGGCGACGGAACCGGCCCTGACATCTGGCGCGCGTCCCGATTCGTGTTCGACAACGCGGTGGAGCGGGCGTACGGCGGCCGCCGCGGGATCGCATGGCTCGAGGTGCTCGCGGGCGAAAAGGCCAAGGACCGGATGAACAGTTGGCTTCCCGACGAAACCCTTGCCGCGATCGCTCGGTACCTCGTGGCCATAAAAGGACCGCTCACCACCCCGGTCGGCGGCGGGTTCCGTTCTCTGAATGTGGCGCTGCGCCAGAGGCTCGACCTCTATGCCTGTGTCCGCCCGGTGCGCTACTTCCCCGGGGTGCCCTCGCCGGTGAAGGCACCCCAGGACGTCAGCATGGTCATCTTCCGCGAGAACACCGAGGACATCTACGCCGGCATCGAGTACAAGGCCGGGACCGACGACGCGCGGCGCGTCATCGATTTTCTCCGGGGTCAGATGGGAGTCCAGGCCATTCGTTTTCCGGATACCAGCGCCATCGGGATCAAGCCCATTTCGGAAGAAGGCTCGAAGCGTCTCATCCGGGCGGCTATCGACTACGCCCTGGCCCAAAATTCCCAGAGCGTGACGCTGGTCCACAAGGGCAACATCATGAAGTTCACTGAAGGCGGCTTCCGCGACTGGGGTTACGTCGTGGCTCGGGAGGAGTACGGTGCCACCGACCTCGACGGGGGACCCTGGGCGCGGCTGCCAGACGGGCTCGTCATCAAGGATGTGATCGCCGACGCATTCCTCCAACAGATTCTCACCCGCCCCAAAGATTACGACGTGATCGCAACGATGAACCTGAATGGCGACTACATCTCCGACGCACTCGCCGCCCAGGTGGGAGGCATCGGCATAGCTCCCGGAGCCAACATCAACTACCTCACCGGGCACGCCATCTTCGAGGCCACTCACGGTACCGCGCCGAAGTACGCCGGTCAGGACAAGGTGAATCCCGGCTCCGTGATCCTCTCGGGCGAAATGATGTTTCGCTACCTGGGCTGGCCAGAAGCGGCCGACCTGATCGTCTCCTCACTGGAGAAGACCATCGGGCAAAAACGGGTCACCTATGATTTCGAGCGCCTGATGACCGGTGCGACGTTGCTCAAGACCAGCGAGTTCGGCCAGGCGATGGTCGAGAATATGTAGACAATCACTCACGTCCTTTCAGTCTATTGATCTCCCGCCGGTCCTTCTTGGTCGGCCTCCCCCGCTCCGGCAAAAATGCCGAGTGGAGGCTCTTGAGCCGAAGCGCGAGTGCTTCCCGCGCAGCCCGGCTCTCCGGTTTCTCCTCGTAAAGCGCGGCGGCCTGCACCGCCGGACCTCTCTGGTCAGAGAGGTCTCGTACCACAACCTGGTGCTCGTAGGGCCCCTGGCGGATCCGCACTTCGTCTCCCACCTGCAGCGGTTTCGCTCGTTTTACCCGCTCGCCGTTGACCTGAACCTTGCCGCCGGCGATGGCCTCTGCGGCGAGCGCGCGAGTCTTGTAGAATCGCGCGGCCCAAAGCCACTTGTCGATCCGCGTTCTTCCTTCCGGTACCTCACCCATGCTGCAAAAAGTAGTCAATCCCGGGTCCCCTCGCCCCCGTTTTGCGAGGTCCGGCGCAGAATTAGAGGACCTGCGTCGAGTACGGTGGCTCCTAGGCTAAGTTAGCCGCGGCGCGGCATTTGCATTGTTGCGGCACCGATCGCTCACCCCTGCTATGGACGGTGCCGGCTTGACCCATTTGATCCACATGCTCCTGTGGCTCGCGTCGATCGGTGCGCCCCACCAGGGCGCGCCGCGCATCCGCGTGGTCGCGGACTCCGGTGAGGTGATCCCGCTGGACTCGACGTTGGCCCGCGCGGGCGAGGCGTTGGCTCGCGGCCGCCCGTGGCAGGCCACCCGGCTGCTCTCTTCGGCCTTGCTCGACAGCTTGCAGCGGCCGCCGGCCGCGGTGCTCCTCGCCGCTACTGCTGCGAGCGAGTGGGGGGGCTGGGGCGAGGTACTCCAACTGCTTCAGGGGGAGCCATGGATCGACTCGCTCTATGATGGTCGCGCGCGGGTCTTGCTGGCGCGCGCCTCGCTCGAGCGAAGGGCCGACTCCTCGGCCCTGGAACACGCAACTGCAGCGCTTCGGCTGGATCCCACGTCGGGAGAACGCCTCCTCCTTCTGGCCAGCGCACTCGACCGCCTCGGTGCGCGCGACAGTGCGGCCGCCGTGTATCTCAGGGCGGCCGAGCGTCTGCCCCAGGTGGCGGACTGGATCAAGCTGCGTGCGGCGGCAGTCATGGACGACAGTGTGAGTCGCGCTCAACTCTACGCGGGCATCGTGGATGCCTTGCCTCGCACCCGCATATCGTGGGCGGATGCCGCGGCGCATGAGCGTACCGGCGACAGAGCCGGCGCCGCGCGACGCTATGCGGCACTGGGAGACCGTCTCACCAGCCTCAGACTCCGTCTGGCGTTCAGCCCCGACAACATTCCCCGCGCCGCAATCCGGCGCGAGCTGCTTGCCCTTGCTACCGAACGCGCCGGCAGCGCGGCGGCACGGGATGCCATAGCACTGCTCGACAGCGCCTTTGCGCCGCTCACCCGGGCCGAAGAACTGGTGGTGGCCAGGGCCGCCACGCGATCAGGCCTGATGTTCAGGGCAGTCAGCGGATTCGCCCGACTGCCGACCCTGGCTTCCGAGGATCGGTTCGACTACGCCACTGCGCTGACGCGGCTGGGCAGGAATCGTGAGGCGGCGGTTCAGTTCAGCCAGGTCCGCGCCCCCCGCGCGCGTGCGGCTCTGGCAGCCTACCAGTCCGCTCGCTCCCTGGTCCGCGATGGCCTGATCAGGGAAGGCCGTTTGGCGCTGGTGCGGGTCTCGCGCACCTATCCCCGGGATACCGCGGCGGCGGCATCCGCGTTTTTCCTCCGCGCCGACCTGGCCTCGGATGATCGCGCCGATGAAGAGGCACGCCGCCTGTATCGCCTCGTCGCCACGCGCTACCCCACCAGCCGGTTCGCGGCGACCTCCCGGTTTCGCGCTGCGATGATCGTGCTGCTCGGTGGACAGCCGAAGACCGCTGCCGAGGAGTTCGATGCGCTGGCGGAGCGGTACCCTCGGAGTGACGAAGCCATCGGCGCGACGTACTGGGCCGGCCGCGCATGGGCCGAAGCCGGCGACAGTACCGCTGGCCGTACTCGCTGGCAGAGCGTCACCTCCCGCGATCCGCTCTCCTATTATGCGGCACTGAGCGCTGTGCGTCTGGGAGCTCAGCCGTGGACCCCTGCGGTAGGCCTGGACACATTCTTGCCCGACCCGGAGATCGATGGTGTCGTGGCCCGCGCGGCGCTGCTCAAGCGTCTGGGGCTTCTCGCCGAGTCTCGCTGGGAGCTGGACCGCCTGGCCCGATCGGCCGACAGCTCGCCGGACCACCTCCTCGTGCTGGCGAACGCATTCCGGAGCCAGGGCATGGCGTCCCAGGCTATCCAGCTCGCCCGCCGGGCTCTCGCCCGGGGCGCTCCGGCCGATGCCCGCACCTTCCGGCTGATCTACCCGCTGATCCATGAAGACGCGTTGCTGGCCGAGGCCGCCGAGCAGCGGCTCGACCAGAGCTTTGTTGCCGCGGTCATCCGCCAGGAATCCAGCTTCAATCCTGCGGCCACCTCTCCGGCCGGTGCTCGTGGTCTGGCGCAGGTCATGCCCGAGTTGGGAGCGCGGCTTGCCCGCGAGCTCAACTACCCGGTCTGGGACCCGGTGCTCCTGTACCAGCCAGACGTGAGCATCCAGCTCGGCGCGTTCCACCTGCGCGAGCTGCTCGGCCTCTACGACCAGCGGGCACACATTCTGGCGGCGTACAACGCCGGGAAGTCCCGGGTGGAGCTGTGGTCCAAGCGGATCGGGGTCGACGATCCCGAAGTATTCGTCGAGCGGATCTCCTTCGTGGAGACCCGGGATTACGTTCGCATCATTCAGCGGAACGAAGAGATTTACCGTGCCCTCTACGGGCCCGTGGTGGTGCAGCGCGCGGAGGTTCCTCCTCGGGCGCCCTCGTCGGAGGACGTCGTGGCCGAGCAACCGCAGATGTGAGTCTGGCAGGGGAGGTCGCATGCTCTTAGTTTAGGAAGCGGCCTCCCCTCCAGCCAAAGGTTCATTCGGTTGCTCGACGCCGCACAACCGCTGGATCTGCTCGACCGGGTTGGCGAAGGCATCTTCGCCCTCGACCCCGATTGGCGCTTCGCCTACATGAATCGCCAGGCCGAGCGAATGCTCTCCCGTCTCTCCGGTTCTCCCTCCACTGATCTCCTTGGGTCCGTCATCTGGGACCGCCCTGCCCTGGCCGATTCCTCCCTGGGTCGGGCGCTTCACCGCGCGTATGTCGAGCAGACTGCCGTTGTGCACGAAGTGCCCGGGGCGGGCAACCGGGGTTCGCTCGAGGTCCGGGTGTATCCGTCGGATGGCGGGCTCACCGTGCTCCTGCGGGAGAACGCGTTGGCGGGTCACACCTCGCAGATTCTCGACGGGATGGGCGAAGCATTCATCGGGTGCGACCACGAGTGGCGGGTCACCCATCTCAATGCCCAAGCGGTAGCCTTTCTGGCACCGTACGGCCTCGGCCGTGCCGCACTCCTGGGCCAGAACATCTGGTATGCGCTTCCTAGACTCACCGGGAGCCGTTTTCAGGCCGAAGCATTCCGCGCCCACGCGCAGGGAACGGAAGTCGAGCTCGAGGAGTTCGTCCCTGCCGCCAGCCGCTGGTTCTCCATCCGCATGGCTCCCACCAGCAACGGGCTGGTGGCCTACGCCCGAGAGCTTCCGGATCACACCCATGCCGAGCATGCGCTTCACGCCAGCGAGGAGCGGTACCGTCATCTGGTGGAGTCGATCGATGACGTCGTGTTTCGTCTCGACCGGGAGCAGCGGTGCGTGGATGCCTTTGGTCGCTGGCTCGAGCGGGAGGGCGTCGAGTCGGCGAGCCTGATCGGACGAACCGTCCGCGAGATCGTTGGTCCCGACGCCGCTCCGCAGCATGAGGAGGCCAATCTCAGGGCGCTGGCGGGTGAGACGATCACCTACGAATGGACGCTCGTCACTCCCCGCGGTCATCGTCACATGCAGACGACCCTATCGCCGCTTCATGGCGCAGGCGGTGAGGTCATCGGAATTGTGGGCGTCGGGCGCGATGTCACCCATCGGATCGAGGCCAGCCTGGAACTGCAACGCTGGGCCCGGATCTTCGAGCATGCCGGCTGGGGCGTAGCCATCGTCACCGCCGATGGCCTCATCGAAAGTCTGAACCCGGCGTTCGCGGCCATGCACGGCTGGACCGTGGACGAGCTTCGAGGCAGGCCGATGGTCGATCTCGCGCCTCCCGGCCGTCACGAGTTTCCCCGCATGAACCCGGCGTTCGATGAGCGGGGCCACCAGATCTGGGAGACCGAGCGGATCCGCCGCAACGGCATGGTCTTTCCCGCGCTGATCGATGCGACTGCGATCAAGAACTCAGAGGGGCAGGTGATCTGCTACGCGGTCAACCTGCAGGACCTCACCGAACGGAGACGGGCCGAGGAGCAGGTTCGGCAGGCCCAGAAAATGGAGGCCGTCGGACGGCTGGCGGGCGGGGTTGCCCACGACTTCAACAACATGATGATGATCATCATGGGGTTTAGCGATTTCCTGCTGACCACGCTGGAGCGGTCCGACCCTCGGTGGGCAGACGCCGAGGAGATTCGTAAGGCGGCCGAGCGCGCCATGCACCTGACCCGGCAACTCCTGGGTTTCGGACGGCAGCAGCTGGTTGCCCGTCACGTCCTCAATCTGAACGAGATCATCTCCGGCATGGAGCGGATGCTCAAGCCGCTGCTGGGCGAGGACATCCGGCTAGCCACTCAGCTGTCGGTGGGCCTGGGGGGCATCGAGGCGGACTATGGCCAGCTGGAGCAGGTGGTGATGAATCTCGCCCTGAATGCCCGCGACGCGATGCGGGGCGGCGGTCGCCTGACCATCGAGACGCTGGACGTCGATCTACCCGAGGGCTACGCGTACCGGCAGATCGGGATTGATATCCCCGCGGGGCCCTACGTCATGCTGGTGGTGAGCGACACCGGCCACGGCATGCCCCCGGAAGTGAAGGCCCGGTTGTTCGAGCCGTTCTTCACCACGAAGCCGGCTACCCAGAATACCGGGCTCGGGCTCGCAACGGTCTATGGCATCGTCGCCCAGAGTGGCGGATACATCTGGGTGGACAGCGAGCCCGGCAGGGGCACCGCCTTCAAGATCTGCTTTCCCCGGGTAGAATCGGAGGATGACACCGCTGCACCAACCAGCCGGCCGCCCGACCCAGCGGGAGGCTCCGAGACGATCCTACTGGTGGAGGATGAGGACACCGTTCGCATTGTCGCCTCCCGCGTCCTGACGACTCGCGGCTACGTGGTGCACAAGGCCGCCAATGGGGAGGAGGCGCTGGCGTTGGCCCGGAAGCTGGACGGCGCGCTGGATCTGGTGCTTACCGACGTCGTGATGCCGGACATGGGTGGAGTGGAGCTGGTCGAGCGCCTGCTGCAGCTGCGGCCGGGACTCAAGGTGGTGTACATGTCCGGGTACGCATATGGAGACAAGCTGCTCGGGCCTCAGGGGGAGGACCGCTCCTTTCTGCAGAAGCCCTTCTCGACTGAGAGCTTGACGCTCAAGGTCCGCGAAGTGCTGGATGGAGTGCCCGACCATCCGGCATGAGCGGTCATGCGTCACATCCCCATCTTGACCGCGTCTCGCATCTTTTCCCTATGACATGGAGCTTTTCCGCCGCAGCGCTCGCACTGCTCACGTTCTGCTCCCCGGCCCGCGACCGCCAGAACCGGGAGACCGGCGGCCTCAGCGGCAATGACACCATGCCCACCGGCGGCCGCGATTCCGCCGCGCCAACAGAAGACGCCACCCTCACGCCTGCGGCCATTCTGTCGCAGTTAAACGTCGCCAACACGACGGAGATCCTACTCGCCGAGCTGGCGGCAAAGCAGGCCGCCTCACGGCAGGTGAAGCAGATCGCCAGAACCCTGGTCGCCGACCACAGCCGGAACCGGGAGCAGCTCCAGGCCCTGGCCCAGAAGCTGAGTCTGAATCTCCCGTCCGCACCGGTCGCCCAGACTGACGTGGCCGACAGCACTGCGCTTCCGGCTGACCTCCGGGACAAGTCTGGAGCAGAGTTCGACAAGGTCTTCGTTCGGCACGAGATCGAGGAACATCAGGCCAATATCGAGAAGATCCGGAACAAGCTGATCCCGGCGGCTCAGAACGAGCAGGTCAGGGCCTATCTACAGAAGACGGTCACGGCCATGGAAGGGCATCTCGCGGCGCTCAAGCTGGCAGGACAGCAGATCGGCGCCTGAGTCAGGCCACGGGTATTGAGGAGCTCGAGGTCATCATGGAAAGCAAAGTGAAATTTGCCGGCCACCCGGTTCATCCGATGCTCGTTGTCTTTCCGCTCGGGTTGCTGGCTACGGCGGTGATTTTCGACATCGTCTATCTGGTCTCGAGCAACAGCCAGTGGACGCTGGTTGCCTATTACATGGTGGGCGCCGGCGTCATCGGCGGTGTGGCTGCAGCCGTCTTCGGGTGGCTGGACTGGTTTGCTATTCCCAGCGGGACCAGGGCCAAGCGGATCGGGCTCCTGCACGGAGTGGGGAACGTGATCGTCCTGGCGCTCTTCATCCTGAGCTGGGTGCTCCGGCGGGACAATCCCGAGGTGCCACCTACCGGCGCCATTGTGGCGGGTCTGGTGGGCTTTGTGCTGGCGGCGTTTACCGGTTGGCTGGGAGGTGAGCTGGTGGATCGTCTGGGTGTCGGTGTAGACGAAGGGGCCCACCTCGACTCGCCCAGCTCGCTGTCGGAGCTACCGGCGGGCGCCGGGCTTGGCTCCAGCTCTCGATCCCGGGCGTACGCCGGCGCCGAGCGGCGTGGCTCGGCACCCGCTGCCTACGCTGGAGTGGATCGGCGGATCGGGACCCGGGCGACGTAGCGCGGCGAGCGCCTCCTTTCCCGCCCGAGTAAGTCCCTTGATGGCGTGCTCGCGCCGTAGCGCGGACGACCGGTCCGATGCTGCCTCCCAATACACCAAAACGACCGGCAGCCTCGTACGAGTGTAGACTGCCCCGCTGCCGGCGTTGTGCTCTGCCAGGCGACGCGCCGGATCGGTCGTGATTCCGGTATACAGGGTGCCGTCCCGGCAGCGGGCGAGATAGACCGTCCAGGCCATGCTCTAATGATAGGCCACTACCGCCCACGCGGTCGCCCTCTCTATCTTCGGCTGGCCCCCCACAGTCACTCTGACTCGAGGTTCGATGGAATCTCCCGTTCCGTCCGGACGGGCAGCAGTTCCTACGGTGCCTGACCGGCGCCGGCCCGGCAAGAAAACGCTCCCGGACCAGCGTACGCTGCTCACCTGGCTGTTCGTCGGCCGTCTGGTGCTCGCCACGGGTGTCCTGCTCGGGGCTGGTCTCGTCTGGACCGAGCGTCCGCAGGAATCCTTCATCGTCAGCGTGGCAGTGGTCTTCGCCCTGGTCTTTACCGGCTACGGCGTCGGCACCGTGTTCTTGTTGCGGCGCACCCCGACCAATGCCTTCTTCCTGATCCAGGCATTTGTCGACCTGGGTCTGGTCACCACGATCGTGCACTTCGCCGGCCAGCCGCAGTCCGCCTTCCCGGCATTGTACGTCCTGGTGGTGGCGGCCTACGCGTTGCTCATGCCTCCGGTGTGGGTTGCGATCACGGCATTCCTGGCGTCGATCCTGTTCATCGGGGACACGCTCTGGACCCATTCCGTCTCGCTGAACGGCGCCTCGTGGGCCCAGATCGTGGTCTTCAACCTGGTGTTCGCGATCGTGGCGGTGCTGGGACATCGCCTGCGCGAGGCGGGAATGGAACAGGCCACCCTGGCAATCGAGCTCCGGCGAGTGCGGCTGGAAGCCGATGATATCCTCCGAAACATCCGCTCGGGCGTGCTCACGGTGGACGGCTTCGGGCGCCTGGCCTTCATCAATCCCACGGCGGAGCGGCTGCTCGATCTCGACGGTGAGGCGTTGATTGGGCGTCCGGTGCTGGATGATTTGAAGACCCGGTCATCCGAGCTGTGGGCCGCGGCGGTGGCCGGAATCCGAAACGGGCGGAAGATCAGCCGCGGTGAAGGCGTAGTGGTGCAGGGCGGCGGCAGGATTTTCCCCATTGGGCTGAGCACCACCACCTTCAGGCAGGAGGCACAGGAGGCCCCGTCGGTTACGGCGATCTTCACCGATATCTCGGACCTCAAGGAAGTGCAGGAGCTGCACATGCGGGCCGAGCGGCTGGAGGCGGTAGCCGAGCTGAGCGCCTCGCTGGCTCACGAGATCCGCAATCCGCTCGCCTCCATCCGAAGCTCGGTGGAGCAGCTGGCCCGCTCGAAGCACGCAGACGACGACGAGCGTTTCCTGGCCGGACTGATCGTGCGGGAGAGCGACCGCTTGAGCAGGCTGCTCAGCGAGTTTCTGGACTTCGCCCGGGTCCGAGCGACTCATTTCGTGCCCCTCGACCTGCACTCGTTGGTGGTGGCGGTGGTGCGCCTGATCCGGGCCCACCCCGAATGCCGGCCCGACGCGGTCATTACTGTCGAGGGGGGCCATACCCTGCTCGAGGGTGACGAAGACCTCCTCCACCGCGTGGTCGCCAACCTGGTTCTCAATGCGGTACAGGCCGCGCGAGGTCCCATCCGCATCACGATCAGCGTGGCGCCCGCTCAGTTCTCGGAGATCCCCCACGGCACTAACCTGGAGCATGCGGTACGCCTTCAGATCCGGGACAACGGACCCGGGATCCCGGAGGAAGTACGCGAGCGGCTGTTCCAGCCATTCGTGTCCGGCCGGTCTGGTGGCAGCGGACTCGGCCTGGCGATCGTTCAGCGCGCCGTCGAGGCGCATCGCGGACTGGTGCTGGTCGAGTCGGCCGCCGGATCCGGTACCACCTTCACCATTTTTCTGCCTGCCAAGATGGTAGCGGAGGACGCTGCATGAGTCAGAAGCCGTCGGTGCTGGTCGTCGATGATGAGTCGGGGATTCTGGACACTCTCCGAATCCTGCTTCGCAACGAGGGATTCGAGGTGGCCACCGCCCAGGGCGGGAAGGCGGGACTGGAACAGATCCGGGCAGGGACCCACGACCTCATCCTCTCCGACGTGCGGATGCCCCAAGTCTCGGGTCTCGACATTCTCAATGCCGCCCGGGAACAGGACCCGATGACGCCCGTCATCCTGATGACGGCCCAGGCCTCGCTTCAGAGCGCTATCAGCGCGGTGAACTCCGGCGCCTTCTACTACATCCAGAAGCCGTTCTCCAACGACGAGCTGGTCGCCATCCTCCGCCGCGCCTGCGAGTCCCGCGCGGTCAAGGTGGAGAACACCCAGCTCAAGCAGGAGATCCGCCGGCGTGACAAGACGACCACAACCACCCGTCCGATCGGCAAGTCCAAGCGGTTCCTCGAAGTCCTCAAGCTGGCCGAGCATGTCGCCCCGACCGACTCGACGGTGCTGATCCAGGGGGAGAGCGGAACCGGCAAGGAGGTGATTGCCCGGTACATCCATAACCTGTCGAGCCGGAGTGACGGCCCGTTCATGTCGATCAACTGCGGCGCCCTGCCGGAGAACCTGCTGGAAAGCGAGCTCTTCGGCCACGTGAAGGGATCCTTCACCGGGGCTGTGCGGGACAAGCAGGGACTGTTTGCGGCGGCACGCGGGGGAAGCTTCTTTTTGGACGAGGTCGGCGAGATGCCGGCGTCGCTACAGGTCAAGCTGTTGCGGGTACTCCAGGAGCGGGAGGCCATCCCGGTCGGCGCCACCGAGGCAATTCCGGTAGACGTCCGGATCATCGCGGCAACCAACCGTGAGCTGGAGGAGGAGATCCGCCGCGGCAACTTCAGGTCGGATCTCTTCTACCGGCTCAACGTCATCGCCGTCAACTTACCCCCGCTCCGGGACCGGCGAGACGATCTTGTGCTCCTGATCGAGTTCTTGCTACATAACCTGGCCACCGAAACCGGTACCGAGCCGAAGGCCCTCGCGGCCGAGGCCCTGGACGCGGTCATGGTCTATGAGTGGCCGGGGAATGTGCGCGAGCTGGAGAACGCGCTGGAGCATGCCCAGGTGCTCACCCGGGGGGCACTGATCGAGGCTGCATGCTTGCCGGAGCGGATCACGAAGCGGCGAAAGGAGCCGCTGGTAGCCGAGCGGTCCTACCTCAATCCGACGCTCGAGGTGATCGAGCGCGCCTACATCATGTGGGTCCTCCAGGCCGAAGGCGGCAACAAGACACGCGCCGCCGAAGTGCTGGGTATCGACCCCTCGACTCTCTACCGAAAGCTCAGCCGCTACGAGGAACAGGTCGAGGTAAAGGTCTGAGCCTCCGGGAGTACCGGATCAGCGCTGGGCGCTGGTGGTCCGGCTCTCCGCCGTTGCCACGTAGGCCTGCAGCAGCAGCGTCCGAAGGTCCCCCGGTTTACGGGTACTGAATTTGGCCAGGGAATCCAGGGTCCGCCGCGCGGCGCTCGTATTCCCCAGGTGAAGGTTGGCCATGACCATGCCGTCCCGCAGTTCATCCGCCCCGATCCAGTTGTGTTGCTTCATGGCGTAAGGCATCAGCCGATCCGCGGCCGCTATCGCCTTGGCAAAATTCCACGACGACACCCCGTTACGGAACGCGACCACGTCGCGAGCAGGCTCGGGAGCGCCGTGGCGGTCCATGAAGCGATACAAGCTGCCGTAGAACTCCTCGTCTGCGGCTCCCGCCACCCCTCCAGTGCGCAGCTTGTTGATGATATTGGCTTGCTCCAGCCACAGCTCCCAGCTGCGGGGGACCTGGTTGGTCCCGATCGCCGTTTGCCAAAGTTGCCACTGGTAGGCCGCGTCGCGGGCAAGCGGACCATACGACGGATCATCGGCGTCCAGCGTGACGCTGGAACGGAGGAAAGCGGCTAGCGCGCCGGCCTGCACCCTCGGGTTTCCGGGCAGGGCCGGCTTCGGCTCGAACACCGGTGTGGTACGCTGCCCCCTCATGGAGGCCAGCAGGTTGAACCACTCGTTCGCCAGCGCCGGGAAGCCTGCCGCATTGTCCTTCCGGTACCGACGCCGTTCGGCTCCCAGGTCGAGCACCGGGTAGAAATCCGAGTTCGCCTGGCCGAAAGACTCGAGCAAGGGCCCGAGCTCGGCCCGCCCCGCGATGTGAAGGCCCTCGAACACTGAGGGAGTAAGTGGAAGGAAGCGGCACAGGTCCCCCTGGAGCCCGGGAAATTTCACAACCGACCAGTCCGGGGTCGGCAGAGTTGCCCGATTGCTCGCGACCACGAGCAGGTCGCCACTGGGTACGAGGTACACCTCATAGGCCCGGAAGTTCTGGTGCAACCCTGCTAGCACGCTCAGCACCAGACCATCGTCCAGCTCGTAGACGTGCAGCCATTGGCCGAACACCCCGTCATCGCTCAGATACCGCCGAACCCGCCCGTAGAACTCCGCCGTAAACAGGCCCGAGACACCACTGACCCATGGATTGGAGGGCTCCGACACGATCAGATCGTAGCGGCGCTGCTCCGAGGCGAAATACGACTTCGCATCGTCGATCACGATGTGGGATCGGGTGTCATCGAAGGCCCGCCGGTTGGCCGGGTAGAACACCCGGGAGCCTTGGATCATCTGCGGCTCGATCTCGATGGTCACCAGCTGCCGGATATTCGGGCTTCCCAGCAGGAGGTGGCTGGACATACCGGAGCCCTGTCCGATGATGGCCGCCGTCTCTGCCTTGGGCATGTAGGCCAAGGTTACCAGAGGCACCAGCGCCTGGGTGGCCGGATCGGCAACCAGAGGGACTGGCTTGGTGATGGAGTCGCACGCCCGGTACCAATCGGTGGTGAGCGACGCGTCCGGCTTACCATTGGTAGCCAGAGACATGACGCCGGTGGCATTAAACCGCGCCGCGGTGACCGTGGCGGTGCGCCCATCCCGGTAGAACTTCATCTCCCGCTGCCCGGGCTTGACGAGGACGCCGGTACGATACACTCCGCTGGCCAGGAGATTCGCCTCGAGCCTGGTGCTGCTCGCCGCCACGATGATGAGCACACCAGCCGCGAGTGTCGCGGCGATCATCATCCGCCGGGGGCGACTCAGGACCGGATTGGCCCGGGCCAGCAGAAGGGCTCCGATCCCCATATCCAGCGCGGCGCCGACGATGAGCATGGGCTTGAGGCCGATCAGCGGCAGCAGCACCAGCCCACCGAGCATGACACCCAGGATCGAGCCGAGTGTGTTCCAGCTGTACACGGCGCCGATGGCCCGCTCACCCGATCCGTTCTTCAACAGGGTCTGGGTGATCAACGGCAGGGTCATGCCGGCACAGAAGGTCGCCGGCAGCATGATGGCCAGGCACAGCCCGTAGCGGGCGATGGTGAAGCCGGTGTAACCGGCATCAGTACGGGCGAAGGTGGCCAGGAGCGACGCGATCCAGTTGAACGAGAAGACGTAGAGCGGAAGGGTGGCCATGGCGAGCGTGCCCATGGTCCACTGTACCAGGCCCAGGGTCCGGAGTGGATCGATCAGCCGGTCAGCCCGGGACCGGATCCACCACGCGCCCAACGCCAGCCCAAGAATGAAGGCAGACAGCATGAGCTCGAAGGAATGCGTTGCGCTACCGAGGACCAGTGCCAGCATCCGGATCCAGTCGATCTCGTAAATGAACGACGCAACCGCGGTCCCGAAGGTGGTGAAGAGCAGGAGCCGCTCGAGGCGGCTTCGCTTCTTCGTGGGAGACGAGGCGCGCGCCAGCGCGGCGGCTTCCTTCACCCGACGCTCGCCAGCCGGCTCAGCCGCGGTCCGCCGGCCCGCCGCGATGACGCCGACCGTCACGGCGGCCACGGCCAGGTTCAGCATGGCCGCCGTCAGCAGGGTACCGGGCAGGCCGGCGAGCTCCACCAGGTAGAAACCGGCGATCAGCACGCCGACCGATGCGCCAAGACTGTTCGAGAAGTACAGCAGGGAAAGGGTTCGTCCCGGCCGGTCCGCGCGAAGCCGGAGGACGCCGGCGGTCATCAGCGGGAACGTCATGCCCAGCAAGATCGACTGGGGGAGGATCAGGCTGCCCGCGATGGCCCACTTGGCCGCGGTCAGTGTCCAGGATCCCGCGAGTACGGGGTAGACCCCCTGATAGGCCCAGCCGGTTACACCCTGGAAGATCTCGTGAAAGAAGAGTCCAATGCAGCCGACGGCGAACTCGACCGCCACGTAGCCATACAATGGATCCTTCAGCCGCTCCGACCACCGGCTGATTCCCATCGCCCCGACCGACATGCCGCCCAGGAAGATCACCAGCACGATGATCTGTGCGTAGGCGTCGTGTCCCACGAACAGACCGAGATAGCGGGTCCAGATCGATTCGTAGATCAGGCCCGCAGCACCGGAGAGCACGAATGCGAGGTACAGCACGATGATCATGGGTGATCCCGGAAGCGGTAAACATCGACGGCGGGGGTCTCGCGCGCTTTGGCGGGCAAGAAGCATGCAAGAGTTGGCACTCTCTTATGTCGTGCTGCATCTGACTGCGGCGGCAGGAGTTGAGCTTGGAGCCTTCCGGCCGGATGGCATTGCCGGCACCGCGGCCGGCCACGGTAAGGGCATTCCTCCAGAGGGGAAGCCGCGGGTTGACACCCGGCTGCTTCGCGGAAGTTCTACAACGATTGCATCGAAAGGATGCCGGTCGAATCACCCAGCTCCGTCAGTTTCAGATTCGGTGCTGCCGGAAAGGCATTTGCAAAATCCACCTCTACGACCTTCAAGAAATACTGCACCTGACCGTGCAAGCGGTAGTTAAGTAGGTGCTCTGATTCGCATTGGTCGTGGCAACACAGGGGTGGCATACCTGTTGCCTTACCGTGAGCGATTAGCATCGCAACCGAGCAACCTGTCCGATGGTCACGGCACCCACTGGAGGAAGTAATGAGCAACCGCAAGGGCTTTACCCTGATCGAGCTTCTGATCGTGGTCGTGATCATCGGCATCCTGGCTGCGATCGCGATTCCGAAGTTCGCCAACACGAAGGAGAAGGCGGTCGCGGCGTCAGAGAA